>NZ_JAUBVR010000001.1:0-324584 GCF_036705955.1 Microcoleus sp. A6-C6 | reverse complement strand
TTAAATCCTTCGCATAATGTCCGCCAATAGCCTTCATAGCCTTGATTTGGCTTCTCGACAATTAATCCACCCTGCTTTTTAAGGGGGGTTAGGGGGGATCGGAGGCTTTGCCTAAAACAATCAAGCTGACAATACGTTTGAACTCAAGTTGACACACATTGGGTTATTCTGCAACTCCAGCCAGAGCCTTTTCATGCTCATAAGCAGGGCGAGTTTGTCCCCGTTCCTCAACACGAACAATACTCGGATCTGGCAAATCGGAATTCACAAAATGCTGGAATCGTTGCACCTTTTGCGGGTCTTCAATCGTCGTTTTCCACTCACATTGATAAGTATTAACCAAATGTTCCATCTGCGCTTCTAGCTCAGCACAAATGCCCAGAGAATCCTCAATTATCACCTGCTTCAGGTATTCAATCCCGCCCTCAAGCTTATTAAACCATGTAGCAGTACGTTCCAGGCGATCGGCCGTGCGAAGATAGAAGACCAAAAAGCGATCGACATACTTAATCAAAGTTTCCTGATCAATATCAGCCGCCAACAAAACCGCGTGCTGCGGCTTCATCCCACCATTGCCGCACACATACAAATTCCAACCATTCTCAGTCGCAATAATTCCAAAATCCTTGCTTTGAGCTTCCGCGCATTCGCGAGTGCAGCCAGAGACAGCAGACTTGAATTTGTGAGGAGCTCGCAAACCGCGATATCGCAATTCAACCTCGATCGCCAAACTCGTCGAATCCTGCACCCCAAAGCGGCACCAAGTGCTGCCAACACAAGATTTTACAGTCCGCAAAGCCTTGCCATAAGCGTGTCCCGACTCAAATCCCGCATCGATCAACCTGCGCCAAATTAGGGGCAACTGATCCACACGCGCCCCAAACAAATCGATCCGTTGCGCCCCAGTAATTTTAGTATAAAGCCCAAAATCCTTAGCAACTTCTCCCAAAACAATCAACTTATCCGGCGTAATTTCTCCACCCGGTACACGCGGCACCACCGAATAAGTACCGTCGCGTTGAATGTTTGCCAAATAGTAATCATTCGTATCTTGCAAACCGACGTGAGACTTCTCTAGAATATGGTCATTCCAGGTAGAAGCCAGCATCGAAGCAACAGCAGGCTTGCAAATTTCGCAGCCGTGCCCTTTGCCGTGTTGTGCGATCGTCTCGTCAAAGCTTTTCAGCTCTTGAGAGCGCACCAAATGGTACAATTCTTGACGGGAATACTCAAAATGTTCGCAGAAGTGATTCTTGACTGCAAACCCAGCTTTCTTCATCTGGGACTTAAAGATATCCGTCACCAAAGGCACGCAGCCGCCGCAACCAGTACCAGCTTGAGTGCATTTCTTGACGCTGGCAACATCAGTTAAATTGCGATCGCGAATCGCCTCACAAATCTGCCCCTTGCTGACATTATTACAAGAACAAATTTGAGCCGAATCAGGCAAACTCTCCACACCAAAACCCGCAGGTGATCCCCCTTCGCGCGGCGGCATCAACAAATCTTCAGGATGCGGCGGGAGAGCAATTTCATTTTGCATGAATTGCAGCAAAGTGCCGTAAGCAGAAGCATCTCCGACGAGAATTCCGCCTAAAATCCGGCTACCGTCTTGATTTAAAACTAATTTTTTGTAAATGCCTTGGAAAGTGTCAGCAACCACAATTTCTTTAGCATCAGGAGACTTGGCAAAAGCATCACCAAAACTCGCAACATCCACGCCCAAAAGTTTAAGTTTCGAGGACATATCCGCACCAGTAAAAGTGCTAGTGCCGTCATCCGCTGCACTGCCCAAAATATCGGCGGCGACGCTGGCCATTGTGTACCCAGGCGCGACTAAACCGTAGATGCGATTTTGATAAAGTGCACATTCGCCGATCGCATAAATATCAGAATCAGAAGTTTGGCAGCTATCATTAATCACAATACCACCACGTTCTCCTACTTCTATCCCAGAAGTTCTAGCAATTTCATCGCGCGGGCGAATACCAGCAGAAAACACAATCATATCCGTTGCCAATTCCGAACCATCAGCAAACAGCATCTTAGTAACTTTGCCATTTTCGCTGACAACTTCCGTTGTAGATTTGCTGGTGTGAACCGAAACCCCCAACTCTTCGATTTTGCTGCGAAGAATCGCGCCACCAACCTCATCAACTTGTACAGGCATCAGCCGCGACGAAAACTCAACTACATGAGTTTTCAATCCCATATTTTGCAGAGCATTCGCGCATTCTAAACCCAACAAACCGCCACCGATTACTACACCAATTTGGCAATTTTTAGCATGATCTGACATCGCCTCCAAGTCATCAATTGTCCGGTAAACAAAAGTTCCCGTAGCATCTTTGCCTTTGATGGGTGGCACAAATGGATAGGAACCTGTGGCGATTACAATTTTGTCGTAGGGAACCTCTAAACCATTGGCAGAAGTGACTGTTTTTTGTTCCCGATTGATAGCGACTGCTTTGTCGCCGATATGAATTTCAATGCCATTTTCTTGATAAAATCCTGGTGCAACTAGAGATAAATCTCCCGCTGTTTTGCCAGAGAAAAATCCGCTGAGGTTTACGCGATCGTAAGCAACGCGCGCTTCTTCACAAAAAGTAATTAAATTCCAGTCTTTGGCAGCATCCGAGCTTACCATTAACTCTAGGAACTTGTGACCTACCATGCCATTGCCGATTACAATCAGGTTTTTTTTGGCTGTCATTAGAATCTCTTTTATCTCATTTATCAGTCCTTGGCTTTATTAATAGAAGACTTTTTTGTAAATTTTTGTATGTATGGATACAAAAAATTAATTTTTATGCAATTCTTGAATGATTGCGATCGCATTTTTGCATGATGTCTGCTGACAGTTGACAGTTGATAGTTGATAGTGCCGGAGATTGTTCGCTAAATATCCACTGTCCACTGTCCAGTGTCAATCGTCAATTGTCCACTGTCAACTGTTATTGAGTTTTTGTTTGGTTGTTTTGATGATGCTGGTTAGTAGTTTTAGGAGTTATTTTAGGTCGTTTAAGATTGATTCGCTTTCTTTTGGAGTGAGATAATCGGTTTCTCGAAGTAGCAATATCCAGTATTCTGTTTCGTTGGCTTCTTTGAGGGCAATAGCTAGTTTATGAATAAAATCGGCTTTGCTTTCGGCTTGTTCGGCTTCTCTAACTAATGCACCGATAGCTGTTCCAGATCGTAGTAGTTGTTTCGACAATACATATTCTTTTTTATTGATAGACAAGTATTTATATAGGTTAACCGTTCGGAGGGCAAAGGCAAAAGATTTATTTTTTAGTGGTGAGTTATCAGTCATTGACAGTTGATAATTGATAGTTGATAGCACCAGATATTGTTCCCTAAATATCCATTATCCACTGTCAACTGTCAACTGTCAATGACTGATAACTGTCAACTGTCAACTGTCAACTGTCAACTGTCAACTGTCAACTGTCAACTGTCAACTGTTTAAGCTCCCATACCCGAATACTGCTTTAAACCCTGCCGCCACAGCCAGCGATTCCACACAAAAAACAGCGCACCCCAACCCAGCATCACCAACAAACCGCGGCCAATATCTACGGGTAATCCTATCAAAATTGAAGCTGGGAAATGAATTAAATAAGGAAACGGAGTCCACAAAACTACTTCGCGCACGGGTGCGGGAAACACTTCTAGTGGCGCAATAAGTCCCGATAAAAACAGGTAAATCAAAAACCAGAATTGTTCGATCGCACTTGCGCGCTCGATCCAAAAAGCAAACAGCGCAAAGGTATACTGGATCAGGAACCGCAAGCAAAAAGCCAAGACGAGAACCAACACAAACAACAAAAACCTGCCCAAACTCGGCAGCCAAAAAGCCTGCGGGTAAAGTGCAAAAAATAGCAGCACCAATCCGAATACAAAAGGCACCCTTGCAAACCTTTCGGAAACATGAGACGCGAAGTGATGCCATACTGGATCTAAAGGCTGCAACAACTTATTAGATAAAGTCCCTTGCACTACCTGTTTTTCAAACTCCCAAATCACCCATACAACATTTGTTTGTCTGACGATAAAAGCTGCTAAAAAGTAACGGGCAAAGTCGATCGAATTCAGCCCAAATTGCCCATTTTGAGCCGCTTGCATCCACACGCCCATCAAGATAAACGGCAAAGCTCCCGACAGAACCCATAAAAGCAATTCCGCCCGGTATTCGACCATATAAGCGTAGTAGGTAATCAGCAAATTTTTAGCAATTCTGATGATTTTTTTCATAGAGCGTATCAAATCATGTAAATTTATACTTGTATCGTGCACATTGAATTCCCGGCGATCGAATTCTGTCGATGGGTGGGGGCGGGTTTATTTATATTCTGGATGTGAATTACAGATTGTTTGTGAACCCGCCCCTACAAGAATTGTGGTTAATTTTATTCACCAAAGCGCTCGCATTAATTACACTTTTCCGGTGCGAAAAACTCGACCGATAACCTCTTCAATTGGCGGATCAGTAACAGTCAAATCTATTACTTCTAACTCCGCCAACATCTTCGAGACGCTCCCTGTTAGCTCCTCTCTTTTTACCAAAAACCGCACTGAATCACCTTCAATTGATTCTACCTCGCCGTAACCAAAAGCGCTATCTTTTGCCAGCGGATTAGCTAATTTTACTTGAACTTCCCGATAAGGTACAAACCTGTCGAGCAATCCGTCCAAACTGCCATCATAAATTAATTGCCCTTCATGGATTAACAAAACGCGCTTGCACAAAGCAGTAATGTCAGCCATGTAGTGACTTGTCAAAAGCACCGTTGCTTGATAGCGTTCGTTATATTCTCGCAGAAATTGCCTGACACTAAACTGTGCGTTGATATCCAAACCTAAAGTCGGTTCATCTAAAAATAATACCTCCGGGTGGTGCAGTAGCGCCGCCATTAATTCAGCTTTCATGCGTTCCCCCAAAGACAGCTTTCGTACCGCCTGATTTAACTTGCCTTCTAGTGACAGCATTTCTGTCAATTCTCCGATTCGCTGCCGATAATCTGCATCGGGAATGCCGTAGACTGCGGCATTGATTCGCAGAGAGTCGAGCACGGGTAAATCCCAAATTAACTGCTGTTTCTGCCCCATGACTAGGGTGATTCTTTGCAGAAAATCTGCTTCGCGGCGGAAAGGAGTACGATCGCACACACTGACAGTACCACCAGACGGATAAATCAAACCAGTCAGCATTTTCAGCGTCGTTGTTTTTCCCGCACCGTTAGCGCCCAGAAACCCCACCACTTCCCCAGGTTCAATACTGAAAGAAACGCCCTCAACTGCTTTGATATTGCGGTAAGTGCGCTTAAAAAAGTGCTGCATAGTTCCTTTCAGTCCCGGTTCCTTAATCGCTACGGGATAAACCTTACTTAAGTCTTTAACTAAGATAATTGGCATTGGCTTAACTTTTAACTTTTATTTTAATCTGCGATTTTGCGATCGGCTTGTGCCAAGATGGAGATAATTGTAAGATATCCACGATCGCATTACACAAAATTTACAACTATGGTACTCACCCCCGATAATTCAGGCATCTCTCGTTTGGTAGGAGACAATACTCCTGAAAATATTACACTTGCACCGGGACAACTTGCCAGTTTTTCTGGGGGAGTTTTGATGCTGGGCGGCAATGATACTGTCAGGGGTTCGTCAGATGCAGAACGGATTTTCGGCAACGATGGTAAAGACAGTCTGTTAGGCGGCGCCGGCAGTGATTCTCTTTATGGCGGCAAAGATGATGACGATCTTTTGGGAGAAACTGGTGACGATTTATTGACAGGGGATAGAAATAGCGATTTCCTTGATGGCGGTGCGGGAAATGATTTGCTGCGCGGGGGACAAGGTGTTGATTTGTTAGTTGGCGGTGACGGTAACGATACTTTAATTGGCGACAGAGATGTGGATATTTACAAAGGTGGTGCTGGGAGCGATGTCTTTGTTTTTCGAGTCGATCAAGCGGGAATTAGATTGGTTGGGAATGAAGTTCCTGACGCGGTAATTGTGGATTTTGATAAATCTAGTGATTCGATCGGAATTAGTGCAGCTTTTACCAGCAGCAATATCACTTTTGAACAGGTAAGTTATAGCTTAAACGATCCGAGACTGCTGTTGCTCGATCCAGGAACTATATCGGGGGGAACGAGTTTGTTAGCCAAGGGTGGCATCTCGCAGCAAAGTCTCGATCCAGATGGCAACGGTCGTGTGGAAGCTACTAATATTAGGTTCGGTGTTACTAATGCTTTATTGGGTACTGTGTTGAATGTGACACCTGCGGATTTAACCGATCGTTTGGTTAATGCTAGTTCTTTGCTTTAATTGGTAGGTGTAGGGTGCGCAATGTGCACCGGCTTTAGTTATTATAGGGTGCGATCGAGGGCTGAATGTGAAGATCGCCTACTCAATAGTTTTCCCCCGAAGCGCTCTCTAAGATTAGTTAGCTACAAAGTCAACCGGTGCGCAGTGTACACCCTACAAACTAATGACTCATAACTAATGACTAATTACTCTTTGCCATTGCCCACTGCATCAAACCGGGGAATAATCGATAGGCTTCCGATGCAAAAAAAGCTGGGCCGACGGTAACTTCTGCACGCTGATTCTTGACAGCATCCCAGATAGCTTTAGCAATATCTTCCGGCTGAGAAGCCCAGTCAGATTTCAACATTTCGCTCATTTGTTGGCGGCGCAATTCGACTGCTGGTTCGTCTCGATCGCGAAATTGAGCTCCTTCCAAAAAATCGCTGTTGATCAAGCCCGGATGTACGGCGCAAACGTGAATACCTTGGGGCGCTAATTCCAATCGCAAACTTTCTGTTAAACCGGTTACTGCATATTTGCTGGCGCAATAAGCGGTCATTTGAGGCAAGGGCATTTTGCCGCCTATGGAGCCAACATTGACGATTGTACCCGTTTTGCGATCGAGAAAATGTGGCAAAATTTCTTGAATTGTGTTAACGCAACCCCAAAAATTGGTATTCATTAATTGCTGCCAATCTTCGGAGGTGGTTTGCTCGATCGCCCCCGCGAGACAAATCCCGGCATTATTCACCAAAACATCAATGTTTCCGCACACATCTAGGGCTTTTTGGACGATCGCCCGCACTTGTTGAATGTCGCCTACATCCCCCGCAATAGGGACAGCGGAAGTGCCTTCACGCTGCACCTGAGCCGCTGCTGCTGCCAATCTCTCTGGCTCGCGAGCCACCATCACCACATCGTAACCTTTGCTGGCAAATAACAGTGCCGTTGCTTTGCCGCTTCCTTGAGAAGCGCCTGTCATCAAAACTGTAGGAGCCATAGATAGTTATACTTTGTAAGTGGGGGCTTCGTTTGCTGCTGTATGGAAACTATAACAGATGCCAAGTATTTTTGGGCGCGTTCTATATTAATAGTTTGTCTTGAATATAACAAATTTTAAATATTGGCGAGCGGGCTTTTAAAAACGAACCGCGAAGACGCAAAGGACACGAAGGAAAAGAGGAGAAGAGAAGGCAAGATCAACAGTAGAGTTGAATTGAATTCATTCCCTCGCTCTTCTTGAAACGCATCTGCGTTGATCTGCGTTGATCTGCCTTGCCTCTGCGATTGACCTATTCATCCAAAATTTATGCAATAAGTCTAGTTCAGAATTGTGCGAAAATTGCTATATAAATTTTATTTTCGGCAATTTCCAATTTCCCCTTACCAATTCTCGAACAAATGAATTTTCCTAAACAACCGCAGAATTGGTCGATCGCCCTATTGTTAATTATCGGCGTTTTGGCAGTCTCAACCTCTTCGATTTTAATTCGGCTGGCGAACATGGAAGCAGGCGCGGGCGGCCTCGGTTTCAGTCTGATACTCGCCGCATCTCGCTTGAGTTTGTCTTCCTTAATTCTGCTTCCAGCTTGGCAGAAAATTCAGTGGAAAGCCTTACAACCGGGAGCTCGGCGCTATGCTGCGGCGGCTGGTTTGTGTCTCGCCCTGCACTTTGCTCTCTGGATTACCTCACTTTCTTATACTTCGATTGCGGCTTCCACAGCCCTCGTCACCACAACTCCCGTTTGGATAGCGCTATTGTCGCGCTTCTGGTTTGGCGAAAAACTCAGCAAAATGTCGATCGCTGGCATTACTATAGCGCTTGCAGGCGGAATGGCGATCGCCCTGGGGAGTGGGGGCGCAGAAAGTGCCGGTAGCAGTAAACTCCTAGGCGATTTCCTGGCTCTGGCTGGTTCCTGGGCTGTCAGCTTGTACCTGCTGTTGGGGCGGGAAGCTCAGCGGCGAGGACTGGGAATTGGCGGTTATATCGCGATCGCCTATACTGTTAGTGCGATCGTCCTGCTCCCTCTCCCCCTCGCCTTCGGCATCAGTTATACCGGTTATCCGCACATTGTATATTTTTATATTTTGTTAACCGCCGCCTTGCCTCAATTAGTCGGCCACACCATTTTAAACTGGGCAGTAATGCAAATTTCCCCAACTATAGTAACTCTTGCCATCTTGTTTGAACCGGTAGCGGCGAGTTTTTTTGGTTATTTGCTGTTTCGGGAAGTGCCCGCCCCGGCGGTACTCGCAGGTGCTGCGATACTGCTGTTTGGCGTAGCAACCGCTACCCTCGGAGCTAAAAAAAGCACAGTCAACAGTTAACAATTCTCAGCCTTGCCACTACAGTTGGCGTGAGTCAGAATAAAAAAGATTAGATCTAAAAAATACAAATAAGTGGGTAGCATATAAATGAATGTAAAAAGCGTTTTTCAGTGCGAGCGTCTCCGCTGGCTTGTTTACATATCTAGCGAGCGGGGACGTTCGCACTCATACAAAAGCACCCATTGATACGCTGCCAATAACTCGTCATTTAAATATCCAATCAAAACTATCAAATGTCTGACTAATAACTAATAACTAATGACAATGACTAATGACTGATGACCAATGACTAATGACCACCCTTCGACTTCGCGAGCGGGCAAGATGACCAATGACCAATGACTAATGACCAATGACCAATGACCAATAATATTTGGGTGCATTTCGGAGAATAAAATTATGCTGCCAGAACAACTACAGCGCATCATCGGCTACTTTCTCGAAGAAGCCACAGAACACATTCAAATCATCGAACAAGGCTTGCAGGGCCTGCAAAACACCATGCAAGCTCCCCAAAGCATAAACCAGCTCATCCGAGCCTCGCACTCGATTAAAGGGGGAGCAGCTATGCTGGGATTTAGCAGCATTCAGCGCATAGCCCATCGCTTGGAAGATTATTTAAAACTGCTCAGAGAATGTCCGATCGCCATTGATAGCACACTACAATCGCTATTAACCCAAGTTTTTGATATTTTAGCAGCCCTCGTGTCCAAGGTTTCTAAGGGTTTTGGACTCAACCACGAAGACGCAAACCAGATGCTTTTCCTCGCCGAACCGGTTTTTGACGAACTCGATGCTTACCTGAGAGTGCTGATTCCTACTCGCCTGACTTTGAGAGCAGTAACCGACGAACACATTCACCTTTTCTCCGGTTACTGCACCTTTGCAGCGGAATTTTTCTCCGCCATTACGTCGCACGTCGGTTTGCTCGGAGGCAATATTACCCGCCACGAGTACGAAGGCGAGGGCATACGCCTTTATATTGACATTTACCTACCACCTTACACCAGGATCGAAAACATCCGCCAAGCTGTCGAACTTTCAGGCGCGATGATCGGGACTGTTCAGACGCAGCGCGACTTTTCGCTGCTGGCTGCCGATTATCCGGTTTACCGAAGTGCGATCGCCCGTCCCGCAATTTGCACCGGATGCCGCTACTATTATGGCAGAAGCGATGGCGGCCACCTGCTCAACTGCACGATCCATCCGGGCGGCCCCGAAGATGAAGAATGTCGCGATCACGAACCAGAATAACCAGTATAAAATTAGGACTCCGAACTAATATTTGGAACCAGGGAATACTTTAGTAAAAACTAATATTATCCCTGATATTTTTCACGTTTCTCGCTACCAATTTCTATCCTAGATCGCTAAAATTTTACTTCCTAAAATTCGTTAAATCCGTTACACAATCCGTTGCCGAACTTCCTTCCTTCTTCTCACAAATTCCCTAAAAGCTGATACCGCAACTCTAATTAATTGCATCATGCTGTCAGGATGCGCCACCGCCCAGATATTGATAGCCAGACAAGTGATTGCCATCGCTAACAAGATATATGTCGGAGGCATTACTACGCCGATCGCAAACCAGGTAAAAACGTGAAATAACATTGCTGTAGCCCAAAATCCAGCCACAGCCGCAGATGCCAAAACCTGCATTCGAGGTCGGTTTAGTCCTGTCAAAATCCCTGTCAGCAAAGTAGTCAGCAAGTTTGCCGGAACTAAAAAAGCACAGATACCTATGCAGTAGGTATGGGAAAACTCAGTAACTGTATTGAAGTCGAGCATTAGTCTAATTGTCGGGCCTGTTGGATATACTTAAATAGTTTAACGTGACTTGACTTTTATATCTTGTCACCCTTACCTTAACTTAATCTTTTCGTCAGTCTGCCGGTCTGAAGACACATTTCTCTCCTCCTTTTTCTCCCTGTCAAAAGTTTACCACAAATATTAACTTTGTGAAATATTATTAAAACTACTTGAAAAATGGCAACAATTGCTGCAATAATTAAGATTGGGGAGCGATCGAATAGAAGAGCTAAGTTCGTAAAAAGATCTAGAATGCTGGGGCCAGTCGAGCTGCAACACAAGGGTAGGCTGATTTGCGACTCAATCATTTTCGACTCGCTGATTCTCAGATGAGATTATTTAAAAGCAAATTTGAACTCAAATCTCAAATCGATAGAACCTTCTCAAAATTTTACAGCGGGAAATAGACACAATGGATCGACAAATCACAATCCCAGCACTCGTAGAAGTTGACTTGACCAACTGCGACAGAGAACCCATTCACATATCAGGGCATATTCAGCCGCACGGCGTGCTACTTGTGGTGCGAGAACCTGAACTAGAAATACTGCAAGTCAGTGAAAATACGCAAGATTTGTTAGGCTTTGATGCCAAAAGTGCGATCGGTCAAAATTTGAGCTTATTATTCGATCGCGCTCAGCTCGAAAAATTCACTGCCTGTTTGGAAAAGGAAAACTTAAAAACCGTCAATCCCATTAAAGTGTCCGTCGAAAAAGCCGGCCAATCTTTAGAATTTGACTGCATTATCCACCGATTAGAAGGATTTTTGATGGTAGAATTAGAATTATCCACTACCACAGAAAATCTTTCGATTTTTAGTTTTTATCATTCAGTGAGATCCACTGTCAGCCAAATTCAAAGCGCCACAACTCTCAAAGATTTATGTCAACAAACTGTAAAAGAAATCAGAAGAATTTCCAAATTTGATAGAGTAATGGTCTATCAATTCGATCCCGATGGCAACGGCGCTGTCATCGCCGAAGACAAAACAGAAAACCTGACTCCTTTCTTAGGATTAAACTACCCCAGCACAGATATTCCCAAACAAGCAAGAAAACTGTATTCATTAAATTGGTTGAGGTTGATTCCCGATATTAACTATCAACCAGTTCCCCTCGTATCCGGCAACAATTCTATTACCAACGAACCTGTAGACCTCAGTTTTTGCGTATTGAGAAGCGTTTCTCCCATTCACATAGAATACCTGCAAAATATGGGCGTGGCAGCTTCGATGTCAATTTCATTAATCAAAGATCAAAAACTGTGGGGATTGATTGCTTGCCACAACTATACACCAAAATACCTCAACTATGAAGTGCGCGCCGCCTGCGAATTTATCGGACAAGTAATGTCCTTAGAACTGCAATCAAAAGAAGGAAACGAAGACTACGACTATAAACTTTATTTAAAATCCATTCAAACCAAGATTTTTGAAGACATATCCACCGCCGAAAACTTGTCTGAAGTGTTCGGTAAATGCCAGCACAATTTGCTGGAAGCAGTCAACGCCCAGGGAGCAGCAATAATATTTGGAGAAAATTGCTATCTAGTCGGAAAAACACCTCAAGGAAAATCTCTCAAATACTTAACTAAGTGGGTGCAAACAAACCTCACAAAAGAAATATTTTATACAGACTCGCTGATCAAATTTTATCCAGAAGCTGAGGGATTTAAAGAGACAGTCAGCGGGTGTTTAGCCGTAGCAATATCGCCAATTCAAAAAATATACGTTTTGTGGTTTCGCCCGGAAGTAATTCAGACCGTGAATTGGGCTGGAAACCCCAAAAAACAAGTTGAAATAGATGAAGATGGCAGCCCCAGACTGTCTCCTCGCAAATCCTTCGAGCTGTGGAAAGAAAATGTGAGTTGCCAATCATTGCCTTGGAAACAATGCGAAATAGAGGCAGCATTGGAATTTAAAAAAGCAATGATTAATATAGTGCTGCGCCAAGCCGAAAAACTCAATAAATTAAATACAGCATTAGAAGCATCAATCGCCAGAGAGCGCGAAAAAACGGCTCATTTAAAAATAGCGATGTCAGAGCTTCAGCGCGCGCAAACTCAGTTGGTGCAAAGTGAAAGAATGTCAAGTTTGGGACAGTTGGTGGCGGCGGTAGCCTATGAAGTCACTAACCCGATTAACTTCATCTACGGAAATCTAACCTATGCCAACGAATACAGCGAAAAACTCATCAATTTATTGCAGCTTTACGCTCAGCACTATCCGTCGCCTTCGTCAGAAATTCAAGTAGAAATAGAAGCAGCAGAAGTAGAGTTTATAGTTGAAGACTTACCGAAGTTGTTGGGTTCAATGAAAGTAGGAGCTAACCGCATCCGCGAGATAGTTCAGTCGCTGCGAAATTTCTCTAGAATTGACGAAGCAGAGATTAAACCAGTTGACATTCACGACGGATTGGACAGCGCTTTGTTGATTCTGAGCAACCGACTCAAACCGAAGCCCGATCGCCCTGCAATTCATCTCATCAAAGAATATGGCTCTCTGCCTTTGGTTGAGTGTTACGCAGTTGAGATAAACCAAGTGTTTATGAATGTACTGGCAAATGCAATTGATAGCCTAGAAGATGCCTTTGTCAACAAGCACTTATCGTCGCACCGCAGGGGCAAAGAAGAGCCAGCCAAGAGCGGACAAATTCAGATTGTGACTGAAGTTTGTCCGGGAGAAAAAGCCGTAGCAGTTCGGATCAAGGACAACGCTTGGGGCATGGAAGAAACAGTTCGCCAGAAAATATTTGAGCCGTTTTTTAGCACAAAACTGGTGGGAAAAGGTGCGGGGATAGGTTTGGCCATATCCCACGAAATTGTGGTGGAACAACACGGCGGAAAATTGATCTGCATTTCTGCCCCCGGAGAGGGAACCGAGTTGATTATTGAGATTCCCTTAAGCCAAATTCATCGGAAACCCATTGTCAAATGAAAAAAAGTGCGCTCATAGCCCAAATCCACAAATCGAAAATTCGATTAAAATACAAAAGCAGCTAAGTAGATTTGATCCCATTCTGAGGAAGCGACTGTGACAGAAAAAAATACCGCCCAATGGGATGCCGGCAGATTTGTCAAAACCTTGGCTTATTTCGGCGTTATTCCCTTCATTGGCAGCATTAGCTGGCTGCAACAACTGTTCGGAAGCAGCAGCAACCAGAAAAAAGACCAACCCAAACTCGTACTCGTAGCCGGTGCCACCGGTGGCGTGGGAAAGCGAGTTGTCAAGCGATTGCAACAGCGGGGATATCAAGTACGCTGTCTCGTCAGAGATACCAAAAGAGCAACAGAAATTCTGGGCAAAAATGTTGAATTAGTCGAAGGAGATATCACTGTCGCCGAGACGCTAACGCCCTTAGTAACCGAGGGCATAGATGCAGTTATCTGCTGCACCGGCACCAAAGTTCAACCAGTAGAAGGAGACACTCCAACCAGGGAAAAATACTATCAAGGCATCAAGTTTTATATGCCGGAAGTTGTGGATGTTCCCGAAATTGTGGAATATAAAGGTCTGAATAATTTAGTGCAAGCTGTTCGCAGCCAGCTAATTAAAGCAGGCGAAAAAATCATTTTCGACTTCACAAAACCTACCCAAGATTTAAAGGAAACTTGGGGAGCTCTGGACGATGTTGTGATGGGCGGCACTAGCGAAAGTTCGATCGTCCTTACAGACAATACAGCTATATTCACGGGCAATGTTTCCACCGCCAACTCCGGCGGCTTTGCTTCCGTCCGCACCAGAAACTTCGATTCTCCCCTCAATCTCGCAGGATTTAGCGGCCTCTTGCTGCGGGTCAAAGGGGACGGTAAGCGCTACAAATTAATTGTGCGTAGCGAGGCAAAATGGGATGGAATTGGTTATTGCTATTCGTTTGATACTGTTTACAATACCTGGATTACTGTCATCGTTCCCTTCGATAAGTTGATTCCAGTATTCCGGGCGAAAACTGTGAAAGATGGCTCGAAATTCGATCCCAGCAGTATTTATTCCTTTCAATTAATGCTGAGCAAGTTTGAATATGATGGCGGGCTGAATCCGAGATTTACACCGGGCGTTTTTCAACTGCAATTAGAATCTATTAAAGCTGATGGCGGGCAGACTTTGCCGCGATTTGTGATGGTGAGTTCGGCTGGAGTTACGCGCCCTGGCCGCCCTGGACTTAATTTGGAGGAGGAACCGCCGGCTGTCAGAATGAATGATATGTTGGGGGGAATTTTGACTTGGAAGTTGAAAGGGGAGGATTGCGTGCGATCGAGCGGCATACCTTATACTGTTGTCAGACCTTGTGCTTTGACTGAAGAAGCGGGCGGCAAAGCTTTGATATTCGAGCAAGGAGACAATATTCGGGGTAAAGTTAGCCGGGAAGATATTGCAGAGTTGTGCGTACAAGCTTTGGAAGAACCGCAGGCTTGTAAGGTGACATTTGAGGTAAAAGAGGGGGAAAATTCTCGTTCTTCGGGAGATTGGGAGGGTTTGTTTTCTGGGTTGAAATAAGATAAGACGGCGGTTGAAGAGACGGCGAATTGAAGACGGCGAATTGAAGACGGCGAATTGAATTCGCGTCTACACAGACAAAACCCGCCTCCGCGGGTTGAAGAATCAGATAATACGGCGAATGCAATTACATTGTTTTCGACCGTCCGCGGAGGCGGACATCGTTTGTGTAGGCGCGGTTTCAACCGCCGTCTTATCTACTAATTACAGATTATTATGTATCTAAATTTCTTCCGACGATATTCGACGCCTTATTTGTTTTTGTTTCCGGCTTTGTTTATTTTGACTTTAACGGTTTTGTGGCCGGCGGTGCAAGCTTTTTATTTGAGTTTTACTAATTACGAATACGATTTAACTCAAATGCCGCAGTGGGTAGGTTTGAAGAATTTCGATCGCCTGTGGCGCGATCGCACTTTTTGGCAAACTTTGACCAATACGCTGCTGTATCTGATCTGTGTAGTGCCTATATTGGTTGTTCTACCGCTGGGAATGGCCATTTTGTGCAATCAAAAGCTGCGGGGGATGAACTGGTTCCGCGCAGCATACTACACGCCTGCGGTGATTTCGATGGTGGTCGCCGGGATTGCTTGGAAGTGGCTGTTTGCTGAGACTGGATTGCTGAATCAGTTCGGGGAATTGTTGGGTTTACCTCCGGTTTCTTGGCTTGCCAACCCGAAGGTGGTACTCTTTAGCGTGATGGCAGTTACTATCTGGAAAGGCTTGGGTTATTACATGGTAATTTATTTGGCTGGGCTGCAATCTATTCCGGCAGAACTTTACGAAGCGGCTGCGATTGATGGTTCGGAAGGTTTGCGGAAACACTGGGATATTACTGTGCCACTGATGAAGCCTTATTTAGTTTTGGTAGCGGTGATTTCGGCGATTTCTGCTACTAAGGTTTTTGAAGAAGTTTATATCATGACTCAGGGCGGCCCTCGCAATAGTTCTAAGACTGTTGTTTATTATCTTTACGAACGTGCTTTTAAGGATTTGGAAATTGGTTATGCTTGTACGATCGCCCTAGTGTTATTTTTGATGATTTTGGGTTTGTCGATTCTGCAAGTTAGCCTTCAGGGTTTGACTCGCAATGATTGAGAAGGAAGAAGGAAGAAGGAAGAGGGAAGAAGGAAGAAGGAAGAAGATAAGACGGCGGTTGAAACCGCCCGTTATTCAACCCGCGCACCATCCGGGTTTTGTTTGTGTAGACGCGGTTGAAACCGCCGAGTCTCTTAAATATTAAGCCAAATAACCAATGACAAAGCTGTGAGATTTGGAGTAAGCTTAAGTATGTCTCGCAAGTTTTGTCAGCCAACCCTACTCATCACCCCTCTAACACAACTAATTAACTTTCGTCAATAGCACAACTCCTGCAAATTGGCTGCAAGCCATTTAACTTCACATTTATTAAACTATGATTTTACTAACAGGCTATCAAATCACCGAAAAAATTTACTCTGGTGTCAATACTGTGATTTATCGGGGAATCTGGCAAAAACACAATTTGCCAGTCATTGTCAAAACCCTGAACAGCGAGTATCCAACTCTGGAAGAAATTACCCGCTTGAGACATGAATATAAAATCCGAACTAATCTAAAAAACATCGAAGGAATTGTCAACTGCTACAGTTTAGAAACTAATCACAATGGTGTGGCGCTGACATTAGAAGACTTTGGAGGCTTGGCTTTATCTAATTTTTTAATTTCCACCAAACTTGACTTGAAACACTTTCTCGAAATTGCCGTTGGACTAGCAAAAAGTTTGGGTAAAATCCATCAAAACCAAATAATTCACAAAGATATTAAACCGCACAATATTATTATCCATCCCGAAACCTATCAGGTCAAAATTACTGACTTCAGCATCTCCTCCGGCTTGGTTCGAGAAAACGCAACGCCCAGCTATCCCAATTTGCTCGAAGGTACGTTAGCTTATATTTCGCCGGAACAAACTGGTAGAATGAATCGGGCAATTGATTACCGCAGCGATTTTTATTCGTTGGGTGTCACTTTTTACGAGATGCTGACTGGTGAATTGCCGTTTAGCGCGATCGACCCTTTAGAATTAGTTCACTGTCACATCGCTAAAATCCCCCCCAATCCTCGCAGTTTGAAGCCGGAAATCCCCGAAGCAATCTCTGCCATCGTGATGAAGCTGTTGGCGAAGATGGCGGAAGATAGGTACCAAAGCGCTGACGGGCTGAGGTTTGACCTCGAAACTTGTCTGGCGCAACTACAAGCTACTGGCAATATATCTGATTTTACTGCCGGAAATGCCGATCGCGCCGGTCAACTCCTCATCCCCCAAAAACTCTACGGTAGAGAAGCTGAAGTCGCCGCTTTGTTGGCAGCATTTAACCGAATTAGCGGTGTCGAAAACAATATAGATTCCCATCCAGGAGTCGAAATGATCCTGGTTTCCGGTTATTCCGGTATCGGCAAATCCTGCTTAGTAAATGAAGTTCAAAAACCCATAGTTCAGCAGCGCGGCTATTTCATTTCCGGTAAATTTGACCAATTCAAGCGCAACATTCCCTACGCTTCTTTGATTCAAGCATTCCAATCATTGATTCGGCAATTGCTAACAGAAAGTGCACCATCTATCCAGACTTGGAAACAAAAATTGCTAGCTGCTTTGGGAAGCAACGGCAAAGTTGTCACAGACGTGATTCCCGAAGTCGAACTAATTATCGGGAAACAGCCGGAAGTCCCGCAATTGGGGCCGACAGAATCGCAAAACCGATTTAATCGGGTGTTTAAACAATTCATTAGCGTGTTTACCGCGCAGGAACACCCGCTAGTTGTTTTTCTCGACGATTTACAGTGGGCAGATTCCGCCTCGCTGAAATTCATTGAACTGCTAGTGACGGATTCAGAAAGCAAATATTTGCTGCTAATTGGAGCCTATCGAGATAACGAAGTTAGCGCCACCCATCCGCTGATTCAAACCATCGAAAATATTCAAAAATCTGGGGCAGAACTTCCCGAAATAGTCAGCAATATTGTTCTTAATCCCTTAGATTTGAGTCACGTACAGCAATTAATTTCCGAAACTTTAGAAAGCGAAATTTCCGAAAAAATCCAACTTTTAGCAGAGCTACTTTTTAACAAAACCCAAGGAAATCCATTCTTTTTAAATCAGTTAATCAGAACTCTTTATCAAGAAAATCTGTTAGTTTACGATTTTCCATCGGGTACGTGGCAGTGGGATCTCGGACACATCCAAGCCATTGGGATTACTGACTGCAACGTCGTAGAGTTAATCGCTCGAAATATTCGGAAGTTGTCCGCCGCAGCACAGTCAGCCTTAAAATTAGCGGCCTGTATTGGCAACCGGTTTAATTTAGAAGTCCTGGCAATTGTCAGCGAAAAATCTCAAAAAGAAACAGCATTAAGTCTCTGGGATGCTCTTCAGGCAGGGCTAATTTTGCCGCTGAGCAACGATTACAAAATTCCGCTGGTTTTTGAGGGTTCGGAAACGGGGCTGTCGGGGCTGCAAGATGTTAAGGTTGGCTACAAGTTTTTGCACGACAGAGTGCAGCAAGCAGCTTATTCTTTGATTCCCGATGGCGAGAAACAAGCAACGCACGTCAAAATCGGTCAACTGCTGCTCAATAATACTCCCGCTTCGGAGATTGAAGAAAATGTCTTTGATATTGTCAATCAACTGAATTTCGGTGTTGAATTTATCGCCGAAAAAGCAGAAAAATATGAACTGGCAAAACTGAATCTGATTGCTGGCAAAAAAGCTAAAGCATCCAATGCTTACGAAGCTGCTGTTAAATATTTGAATCTCGGTTTGGAACTGATCGACTCCCCTCAATCCTCCGTTAGCGCAGGAGACTCAAATTGGCAGACGGATTATGACTTGACGCTGAACCTGCACGTAGAAGCAGCGGAGGCTGAATATCTCAATACTAACTTTGGGCGATCGCAAGAATTAGCAGATATCGTGTTGCAACACGCGACAAACCGGCTCGACCAAGTTAAGGTTTACGAACTCCAAATCCAGTCTTATATGTCTCAAAACCAGATGATTGAAGCCCTTGATACTGGTTTAAAAGCTTTGGAAATATTGGGGGTTTCCCTGTCAAAAATCCCCCCAACGGGTCTGACTGGGATTAAATTACCTCAGCTTGAGGAACTAGAAAATGTTCCGGTAATGACTGATAGCTATCAGTTGGCCACAATGCGGATACTTTCGGCTGTTATTTCTCCTGTTTTTGTCGCCAAACCAGAACTCTTGTCACAGATAATCTTCACAATGGTGGATTTTTCGATTAAACGGGGTCATTCAGCACTTGGGGCGATCGCATATAGTTGGTATGGCTTGTTGCTGGCTGGCGCATTGGGAGAGATAGACAGTGGATATCATTCTGGACAACTAGGTTTGAAGTTATTAGAGCAATTCAATGCTAAAGAACTGAAATGCAAAGTTTATAATATGTTTAACACTTTTGTGCGACACTGGAAAGACCACGCCAGGGAGACAATCGCACCTTTGACCGAGGCGGTACAAAGCGGTCTAGCAACAGGAGATTTAGAATATACTTCTTATTGTACGAACAGCATTTCTTGGTGTTTATTTTTGATTGGAGAACCATTAGACAATGTAGCAGAAAAACAAGCCAATCACTTTAATTTAGTCCAAAATTTAAAACAAGAAGTTGCAAAAGAGTTTCTGGAGATTTCGGGTCAACTAATTTTAAATTTGCGAAATAAACCAGAAAATAATTGTCGCTTGATAGGTGAAAATTTCAGTAGAAAAGAAATGTTGCCTAGGCTGCAAAGAACTAATAACAAAATGGCACTTTTTAAGTTTTATTTGGCTAAACTGCTGCTTAATTACTTATTTAAAAGTCCAGAAAAAGCCGTTGCTGACGCATCTTTGGCGGCAGAATATGCACCAGCAGTAATTGGCTTCATGATGATCGGTACGCACAATTTTTACTATTCGCTAGCACTGCTTGCTGTGTATCCAACGGCTGACAGTGCAGAACAAGAAAAACACTTGCGCCAAGTAGAAGAAAACCAGGAAAAAATGCAGAACTGGGCGCACCACGCACCGATGAATTACCAGCATAAATATGAGTTAGTCGAGGCTGAGAAAGCGCGGGTGTTGGGAGAAAAAGACCGGGCGATCGATTATTACGATCGCGCAATTCAACATTCCAGCGAACAGGGATACATTCAGGAAGAAGCTTTGGCGAATGAATTAGCTGCGGAGTTCTACCTGTTGGCGGGCCGGGAGAAAGTTGCTAAGGTTTACATGACGGATGCTTACTACGGTTATATCCGCTGGGGTGCGAATGCTAAGGTTGCTGATTTGGAGGAACGATATCCGCAGTTAATTGTACAGATGCCGGAAAGTGAAAGTTTAACAATTAGTAACCAGACTGTAACTGCAACTTTTGCAACCGTTATCGGCAGTAACAAAGCTTTAGATTTCGCAACAGTTATGAAAGCATCTCTTGCCATCTCCGGTGAAATTATCCTCGATGCTTTGCTGGCAAAAATGATGCGGATTTTGCTGGAAAATGCCGGGGCTCAAACAGGGTATCTGATCGCGCCCAAAAATGGTGAATTTGTCATTGAAGCTGCGGGAGAAGTGGATGGCGAGGTGCGAGTGTTATCGGGCGCGGGCTTGGATGGTGCGTATCCGCGATCGCTAATCAATTTTGTCGATCGCACTCTCGAAGATATTGTCCTCCACGATGCCTGCAGCGAGGCAATTTTCAACAGCGACCCCTACATTATCGAACACCAGCCGAAATCGGTGTTATGCGTGGCGATCGTCTATCAAGGCAAATTAACAGCCATCCTTTATTTAGAAAACAATTTAATCGCCGGCGCTTTTACTCCCGATCGCTTGGAAGTTTTGAAGCTGCTTTCTTCCCAAGCTGCGATCGCCCTGGAAAATGCCCGCCTTTACACAAACTTAGCAACGGCCAACCAACAACTAGCAGAATACAACCTTACCCTAGAAGCAAAAGTTAAAGAACGCACCCAAGAATTACACGAAAAAAACTCGCTGCTTTCCGAAGAAATTAAAGAACGTCAAAAAGCCGAAGCCACCGCCCAAGATGCCAGCCGCGCCAAAAGCGAATTTTTAGCTAACATGAGCCACGAATTGCGAACGCCCCTCAACGGCATTTTAGGTTACGCTCAAATCTTTAAGCGCGACAAACATTTATCAGCGCAACAACAGGAGGGAATTGGCGTTATTCACCGCTGTGGCGAACACTTGCTAGCTTTGATAGAGGATATTTTAGACCTTTCTAAAATCGAAGCTAGAAAAATGGAACTCGTGCCAACAGAGTTTAATTTCCCCGATTTTCTTCAAGGCATAACTGCAATTTGTAGCATTCGAGCAGGTCAAAAAAACATAGCTTTAAATTGCGAATATCTTTCGCCTCTTCCCGCTGCTATCTCTGCTGATGAAAAGAAGTTGCGCCAAATTTTGATTAATTTAATTGGTAATGCTGTTAAGTTTACTGAAAGCGGTGGGGTTACTTTTAAGGTTTCCGCAGTGGATTGTGTAAGGGATGGAACCGGAACTGAAGTCCTTAGTACAAACGTGAAGATTCGGTTTCAAGTAGAAGATACGGGAATTGGGATTGCTGCTGATGAATTGCCAAAGATATTTGCACCTTTTGAACAGGTAGGTAATAGTCCCCGCCATACTGAGGGAACAGGCTTGGGATTGGCGATTAGTCACCAATTAGTTGAGATTATGGGCGGTGAATTGAAAGTAGAAAGCACTTTAGGTAGAGGTAGCATTTTCTCCTTTGAGTTAGAGTTGCTAGCAGTTGACAGCCCCGATCAAAATAAAAAGTATTACCCCCAAAATATTAAGGGTTTCAAGGGTACTAATAAGAAAATTTTGGTGGCGGACGATCTGTGGGAAAATCGCTCAGTTTTAATTCACCTGCTGGAACCGTTGGGTTTTGAAATAATTGAGGCAACAAACGGTCAAGATTGTGTGAATAAAGCTCTAGAATTTCAACCGGATTGTATTTTGATTGATTTGGTGATGCCGGTGATGGACGGATTTGAAGCGATGCGACAAATTCGCAAGTTGCCCCAACTGCAAAATGTGGTAGCCATCGGCACTTCTGCTAGTATTATGGAAGCAGAAAAGCAGGAAAGTGTAGCAGCGGGATGCAATGCTTTTATTCCCAAGCCGATCCGGGCTGAGGAACTTTTAAATTGCTTGCAAGTTCATTTGGGCTTAGAATGGATTTGTGAGGAGTTGCAATACCCGAATGCGGAATCTGAAGTTTTTCACAATCAATCTCAAATTCAGCATCAAGAAATCATCGCTCCTCCCGCCGATGAAATCGCTTTACTCTTTGACTTAGCCATGATGGGTGACTTAGGAGGTATTCAAAAACAAGCAGAAAAATTGGTAAAACTTGATGTTAAATATGTCTTTTTCGCCAACCATCTCAATCAATTAGTTAAAGGTTTTGAAGAAGTGAAAATATTAGAATTTGTAGAACAATACAGGAATCAGTAAAAATATGAGCATATTACCTTGGGAAGAAAGCGCAATTTTGATCGTTGATGATAACCCGAATAATTTGGCAGTGCTGTTTGAGTTTTTGACGGAATCGGGGTTTAAAGTGTTGGTGGCGCGGACGGGAGAGAGCGCTATCAAAAAAGCTGAATACTCACTGCCAGATTTGATTTTGTTGGACGTGTTAATGCCACCGGGAATTGATGGGTTTGAAACTTGCCGGCGTTTGAAGGCTGGCGATTTGACAAAAGATATTCCAGTGATTTTTATGACGGCGCTGAATGAGACGAAAGATAAGGTGAAGGGATTTAGTTTGGGGGCTGTTGATTACGTTACTAAGCCGATTCAAAATGAAGAAGTTTTAGCTCGCGTTAAAGCGCATTTGAGCGTCTGCAAGCTGACTCAAAAACTTCAGCAGCAAAATGTCCGAATGGAACAGGAAATTGTCGATCGCAAACAAGCTCAAATTAACCTAGAACAATTGGCTGCTGAGTTGGAAAAACGGGTAGAATCGCGCACTGTGGAACTTTCTCAAACTAACGACCTACTCAAGGAAGAGGTGAACCAGAGGCAGCAAACACAGGAGAATTTGCAGAAGTCCCTGGACAAGCTCAAGCAAGCTCAATCCCTGTTAATTCAAAGCGAAAAAATGTCGGCTTTGGGGCAAATGGTGGCGGGGATTGCTCACGAAATTAACAATCCGGTGAATTTTATCTGCGGTAATCTCAATTACGTTCGCGATTATGCTGAAGATATTCTCAAGGTGCTAGATCTTTACCAACAGCACTATCCCGATCCGGCACCGGAAATAACATCAACAGCAGAAGCGGTGGAGCTAGAATTCATCCAGGAAGATTTAAGGAAAATGCTAAACTCGATGCAGGTAGGGGGCGATCGCATTCGCGAGATAATTCTGTCTCTGCGGTCTTTTTCGCGGCAAGAGGGGGGGGAAATGCAGCCGATTGATATTCATGAAGGTATTGATAGCACGCTGATGATTTTGCACAATCGGCTGAAATTTAAGGCGAATCGTCCCGCGATTGAGGTGATTAAGGAATACGATCCTGATTTGAAAAATGTAGAGTGTTGCGGCGGGGAGATCAATCAGGTATTTATGAATATTTTAGCTAATGCGATCGATGCGATCGAAGAATCATGCAGTGAAAAAACTGTCGAGGAAATTAAAGCAAATCCCTACCTGATTCGGATTTGTACGAAAGTCAGCAACTCCAACACGGCAATTATTAGAATTTATGACAGCGGGGCGGGAATCAGCGAGGATTTGTGCGATCGTATTTTTGACCCGTTTTTTACCACAAAGCCGATCGGCAAAGGTACGGGAATCGGCTTGTCAATTAGCTGGCACATAGTCACAGAAAAGCACGGCGGCAGTTTGCAATGTTGTTCGACACCAGGCCAAGGAACCGAATTTGCGATCGAGCTGCCAATTCGACAAAAAGTTAGAGAAATGGCGACCTCCGGTTCCCAAATTGGAGGCCGTTAATTATTGGTGTCAAATTAAGACTAAAAAAATATTCCAAAACTGTAACAAATAAACCTATAAATCCGGCTGTTCCTGATAATCTTCCGCAGAACTAGGGTCTAATTCCCACCTATCTTCATCTCGGTGATTGAGCATATCTGCTGTGTGCAAAATAGCTCCATCGGCCATTTCTATACCCGCCGCAGCTCCGAGTTCATCAACCATATCTTGGTCGGGATTTGGAGCGCTTCCCCCCACTAATTTCTCGCCCGTGGCCCTTTCTTGTTCCGCCGCAGCAACCTCGCCATCGTCGCCGCTGATTTGGGAACTGGTTGAACCGTATTCCGAACTGCTGTCGTTCAAGGTTGTGATTTCGTATTGGTTCAATCCCGGTTCAACGATAATGCCAGTGCCGTAAGATTCGGTAATTTCTTGAGGCAAATTGCTGGAATTATCGCGCTCTTCTGCTAAATTTTCAGCTCGTTTATTTTGCTGTGCCATGATGTTTTCTCCTGAGTTTTTTTAAATCTATTCAATACTTCGGGATTTTGCTATTGGCTTTAGCTGAATTGTAATTAACTGCCAATAGCTGTAATCAAGGAATGACAATTAAATAACTATTGATTTTTGCTCGTTTTGCTCGTTACCAGTCAGAGCGAAAGTAATGCAAATCAGGAGGAATATCCTCTCTTTACCTCGCCGCTTCTCGATAGAGAACAGTGTGGCAGATGTTTGAGTTATTAAATTTTCCTCATTAATTATAATAATAACTGCTATTTAAGCTGTTAGCTTCTATCCCAAGAAATAGCTTGATTTGGCTCGGCTCTTTCATTGGGAATACAAAAAACATCACCCTTTCACAAGGGCGATGCTTTTTCAAAGGAGCACTAATTCTATTCGGGGAAATCAGGGGTTATCCATTTGGGTGGTTCCCTCCGTTTCTTTCTCAGCGCTTCCTCTGCCATTTCTAGCATTTGGTCGAGAGAAGTATTTTCAATAAAGTTTGACGTTGCCGCTGCGTATTCCCGCTTCGGGCACTTGTCGCCCAAAACGCAGCCGTTGACGCAAGCTACAGCACAATCGACAGTGTTCTCCACCATAACTTTTTTCCTTTCAGGGTTCCATTAGCAGGCAGATGCTCTGGTTAAATTTGTCAAGAGACTGCCCTGTATGTTCATTTTACTTTACCTAAAGACGAGCAAGATGTCGATCGCCAGCGCAAAACTGTTATAAAATCAAAGGAACCTACCAAATTTGCCGATCGTGAGTAACTTTCTGCGCCGTTTAAAAATTTTACCTTGGCGAGAAATGCTGCAAATTGCCGCCCTCGTCAACTCAATTGTGATTGGACTGGAGCTATTTTTAGCATGGGGTTTCACGCAATCACGGGTAATCCGCAACATCCTGACACTTCTATACGGTTCCTCCCTCGGAATATTGATACCTTTTGTTACAGCAGTGGGAATGGGAGCTTTAGCAGTGTACTTTTTGGAGTATTGGCAGCAGCATTTTTTGCTCAACCGGACTAATTTGTGGGTTTTAGTTTTGTGCGTGTTTTTAGGTTTGGTATTAAAGTCATTCCTGCCCATACCTCCTTTTTTAGCCAGTTTATCGGAAGCTGCACTAATCGGAGTTACGGTGGGAATTTTTTGGAAGGGCCGGCCTTATTGGCGATAGTTTTTAGTCATTGTAGGGTACGCACTGCTATAGAAAGTCAAGGTATCTGCTGACATTGCGTACCTCTTGATTCTTGATTAATCATGAGATAATTGAGAAAATGCGGATTTGATATAAAATGTGTTGGATTATGTGCTAAATTTCCATTGAGTGAATAATGAGTATTAAAAACCGCCAGCAGACTAACCTGTTGCTGCTATTATTCCCCGCCACCGCATGGCTGATAATTTTCTTCATTTTGCCAGTGCTAATTGTACTTTTGTACAGTTTCTTAGAACGCGGTACTTATGGCGGTGTTACTTGGGTATTTACTCTCAGCAACTACCAGCGTTTGTTCAGCGGACTTTTTTTGGGGGTAATTGGGCGATCGCTCTTTTTAGCTTTTTTGACAACTGCGGCTTGTTTGTTAGTTGGCTATCCCCTAGCATTCTTCATCGCCACCCGTCCTCCCCGCTGGCGAAACGCCTTGCTTTTGCTGGTAATTATTCCATTTTGGACTAACTTTTTAGTGAGAACCTACGCCTGGATAATTCTGCTGCGTAGCGAAGGAGTAGTTAACACAGCCTTGCAAAGCCTGCATCTGATTAACGAACCGTTAAATTTGCTGTTTACGCCTTTCGCTGTGGCGATCGGTCTAATTTACGGCTATTTACCTTTTATGGTTCTACCTTTATATTCTAGCATAGAACGCTTCAACTTTTCATTAGTAGAAGCCGCTCAAGATTTAGGCGCAAATGATATTAGAACATTCTGGCGCGTATTTTTACCATTGACAACTCGCGGCATTGTTGCAGGCTCAATTTTGGTTTTTGTTCCCGCAGTTGGAGCTTTCATCACACCTGATATATTGGGCGGCTCTAAAACAATTATGGTGGGAAACTTGATTCAAAATCAGTTTATGAAAGCCCGCGACTGGCCTTTTGGTTCCGCCCTTTCTATGTTGTTAACAGTAATCATATTGATTCCTGTTTTGGTTTACTTCCGCGTCTCTGATGAAAGTTCATAAATGGTGTGCATCGCGCACCGTACATTTAAGATAAAATGCCCAATGCCCAATGCCCAATGCCCAATGCCCAATGCCCAATGCTCAATGACTAATGACTAAAACAAAACTAGATTTGCTCGTGCGGGCGATCGGCAAAAAGTGGCTTTGGGTACAAGCTGCACTAGCATTTGCCTTTCTCTACTTGCCAATTCTCATCTTAATCATTTACTCCTTCAACGCTTCCAAATTTAACGCAGTTTGGCGCGGTTTTACCCTCGATTGGTACGGCAGCTTGTTTAGCAATGCAGGTGCGACTCTTGCTACCAGCAGCAGCGCCGGAATTTTGCCAGCACTTAGCAATAGCTTGCTAATTGCAGCGATTTCGACGGCTTTAGCGACAATTTTCGGTACCATGCTCGCGCTAGCGCTGGAACGCTTTCATTTTCTGGGACGAAAAGCCGTAGAAGCTTTACTGTTTTTGCCGATTATTATGCCCGAAATTACGATCGGCATTTCGCTGCTAGTTTTCTTCACCCTAGTATTTCGGATCGTAGAAAATCTCACAGGAATTCACCTCAATCTCGGCTTACCTACAGTAATTATCGGTCACATTGTCTTTAATATTTCATTTGTGACGATTACTGTCAGGGCACGTTTGGCGGAACTCGATCCTCAATTAGAACAAGCAGCCTTTGACTTGGGCGCTAACGAATGGCGGACTTTTTGGCGCATCACTTTTCCTCTAATTTGGCCCGCAATTTTCAGCGCTGCACTGCTGGCTTTTACCCTGTCTCTCGATGATTTTGTCGTGACATTTTTTACCACAGGCGTTGGTTCCATGACGCTGCCACTATTGGTTTACGGCATGATAAAATTTGCAGTAACACCAGCAATTAATGCCATCTCAACTTTGATGCTGCTAGCTTCTTTATTGCTGGTTGTATCGTCGCTAAGAGTTCAAAAAAGCTAAAAAACTTGCTTTGTGTGTCATAATTAATTTCGCCTACAACTAACAAAACCCATGAAACGCCTCCTGACTTTCTTACTTTTGTTTGTGATCAGTGCAACGGTGGTTTTCGGCTGTAGCCGCACAGGCGGCAACCAGCAGCAAGTCCTCAGCATTTACAATTATGCAAGTTATATCGCTCCAGAAACGATCGCCCAATTCGAGAAAGATAACAACGTTAAAATTCAATACGACACTTTCGAGAACAGCGACGCACTCTACGCCAAACTCAAACAGGGAAATCCCGGTTACGATGTAATATTTCCCGCCGATTACATGGTGAAAATCATGGCAGCCGACAATATACTTGAGCCGTTAGATTCCCAGAAAATTCCTAACACAACAAATCTGGATTCGAGATGGATGAACCAAACATTTGACCCTGGCAATAAATATTCATTGCCTTATCAGTGGGGAACAATGGGAATTGGCTACAACGTAAAAGTAACCAAGGGCGAGATTAACAGTTGGGGGGCGATGTTCGATGCTAAATATACGGGGAAAATAGCATGGCAAGATGATGCCAGATATACTTTTGCAGCGGTTTTAATGTATTTAGGATTTGATCCAAATACAACTAATCCCGAAGAAATCAACAAAGCCCGCGACTTGCTGATTAAAAATAAAAATATGATTACCGCTTTTGTCCCCGACACTGGTCAAACTCTGCTCGATCAAGGAGAAGTAAACTTGACAATGGAATGGAGCGGCGATATTTTTCAGGTGATGAAAGACAATCCAAATCTCCGCTATGCTATTCCCAAAGAAGGAACAATTGTTTTTTCTGATAACATGGCAATTCCCAAAGGTGCACCGCACAAAGAGTTAGCTGAGAAATTTATTAACTTCATTTTGCAGCCAGAAGTAGGTGCTACAATTTCCAATTTCACCCACTATGGTTCGCCGAATAAAGCAGCAATAGACAAAGGTTTAATTGACCCAAAAGATTTGAATAATCCTCAAATTTACCCGCCGGCTGAGGTGTTGGGCAAACTGAAATTCTTGCAGGATGTCGGGAAAGCAACTGCATTGTACGATCGAGCTTCGACGGAAGTTAAAGCAGGGGCAGGAAAGTAAGCGATTTCACATTTAAATTGCCGATTTGGGCCGGCGTCGAAGCCCGCCCCACAACAGTTTGATTATTTATTGGTCAGCAATTTAAATGCTGATTAGTAGTTTGTAGGGTGTGCACTGCGCACCGATTGAATTTGTAACCAAGGCTTGCTTTAGGGGTGCGTCAGAGAGGAAATTATTGAGTAGCTGGTCGTCACATTCAGCCCGCTCCGCACCCTACAATAAGTTGAAACTGAAACTTAGTCAACCGGTGCGCAATGCGCACCCTACAAGATTAGTTGGTGCGCAATCCGCACCCTACCAGGATAGATAATAATGCACGCCGTCGAAATTTTAGACATTTCCAAAATATTTAAAAGTGCCCGCAGTCAAGATTTCTTGGCTGTAGACAATCTCAACCTGCAAATTAAAGATCGCGAATTCTTTTCTTTGCTGGGCCCTTCCGGCTGCGGCAAAACTACAACTTTGCGAATGATCGCGGGTTTTGAAATGCCCACAGCGGGCGAAATTTATATCCACGGCCAACCAATGCAAAATCGCCCGCCATTTCACCGCCCTGTGAATACGGTGTTTCAAAATTATGCTTTATTTCCGCACATGACTGTAGCACAAAATGCTGCATTTGGGTTGGAAATGGAAAATTTACCTCAGCCAAAAATTCGCGATCGCGTGGCGGGAGCTTTAGCATTAGTACAGTTAACAGATGTAGAAAAACGCTATCCCCGCCAACTGTCAGGGGGACAGCAGCAGCGAGTAGCGTTGGCGAGGGCGTTGGTTAAAGAGCCTTCTGTTTTGCTGTTGGATGAACCTCTGGGAGCACTGGATTTAAAATTGCGTAAAGAGATGCAATTAGAATTAAAAAAAATGCAGCGATTATTGGGAATTACGTTTATTTATGTAACTCACGATCAGGAAGAAGCGCTCACCATGTCGGACAGAATTGCAGTGATGGAGGGAGGAAAACTGCAACAAGTTGGGACGCCTGTTGATATTTATGAATATCCGAAAACGCGGTTTGTTGCTGATTTTATTGGGGATAGCAATTTTTTGACCGGGCGAGTAGTAGAAAGGCAACAGGGTCAAGTAGTAGTGTTGGTTGACCAGGAGTTGCCTGTGTTAGTTACGACAGCAGAAGATTTGCCGGCTGGGAAAGTTGTTACCCTGGTGTTGCGGCCGGAAAAAGCTGCTATTTATCCGGCTAATTATGATGCTGAAAATGGCTGGCCAGGAACAGTAGAAGAGGCGATTTATCTTGGCACTGATACGCGCTATACGGTGCGCTTGACTGCTAAAAGCTCGATCGCCCTTCGCAGACAAAACTTGCACAGAGATGACTTACAGCGGCACAAAGTCGGTGATAGCGTTCGAGTCGCCGTGCCGCCGGAAAGTATCTGCATTTTTTGAAACGTCCTGCTGAATTCGCTCTCCCTTACTGCGGTGAGGGTGACGGAATCTCCGCCCCTGGCGAGGGAATCTCCGCAGGACTCGATTCTGGGGGCGGCGCGGGAATCTCCGCAGGACTCGATTCTGCCGAAGGCGAGGGACTCTCGGCACCGGGGGAGGGAATATCCGCACCGGGGGAGGGAATATCCGCAGGAGTTGGGGCGGTAGTTTCCGGGGGTGGCGGCAGTTGTTCGGGATCAGGCTGAGGGTTTTGGAGGCTGCGCACCCACAAACCTAAACCCGCGAAGGCTAGCATCAGCGCCAACAGTCCCAGCAGTGGCCCCAAACGGTTGGGTTTCTGTTTTTGAACTGGTTCCGGGGCGGGGGCTGTTTCGGGGTAAAGCAACTGTTTGGACGATTCAGAAAGCTGAGATTCTGGCATTCTCCCTGTCTTTTGGAGGGATACCGAGCCTGATACTGAGGGTGACATCGGTAGCGACACCGACGGTGACTTACTGTCGGGTATCGACTGTGATGCTGGTAGCGACGACGCCGTATCGAACAGTACCAGTCTCTCCGGCGACATCCGACAGTAAGTCATCACTACAGAGGTGTTGTCGTAACCGTTTTTCTCGTTGGCGAGGCGAATCCAAGACTCAGCAGCGGCTTCCAAGGACATTTTGCCCTCAAGTACCTCTGGGCCGTAATTCTGCCAAGATTGCTCTACCCAGTCGTTATCGCTCAAACCGTCGGAACACAGCAGCAGCAAGCCTTCTTCTTCGACAATAAATCGCTGAATCGTCGGGCGCAGAAAATCGCCGTCGCGCGTGCCCAAAGCTTGAGTCAGGGCTCCTGCGTCCGATCGCAATTGAGTCTCCCAGGATAAACTGTGTCCTAGGTGCACTTCCCTGGACGCTACATCGTCATCGACAGTCAGCCGCTGACAGTAATTTTTGCCAATCCAATAGGCGCGGCTGTCTCCAACATTTACCAAATAAAGTTCGTGACTGTTATTCGACGGTACATCCTCGGAAACTTTCACTTTTTGAGGCAATTGGAGGGCCATCACCAAAGTGGTGCCCATGCGCTGACGCAACTCTTTTCCCTGCTCGTTATTTTGAGCGGAAATCACGTTATTGACAACTTTCACTATTTCTTCGAGTTGCTTGATGACCATTACTGGTGCCATCAACTCTTCTTGTTCGGCGATTTCGGAGAGCAAATTTTGGATTAAAGCTTTCAGTGACTGCACGGCTAATTGACTGGCAACTTCTCCTCCTTCGTGGCCTCCAACCCCGTCGCAAACCATTGTCAAGTAAGGAATTAGTTTGTCGTTTCCGGCACTTTTGAGGGATTGAAAATCAGCAGCAGTTGGATAGCAACTATCTTCATTTTGGGAGCGCTGTGGCCCGGTATCGGTGATGCCGACTACTTCTAAATGCAGAGGCAATTTAGCAGCTTGTTCTAATAGTAAATCGTTGAGTTCCAGGGCGATCGCATCTAAATTCATGCTGCGGCGGCGCATAAACAGACAAATCTCGCCGAGTTTCGACTGTATATCGGGCTGGGCTGATTCCACCAAACCCGACCACACATCTCCCAAATCCTTCAGCGTCGGTACAAAATTACCCCGATGTAGTTCCAGCAGACGAACCCGCCAACCTTCCACCCGCAAATTTTCCGGTACCAGCAAACTCGCAGCGACTCCTTGTTCCGACAGGGGCTCCCACAGTTGGAGCATTTGCCACAGCCAGTAAACTTGGCGCGTGGCACTTGTCTGAGACCAAGCTTGTAGAATAGAAGGATACAGGCTACCGAAATTATTGACTGGCACATTTTCCAACAACAGCACTTCTGTCGCTTCCGCTGCTTCCCCCAGGTCACAAAAACCGTATACTTCGGGCGTATGCAGCCGTTGGGGATACAAATGCAGGTAAGGCATAATGGTATCCGGCAGTTGTTCTGGAACGCTTGGAGTGAGAGATGGACGGCTGTCGAGCCAGATTTGGGGTGCAATGACCAAATATCGATCGGCGATTACCCTACCAGCGGGCACTTCCTCGACTGCTGGGCCAACCGCCCACAAATATCGATAAATTAAATTGGTTTCGCAAGCTGCACACTGCTGGCGGCCAAAGGTATTGCCGGGATCGGGACAGCTCAGATTCGCGCAATAAATGGGTTGTGAGAAACTACTGATCATATCGAAATAGTTTGTGTAAAAACATTCTGAAGATATATGATTCCCAGGCTCGAATTCACGAACTTGAGAATAAACTGATTTTAGCCCCTATCAATTTCTTAACTGCCTTTGGGGCCCTAGAAATTGTAGTTGCTGCCAGTCTCGATCGGCTTAGATTTGTAATCTAAGTTACTAAACTCTGACTTTGAGTACAATGGAAGCCTCAACCTGGTACCGCGATGTGAACAATCGCTCCTGAGGGCTGGCAAGTCGCAAATCCTTGCAGAGTCTGTTGTTGGCAATTCTGAAATCTCAAATTTCAAATCTAAGAATCTAAATAGTATCACTATTCCTTTTTATGATCTGGACTCCCACGCTCCTTTGGCTGCTAGCTGGGACTTTGCTCTGTTTGGCAGAGTTATTTCTCCCGACTGCTTTTGTCGCTTTTATGATGGGACTGAGCGCCTTCGCCGTAGCTGGATGCTCTTTAGTTCTACCTTACGTTAATTTACAAATATTCCTGTGGATGGTATTTTCGACAGTTTTTGTGCTGCTGTCCCGGCGGTTGATACCAAAAGGTAAGGTAAGGGCGATCGCAGATTCTCAGGAAGCAAAAACTTTAACAGAAATTCCATCAGGAGAATCGGGTCGAGTGATTTATGAGGGGAATTCTTGGCAAGCTCGTTGCGAAGACACTTCTACCGCCATCCCCCCCAACCAAAACGTAATTGTTGTGGGACGGAAAGGCACTACTCTGATAGTTTTGCCAGAAAACTTATTGCATTCTTAAACAAAATGCGTAATCGATCGCCGACAATTAGTAGTTAGTCATTAGTCAGTAGTCATTAGTCAGTAGTCAACAGTCAACAGTCAATCAATATTTAACAGTCAAAATTGATAGGAGTCAACTGTGGAACAATTATTTTTACTCGTGTTTTTAGCACTAGGCGGTTCAGCCCTCGCAGGTTCCGTCAAGATTATCAATGAGGGAAATCAAGCATTGGTGGAGACTTTAGGTAAATATAATGGCAAGAAACTCGAACCAGGTTTGAATTTTGTGACGCCGTTTCTCGATCGCGTAGTTTACGAGCAAACTATTCGGGAAAAAGTCTTAGATGTTCCCCCGCAAGCTTGTATCACCCGCGATAACGTTTCGTTTACGGTTGATGCTGTGGTTTACTGGCGGATTGTAGACTTGGACAAAGCCTGTTACAAAGTTGAAAATCTTCAGTCAGCAATGGTAAATATGGTGCTGACTCAAATTCGCGCGGAAATGGGTCAATTGGATCTCGAACAAACTTTTACGGCTCGTTCTCAAATTAATGAAATCTTGCTCAGAGATTTAGATGTTGTTACCGATCCTTGGGGAGTGAAAGTAACGCGGGTAGAATTGCGCGATATTATCCCTTCTAAAACTGTACAGGAATCGATGGAATTGCAGATGGCAGCCGATCGCCGAAAACGGGCGGCAATTTTGACATCGGAGGGCGAACGGGAGTCGGCAGTTAACAGCGCCAAAGGTAAGGCGGAAGCACAGGTTTTGGATGCAGAAGCGCGTCAAAAAGCGACTATTTTGGAGGCGGAAGCTCAACAAAAGGCGATCGTCCTGAAAGCGCAAGCAGAACGCCAAAGTCAAGTTTTGAAAGCTCAAGCTACTTCGGAGGCTTTGCAGATTATCGGCAAAACCCTGCAAAATGACCCCAATGCGCGGGAAGCTTTACAGTTTTTGTTAGCTCAAAACTATTTGGACATGGGCTTAAAAATTGGCAGCAGCGACAGTAGCAAGGTGATGTTTATGGATCCGCGCAGCATCCCCGCTACGATGGAAGGATTGCGATCGATGGTTGGGGAAGGTAATAGTAATGAGGTGAAGAAATAGAAAAAGGGCGATCGAAATCGCTCCTATACAAGCAAGAAAGGGCGATTGAAATCGCTTCTACACAAACGATGTCCGCCTCCGCGGACTAAGAATTAATTCAACCCGCGCAGGCGGGTTTCGTCTGTATAGCAGCGATTTCAATCGCCGAGTAAGAACGATATAAGTTTTTCCTTCTTCCTTCTTCCTTCTTCCTTCTTCCTTCTTCCTTCTTCCTTCTTCCTTCCCTAAGATTCTTGAGCCAAAGTACACCGATCGCACAATCCGAAAAATTCCAATGTGTGATAATAAATTTTGAAAGAATGTGATTGTTGTAGTTGGCTTTCTAAGTGATGGACGGGGCACTCGTCGATCGTAATGGACGCGCCGCATTCGAGACAAGTGAGGTGATGTTGGTCTTGATGGGCGGCACCGTAGAGAGATTCGCCGCTAGCAAGGGTTCTGACGTGAACGAAGCCCTCTCGCTTTAAACCGTCGAGGGAGCGGTAAACGGTTGCTAAGCCCATGCTTTGGTCGCTGTTACGCAGTTCTAGGTAGATATCTTGCGCTGAGAGCGATCGATTTAAGGTCTTGAGCAAGTCTAAAATACGCTCCTGACTGCGGGTGCGGTTGGTTCTCATAATTTTTTTGTGTAATCTGCTGGAATCACATTTGTCCCTGCTTCTAGGCTATCTCACTTGGGGGAGTCATACCAAATCCTCGTCTACAGAAGACTCGGCGGTTGAAACCGCGTCTACACATACGAAGTCTGCCTCCGCAGACTGGGGAATAAGAGCGTATTTAAGCCCGGATTTGGTGTGGAAGGTCGATCGCGCGCAACCTGGTTGTAGAATACAATGGCGCTAACTTGCACATCACCTACCGCAACATTCCCGTGACTCAGAAATATCTTGCCCAAATCTATGTTACCCTTCGCCCTTCGGTTTTAGATCCTGCCGGCACTGCCGTACAGTCTGGTTTGCAACACATGGGATACGACAATGTTGAGGGCGTCCGCATCGGGAAGTACATTGAATTGACGCTGACTGCTGCGGGCGAATCGGAGGCCCGCGAACAACTCGATCGCGTTTGCGACCAACTTTTGGCGAATCCAGTTATTGAGAATTATCGCTTTGATTTGACGGCAATTGCTGTACCTGTCGAGACAGCAGGGGTATAAATGCGATCGCCCCTAGGGTGTTTTTCAACCCGGAGATCCCCCCTAACCCCCCTTAAGAAGGGGGGGACAAGAGCGTTCTGAAAGTCTTTGTTAAAAAGCGGGGACAAGAGCATTCAAAGTCTTCGTTAAAAACACAAGAACTAGAACGACTCAAAGTCCCCCTTCTTAAGGGGGATTTAGGGGGATCTAGACTTTGATACAAGCGAGAGAAACCTAAGATTTCAGTCTTAAGTTGACACCTTTTCCTTCTTCCCTCTTCCCTCTTCCTTCTTCCTTCTTCCTTCTTCCTTCTTCCTTCTTCCTTCTTCCTTCTTCCTTCTTCCTTCTTCCTTCAGCTTATGAAATTTGGAGTTATTGTTTTTCCTGGTTCAAATTGTGATCGCGATGTGGTGTGGGTGACTCAAGGGTTGCTGCACCAACCGACGCGGATGATTTGGCACGAAGATACGGATATTTCGGATATTGACATCATTGTAATTCCCGGCGGTTTCAGTTACGGAGATTATTTGCGGTGCGGCGCGATCGCCCGTTTTTCTCCGGCGATGCGGGCTACGGCAGAACACGCCAAACAAGGAAAGCTTGTACTCGGCATCTGCAACGGTTTTCAGGTGTTGACAGAAGCTGGTTTATTGCCCGGTGCGCTTGTGCGGAATGCGGGATTGAATTTTATTTGCGATCGCGCTTCTTTGAAAGTTGAGCGGGGTAATACTCCTTGGACTGCCGCTTATACTTCGGGTGAAATCATCGATTTGCCGATCGCCCACGGGGAAGGCAACTATTATGCCGATGCCGATACTTTAGCAGAGCTAGAAGAACACGATCAAGTGCTGTTTCGCTACTGCACAGAGGCGGGCAAAATTAGCGATGCTGGCAATCCCAACGGTTCGTTAAATAATATTGCGGGCATTTGTAATCGCCAGGGCAATGTGTTAGGAATGATGCCGCATCCTGAGAGGGCTTCTGATCCAATGTTGGGCGAAACTGATGGGGTGAAATTGTTTCAAGGGTTGCTGATGGCTACTGTGGCGGCTGTTTTGTAGTTCGTAAAATTTACGCTTGTAGCCGAGGCCAGATCCCCCCTAACCCCCCTTAAGAAGGGGGGGACAAGAATCTTCTCGAAGTCCCCCGACTATCGGAGGGATTTAAGGGGGATTCTGGCCTTAAGAATGGGAGGACAAGAATCGTCTCAAAGTCCCCCTTCTTAAGGGGGATTTAGGGGGATCTGGCCTCGGATAAAAGCGAGATTTATCAACGGTTTCAGGTTTAAGCTGACACATATTAGCAGTGCCGTTTCCCTACGGGGGGATTTATTTCGTGATTGCTCCTACCTTGTAGCAATTCTCTCGCCGCGCTAAACTACGGCAAAGTGAGAAAAATATTTAATTTATGCCACAGATAGATTTAGCAAATATTAAAACTAGGGTACTTGGATGCAGCGCGGTGATGACTGTCGGGCAAGTTATTTCTACTGTGCTCAGTGGGCCGGGGGCGGAAGCGGCAGCGGCGATGATCGGCGGCCCGATCGCAGTTGTGGGTGTTTCTGTCTTAGGAACGATCGCAACTAATCTAGCTGGGAGTCTGATGGCGGATGATGTGGGAAACCACATAGTCGATCGCTTGGCGAAGAATAAGCAGATCCTCGACAATCACGATTTGACTAGGGCGGCGGGTGAGGCGATCGGCTATATTCTCAAGTCAGTGGCGCGATCGGCTGAATTAACAGAACTTGCCAAATCTAAGCATTTGCCCGACCCTAAAAAAGCACTCAACGAATTAGCCGAAGAAAGTATTACCTATTGGCTCAATATTAACACAGAAGTTACCGATTCGTCAAGTGTTTTAAAGATTTCCGAAGACCAACTTACTAAGATTTTTTCTGCTGATAGTTTTGATGAAGTTACGGGATTGACTGTGGAAGATTGGGGGATTTTTGTCAACAGATTCGCGGCGAGTGAGTGTAAATCCTTCGATGGTGAAATCGTGCAGCTTGTGGCGCAGAAACTGCACACAATTTTTCCGCAAGCGTTTCGGGAAGTGCTAAAACAGGATGCCGAGACTGGCGGGCAGAAGTTTGCGGCGATGGTGTTGAATCTGCATCAAATTGCTTTGGCTGAGCTCAAAGATTTGGGGCTGCAAAATCGCGAAATTCTCGATAAATTGGAGGCTGTGGCAACTCAGCAGCAGATTTGTCAAGTGATGGCGAAATTGGCATCAATAGAAATTGGCATCCGATCCGATTTAGGGCAAATACAGGATTTGCTGCAAAGATTAGTTGATACTTCCGCGCCTCGATTGCCGCTTCCCTACGAGTGCGAGACGATTATTAATGATAAAGTTCAAGACTTTACCGGCCGGAAATTTGTGTTTGAAGCAATGAGTCGCTTCTTGCTAGAAAATCAGAAAGGCTATTTTGTTTTAGAAGCAGATCCGGGAGTTGGCAAAAGTTCAATTATGGCGATGTGTGTGCTGCTGCTGAAGCGCCGCTGCGTTGCCCATTTTAATTCGCAATCTCAAGGCATTGTCCGGCCAGAACAATTTCTGGAAAATGTCTGCACTCAGTTAATTAAAGGTTTTAAACTCGATTATCCAAAATTGCCGGAGAATGCCACGAGAGATGGCAATTTTTTAGGGCGGTTGTTGGGGGAAGTTAGCGCTAAATTGAACGGCAAAAAGTTGATTTGTGTGGTGGATGCGCTGGATGAAGTGGATTTGAGTTTGCAAGGACGCGGTAGCAATGTGCTGTATTTGCCGGATTCTTTGCCCGAAAACGTTTATTTTATTGTCTCGAAGCGGCCGGAAACTCTGTCTTTACCAAATCATCAGGTTTTTGATTTGATGCAATATAATGCCGAAAGTCTGGAAGATGTCAAGGCTTATATTGAAAAACGCACCAGCAATAGTTTGTCAATTCAGGAGTGGATTAATCGTCAAAATTTGAGCCGGGAACAGTTTGTGGCAGTTGTGGCAGAGAAAAGCCAAAATAATTTTATGTACCTCCGCTACGTGCTGAATGATATCGACAGCGGCAAGTATAGCGATGTCAGTTTGAAAGATTTGCCGAGGGAGTTGGAAGGATATTATGAGAAGCACTGGGCGCGGATGGAAATGGCGGTTAGGGATAAAGAATTGCGCCGCCGGAAGTTGAAGGTTATTTATTTGTTGACTAAAACTCGGAAGCCGGTTTCCTGCGATATTTTGGCGGATTTTGCTGAGGAAGATGCCTTAGACGTGCAGGAAGTTCTGGATGATTGGAAGCAGTTTTTGCGGCGCAGCGGCGATACTTCTCCTGATTACAGTATCTATCACGCGAGTTTCCAAAGATTTCTCCATCGTATCGATGTGGTGCAGAAAGCTGGGGTGTCGCTGCGGGATATCGAAACGGCGATTTCTGATAATTTGTGGGAGGATTTGTACGGCGATGAGTAAGTTTAAACAAAACTTGGGGAAAATGTCGCCACAAAAGCGGCTTTATGCTTTGGAAACTCTGCCGGGGCATTTGGCACAGAGTGTGCAAGGGGAAAGGCTGCATCAGTTGTTGACGGATTTCGATTTTGTTGAGGCGAAGTTGGAGGCGTTGGGGGTACAAGCGTTAATTGAGGATTATGATTTGGCGATAATTTCTGATGTGTTGCTGTCGGATGGGCAAAGTGAAACTCTGGGATTGATTCAAGGAGCAATTCGCAAGTCGGCGCACGTTTTGGAGAAGGATAAAATGCAGCTTGCAGGGCATTTGTTGGGGAGGTTGCTACCTGATGAAATAACTATGAGTATAAATGAAGATAAGTATATTTGGGAGTATTTACCATTGATTTCTAGGTTTTACCCCCGTAAACCTGTCAAAAAAGTGACGGAAAAAATTTCGTCTCCTGATGACATTCAAGCCATGCTAGAACAAGCAAAGCAGTCGAAAAATACTCCTTGGCTGCGGCCTTTGAGGGCTAATCTGGAAAGGGCAAATGAGGGTGCGCTGCGGACGCTGGCCGGTCATACTGACGGGGTAAAAGCAGTGGCGATCGCACCAGACGGCAAACGAGCGATTTCGGCTTCAGGCGATAAAACTCTGAAAATCTGGGACATCGACAGCGGCACGGAACTCAGAACTCTCACCGGTCATACTGGCGAGGTATGGGGAGTAGCGATCGCACCCGACGGCAAACGAGCGATTTCGGCTTCAGGCGATAAAACCCTGAAAATCTGGGACATCGACAGTGGCAATGAACTCAGAACTCTCACCGGTCATACTGGGGAGGTATATGCGGTCGCGATCGCACCCGACGGCAAACGAGCGATTTCGGCTTCAGAGGATAAAACCCTGAAAATCTGGGACATCGACAGCGGCACGGAACTCAGAACTCTCACCGGTCATACTGGTTATGTATTAGCAGTCGCGATCGCGCCAGACGGGAAACGAGCGATTTCGGCTTCAGGCGATAAAAAAATCTGGTACGGGGATAAAACCCTAAAAATCTGGGACATCGACAGCGGCACGGAACTCAGAACTCTCATGCGTCGTCATTTTAGGTCGGTATTATCAGTTGCGATCGCACCAGACGGCAAGCGAGCAATTTCGTGTTCAGGTGGCGATAAAACCTTGAAAATCTGGGACATCGACAGTGGCAGGGAATTGAGAACTCTCACCGGTCATACTGGTGTGGTATTATCAGTTGCGATCGCACCAGACGGCAAACGAGCGATTTCGGCTTCAAGGGATCGTACTCTCAAAATCTGGGACATCGACAGTGGTAATGAACTCAGAACTCTCACCGGTCATACTTATGCGGTAACAGCAGTCGCGATCGCACCAGACGGCAAGACAGCGATTTCCGCTTCAAACGATCGAACCCTAAAAATCTGGGACATCGACAGCGACAGGGAATTGAGAACTATCGCTGGTAATATTCGGGAGGTATTTGCAGTAGCGATCGCACCAGACGGCAAGACAGCGATTTCGGCTTCAAGGGATCGCACTCTCAAAATCTGGGACACAGACAGCGGCAGAGAACTGAGAATTCTGATTGGTCATACTAGAGAGGTAGCAGCAGTTGCGATCGCACTAGACGGCAAGCGAGCAATTTCTGGTTCCTGGGATAAAACCCTCAAAATCTGGGACACAAACAGCGGCAGGGAACTCAGAACTCTGATCGGTCATACTGACGGGGTAAAAGGAGTCACGATCGCACCAGACGGCAAGACAGCGATTTCGGCTTCAGACGATAACACTCTCAAAATCTGGGACATCGACAGTGGCAGGAAATTGAGAACTATCACCAGTCATACTGAGTCGGTAAATGCAGTCGCGATCACACCAGACAGCAAGACAGTGATTTCTGCTTCAAGGGATTACACCCTCAAAATCTGGGACATAAACAGCGGCAGGGAACTGAGAACCCTCACCAGTCATACTAGCGAGGTATGGGGAGTAGCGATCACACCAGATGGTAAACGAGCGATTTCAGCTTCAAACGATCGAACCCTCAAAATTTGGGACATCGACAGTGGCACTGAAATCAGAATTCTCACCGGTCATACTGACTCCGTATGGGGAGTAGCGATCACACCAGACGGCAAAATAGCGGTTTCGGCTTCAGACGATAAAACCGTGAAAATCTGGGATCTGCTTAGTGGCAAGGAAGTTGCTAGTTTCAGCGGAGATGGTGGGTTTGCTTGCTGTGCGATCACCCCTAATGGAGTGACAGTTGTAGCGGGCGATCGATCGGGCCGGGTGCATTTCCTGCGTTTGGAGGGAATGGGGGATTTGGGCGATGTTTGAGAGAAATGGGCGATGATTTTTTGGGGTAGGTTCAACAGTTGACAGTTGACAGTTGACAGTTGACAGTTGCAGCAATCAAAACGTTTTTGCCCAAATCTACGGTTTTTTTTGGGGAATGTGCGATCGGGCGATCGGGCGATCGGGCGATCGGGCGATCGGGCTTAGAAAAGTTGATATCATTAGCACCCGGCGGTTGAAACCGCGGCTAGACAAACGAAGTCCACCTCCGTGGACTAAGAAAAATTATCTTCAACCCACGGAGGTGGGTTTTGCCTGTGTAGACGCGGTTTCAACCGCCGTCTCTTCTTTGTTCGTAAAAAACCCGGTTTCTGGAGTCCCGCCACCCAACAAAGAAACCGGGTTTTTGCCCAAATCTATGGGTTGTAACGAAGTATTTCGGAAAAAACCCGGTTTCTGGGGCCACGCGATCGACTTTTTTGGTTAATGTGCGATCCGGCTATAATACAGAAAACTTGACAACAAAAATGACTGTCATGAAAGAGTTAATCCAACAAGACTTAGAAAAGCTCGATCGAGAACAACTCAAACAAGTATTTGAATTTATTGCCTTTCTGAAATTCCGTGCCAGATTAGTTACCATTCCAGCGATCGATGAAACCAACTTAGCGGCACTATACAGCGAATTTGCCCAAGAAGACAGACAACTTGCAGAACTCGGAATCAGCGAATATGCAGAACTTCTCAAACATGAGGATTTGGCATGACAACCAGACGAGGTGAAATCTGGATTGCCAACTTCGATCCGACACAAGGTTCCGAACAGGCTGGTGTACGTCCCACAATTGTTTTTCAGAACGATACTATTTCCAGGTACACGACTACTATTATCAGTATTCCCCTCACAACTAATCTGCGCCGTGCCTCTCTTCCTTCCTGCGTTTTGATTCCCGGCGGTGAGGGAGGATTAGCTCAAGATTCTGTTGCATTGTGCCATCAAATGCGAGTGTTGGATAAAACAAGACTGCGAAATAAAATTGGTGAACTTAATCCAGAGATACTGCTACATTTAGAAAATATCGTATTATTTACCTTGGGTTACTTACCTTAAAAAAGAGCGATCTACTCTTCAACCTGCGGAGGCAGGTTTTGCTTGTGTAGACGCGGTTTCAACCGCCGTTTTAACCTCAACCGCCGTTTCAACCGCCGACAAACACCACATCAATCAACCGCCGTCTCATCCAATCCTAGCGGCACAAAATACTGACTATAAACCACACTACCAGGCTCCCAAAGAGGCCGCCAATAAACATTCTGGATCACCGCTTTCTCCCCATCACCCTCAGCCGGCCACTGAAAACTGACGATCGCAATATTACTATATCCCACAATCTCATCACCCTCTTGCAGCCAGCGATTGCGCCACAACAGCGCTATAAAATTCCACAACCTATGCAGCCGCGACAATTGTTTATTTGTGTGCGTTCTAGTTGACAATTCACCATTTTCATGATGCAAAAACACTCTAGCTTTTTGTCGTTTCATCCAGTCAATTCGATAGCCCCAATCAGGAAAAGATTGCTTATTCCTCACAGCAGCAGCCACAGCTTTCTTTCTGCCACTTCTCGAAATCTTCACCAACTCCAACGGCTCATTCCATCCCAAATATTCGTGCGAGCGCTCTGGAAACACCGACTTAATCTTAGTATGAATTACATGAGTTTTCCATTCCTCATTAATCAAAGCACTAGCCGTTAACTGCGCCAACACAGAATGTTTTCTATCTGTGATTTGAGATTTTAGATCCAACTCAGATGCAGGGGAAAAACGCTCAAAATCCGGGCGAAAAATGCCAAAATGTTTATCAGACCAATAACTCAGCCGCACAGCAGCAGCATAGTGAATATCCCCAGTCAAAACAATCACCCGATCGCGCTGCTTAAAAAACTCCGACAACAGCTTCACAAAAGCCAATTTATTAAAATTCCAAGCATCTCCCGCATCACTATTAAAAACCTTTCCCTGTTTCAAATCCAACTTTTGCACCGCATCAATAATCCACAAACCCACCAAATTAGTCGGCAAAATCACCAGCGTCGCCTCAATCTCAAACTCCCCAGTTTTATTCAACAAATCAGTCTCCCGCAAAGGCCGCTGAATTTGCTCCTCAAAAGCCTTGTGAGTCAAAAGCATCGGCGGATCGATCGCACTTTCCACCGGATACCCCCGCCAAGTCCGCGTATCTAGCACAATCACCTCATGCTTAAAACTTCTCACAGTAAAATGCCAATCCAAAACCTCACTGACACCATCGCCATCCCGATCCAAAATCAAAACATCATCATCTAACTTTAGCTTCGGCAAACCAGTCTCAATATCAACCCCCGGAATCCCCAAATACGAACCCGCCTCCTCCCAAACAGCAACATCATTCCCCGCCGAATCCGACCACTTTTGGGCGGCCTTTAATAACTTAGATCCGACACTTTCGCGATCGAACTGTGCGGGCGTATTTCCCCAACCCTGAAACACAGCATAAGCCAACAAAGCATTCTGCACCACCCGGCGGCCAAGCGGCTTACCCAGCACCCGGTAACACCACTCCCGATTCAAATAGAAATCATCGCTAACATCATGATCGTCACAAATCATGTAAGTCGGAATATTAGCCAGCGCCCGCCTCACCCTCCACAAATTGCCCGCAAAACCCCCAAGTTCAGAAACTTCTCTATCCCAGACTTTTGCCCCCTTAGAATCTTTACAAATATCCTTACCCTTCGGAAAATTATCGCACCAAAGTACAGGCGACCAAACTAACAAATACATTGCGCAATATTCCCCCAAACCGAACAAATGACTTTTCGCGTTATCCGGTTTATTCACCAACATCGCCGTAAAGCCGCCAAAATCTCTAGCAATATCGCTGCGAGTCCCCGGCTTTAACTCAATTGGCTTTTTGTAGTCAGACTCAGCCTTAGATTGTTTCGGAATAGGCGACTCTCTAAAAATTTCTCTTTTTTGGCCAGCTACGTTTTCGTTTTCCGAATTTTTAGGTATACTGATACACAAATTCTTTTTAATTTGGGCATCATTCATCAGGGGCAAATTTTCTTCCCAGCCCAAAAGTGTATCGCCAGCATCAGTCAAAGCCCACAGCATCGGATCTGCAACGTCATCGCCGTAAATTTGGTCGCCTGTTAAAAACAGTTGGTGGGGACGGAAATTGGCCATTCCTGCAAATTGTGCGATCGAATTATCCAAGATTGGCAGCGCATCTCTGCCGTCTCCTTGGGGCTTGCGACAAGAACCGTGAACGATACGCAAATAGTTTAAATCCTGCGGTGGCAGGGCAAAAGTCGGCAACCCGTGAGGGAAATAACCGATCGTCTCCGGCGAGGAAACTGACAAATTAGGGGAGGCTGGCCACAAGCAAGAAAGGAGATTTTCTTTCTCATTTTCTGGAACTGCAACCTCCGAGGGCGAATCAGGACTCGCAGCAAACTCTATGTCATAAGCATAAATTTGTCCGTATGTCAAGGCTTTACTTTCGATCGGTTTAGCCGTCACGGCCACTACGTGCAGGTATTTGCCGATCGCCACGGTAGATCTCGTACCTTGGAGCAAGGGCGCACCGACAATTTCGCCGGTGCCGCCTTCAGTCGAATAAACTTTGAGTTCGACTTCGCGGGGTGCTTTCAGAGCCAGCCAAACTGTCACCGCCCCTGTTTCAGTCCGGCGCAAAATCGGGCCTGCCAGGATGAGCGGCAAGTGATGAATTCGATGACTTAATGGTGTCCACGACATAGGATTTAAACAAATAAAAATTTAATCAGAGGTTTTCTAGCAATCAGATTTGAGGCGATCGATCTCCTGTCAGTCAATTTTCCATTTTCTATTTTCTATTTACTCCACAGATCGATCGCCAGAGTCCGAACATCAGTCTAAAAATTTGAGGCTTTCCACCACAGCCAGGGGGAAGCTTGTATCTGTTTATCGGCCGGGTAAACCGCTTAATTAATGCTAATTCTGCCAACCCGTGCCCGCAAAATTGTAACAATTCATTAAGAAAGATTAATAATCACCATGCTACAAGAAGAACATTTACAGCATTTCCTAGATTCAGTCCCGCAACAAGTAATTAAACCATCAGAATCCCCTGTAGAGCGCAACAGCCCACCGATCTACTTGTCACCTTTAGATCGATCGATCGATCGCCACCCGCTCACAGTGGCTCCAGAAACGCCGATCGCCCAAGTGTTAGCTATCATGAACCCGATGCGCGTTTCGTGTCAGCTTTGTAGCGAAAAACAAAAAGTTCTTCCGGGCCCGACAAAGCGCAGTTGCGTCATAGTCGTGGAGGACGATCGCCCGATCGGCATTTTTACAGAACGGGATATTGTTAAGCTAACTACCGTGGCAGCTTGTGCGATCGGACTGACGATTGGTGATGTAATGACTCGATCGCTAATTACCCTCAAACAATCCGAGTCTCAAGATATTTTCACAGCGATGTTCACGTTGCGCCAGCACCAGATCCGGCACTTGCCCGTAGTCGATGAGAACTCGCGACTGATCGGCATCATCACCCGCGAAGCCATTCACGAAGCCCTGCAACCGGTTAACTTAGTAACCAATTTGCGCTGTGCAGCAGATGTAATGACGCAGGAAGTGATTTGTGCCCCAAAAACTGCCTCAGCCATCGATTTGGCCAAGCTCATGGTCAAGCATCAAGTCAGTTACATCGTGATTATCGAAGAGCAAATTCAGCATCCACAGCGGGCGGCAGCTACAGAAAATTACCAAATACCGATCGGCATTGTCACCGAGCGGGACATCGTGCAATTTCACGCCCTCGAATTAAATTTCTCGCAAATATCCATTGCCGAGACGATGAGTGCGCCTTTATTTTGCATATCTCCCGCCGATTCGCTGTTTCGGGCGCACCAGTCCATGCAGCGGTACGGAGTCCGCCGTTTGGTAGTAGTTGGCATTCAGGGAGAACTTTTGGGTGTTGTCTCTCAAACAAGTTTGCCCCAAGTTTTTAACCAATCTGAAATGTACGGGACGATCGAGCTTTTGCAACAAGCAGTAGACGATAGAGCCACCCAATTACAGAAAACCAACGAAATTTTGCAACAAGAAATTTTAGAGCGCCAGCGCGCCCAAGAAGCCCTGCGCCAAGCTCACGACGACTTAAAACAACAAGTAGAAGAGCGCACTGCTCAACTTTTAGAATCAAATGAATTATTAAGACGGGATATTATCAAGCGCCAGCGAGTCGAAGAAGTGCTGCGGACAAAGCAAAGCTGCTTAAAAAATCAAGCGCAGCAATTAGAGGAAACTGTGCGGAAGTTGCAGCAAACTCAAAGTCAATTAGTCCACACCGAAAAAATGTCTTCTTTGGGACAAATGATTGCCGGTATCGCTCACGAGATCAACAATCCGGTTAATTTTATCTACGGCAATCTGTCCCACACCAGTCATTACATCAAAGAATTGATTCAACTCTTGGAACTTTACCAGCAGCATTATCCCGAACCAGTCTCGGAAATTCGGGAAGCAGCAGCAGATATGGAAATCGATTTTTTGGTGGAAGACTTATCTAAAATCCTGTCTTCTATGCAAGTAGGAACCGATCGCATTCGCCAAATAGTTTTGTCGATGCGTAACTTTTCGCGATCGGATCAATCTAACATCAAATTCGTGGACATTCACGAGGGAATCGATAGCACTTTGTTGATTTTGCAGCACCGACTCAAAGCTCAAGGCGCACATCCAGGTATTCAAATTATTAAGGAATACGGCGATTTGCCCCCCGTCGAGTGCTGTGCCGGTCAGATCAATCAAGTGTTTATGAATATTCTCGGCAATGGTATTGATGCTTTGGATGAAACAATCCAGAATAGCCAATTGGCAAAGGGAAATGGGGAAAATCTACTATTGACTCTTCCGGCTATTACAATTCGCACTGAAGTTGTTGATGATTTTGTGGCGATCCGCATTTCCGACAACGGCGGGGGCATACCGGATGAGATTCGCCGCCAATTATTCGATCCGTTTTTTACCACCAAACCAGTCGGTAAGGGCACTGGGCTGGGACTGTCTATTTCCTACCACTTAGTTGTGGAAAAGCACGGGGGGCGGCTCGACTGCGTTTCGGAAGTTGGACTGGGGACTGAATTTGCGATCGAAATTCCGATCGCCAGAAGTCAGTTGGCAGTTGACAGTTAGCAGTTGACAGTTAGCAGTTGACAGTTGGCGGTTGGCAGTTGGCAGTTGACAGTTGGCGGTTGGCGGTTGGCAGTTGGCGGTTGTCATTAATTAATCAAAAACAACTGAAAACTGACCACTAACAACTGAAAACTGTATTTCGCGATCGCACTTGCGCCCTCAGAAACCCGGTTTGTTAGTAATTTCTCGTTACCCAACGCAAAACTCGCAGAAACCGTATTTCTAGCCACCGATGTGTAATCCATAAACAGACAACTACCCACTGTCCACTGCCCACTGCCCACTGCCCACTGCCCACTGCCCACTGTCCACTGCCCACTGCCCACTGACAACTGTCCGTCAATTCCTAAAAATTAACAATTTTTTACACAAAACTCAAAACCGCAGCAAAATCACCTGTAACAGCCGAAAGCTAAGAGCACTTTGCCATCTCCAGGCCCAATTAATCGAACTCACTCTCCGGTTTTGCTCATCCAACAGGACCTTTATGCCCCTTCCAGTTAGCCACACAAGTCATCAACTGCCTGCATCCTAGCCCCAAAGCCCAAAGCCCAGATTGTTTGAGAAGTTAATTTTTGTTTTATTTTTGTACCTCTTTATATTAAGAAAGTATTCTAAAAATGATTTAAAAGATAAAAAGATTATAAAAATAGATTGGTAAATCAAAAAAGAAGCTAAGATTCCCAAAGATGCAAAATAAACAAAATTACTAGCATTTTCATTTGGAGGCCCCCTTTCATTTCCTCGCAAGTTAGCTAATAATGCTTTCAAAGAGGTGACGTAGGGCCTGCTCCCAACTTGACAGTAAGAGCATTGCAGTTGAGCTCCGTTGAGCTCCGTTGGTCGATCGCAAAATCAAAGCGTGAAACCCCAGCCCTGATAGTTTTGATAGAAACCTATAGGAGAACAAACAGTGAAACTCGCAGTTTACGGAAAAGGTGGAATTGGCAAATCGACAACAAGCTGCAACATCTCCGTTGCCCTAGCCAAACGCGGCAAGAAAGTTTTGCAAATCGGTTGCGATCCAAAGCACGACAGCACATTTACCCTCACAGGCTTTTTAATCCCCACAATTATTGACACCCTTCAGGAAAAGGACTATCACTACGAAGACGTTTGGCCCGAAGATGTCATCTACAAAGGCTACGGCGGCGTTGACTGCGTAGAAGCAGGCGGCCCACCCGCAGGAGCTGGTTGCGGCGGCTACGTAGTCGGAGAGACCGTTAAACTGCTCAAAGAACTCAATGCCTTCGAGGAATACGACATCATCCTGTTCGACGTGCTCGGCGACGTAGTGTGCGGCGGTTTTGCAGCCCCCTTGAACTACGCCGACTACTGCATGATTGTTACCGACAACGGGTTCGACGCATTATTTGCCGCCAACCGCATCGCCGCCTCAGTCCGCGAAAAAGCCCGCACTCACCCGTTGCGCCTCGCCGGTTTAATTGGCAACCGCACCTCCAAGCGCGATTTGATCGACAAGTACATCGACACCGTACCAATGCCTGTGCTGGAAGTGCTGCCGCTGATTGAAGACATTCGTGTTTCTCGCGTCAAAGGCAAAACTTTATTTGAGATGGCCGAGAGCGATCCCTCCCTCAACTACGTCTGCGATTACTACCTCAACATCGCCGACCAAATCTTGGCAATGCCCGAAGGAGTAGTGCCGAATGATACGCCCGATCGCGAATTATTCTCGTTGCTGTCAGATTTTTATCTAAATCCTGTTCAACCAGTGGTCAAGAAGGAGGAAGATGAGCTAGACCTGATGATGGTTTAATAGGTCTAGCGATCAGGATGAGGATAAAGAGGTTATGGCTTTTTTTGATACTTTTTCAGTTGGTCTCAAACAGAAGTGGTTGGACTATTACCAGGTGAATCGAGCTTGGCTGCTCCTGCACATGACGGCTGACAACACGGTCGCCACACCCGACGGCGGGAAAAGGCCTGTTTCTTACCTCATCCTGGGAATTGCGGCTGCCCTGGAGCCGGAACTCCAGCAATTAATGCTGCCCTTCTCAAGACTAAAGCCGGATGCAGACAGCCTGATCGAAGTGTTGGGGCTAAATTTTGACCCAGACATAGCGTTGGGTATGCCCTCAACTACCGCGCCACAGACGGCCGGTCAATCTCCAATTGTCACAGCAACTTCTGCGACAACCGCTGCACCCGCAGCCACTCAAACAGCAACTTCTGCGACAACCGCTGCACCCGCAGCCACTCAAACAGCAACTTCTGCACCCGCAGTCGCGATCGAGCAAGCTGCACCCGCTGATGCCCCCAAGTCTAATAAATTAGGTGGTGCGGCCTTGGCAGCAGCCGGAGTAGTCGCCGGAGTCGCTGGAGTCGCAGGTCTCGCAGCAGCCTCAGCACTGAGTTCGGAGGAGGAATCCTTCGAGGATGACGAGGAAGAAGCTGTCTCCGACTTCGACATGGAAGATGACGAGGCAGAATCTATCTCCGACTTCGACATGGAAGATGACGAGGAAGAAGTTATCTCCGACTTCGACATGGACGACGATGAGGAAGAATCTGTCTCCGACTTCGACATGGACGACGATGAGGAAGAAGCCTCGGCTTTGGACGGTCTCGACCTCGGCGACGATGAGGAAGATGCCATATCTGACTTCGATATGGGCGATGACGAGGAAGATGAAGCCTTGGCTTTGGGCGGTCTCGACCTCGATGACGAGGAAGATGAAGCCTTGGCTTTGGGCGGTCTCGACCTCGATGACGAGGAAGATGAAGCCTCGGCTTTGGGCGGTCTCGACCTCGATGACGAGGAAGATGAAGCCTCGGTTTTGGGCGGTCTCGACCTCGATGACGAGGAAGATGAAGCCTCAGAATTTGGGACTTTGACCTCTGGGGATCTCGAAGCGGAGATATCAGATCCGTTTGGTGAAGAAGATGCAGATTTTGTCGCCGAAGCAATACCTGATCCGTTTGGGGCAGCTACCTCAGATGATCTGGATCTGGATCTGGATCTGGGCGACTTGGACGAAGACGGTCTTGACGATTTCTCTGTATCTGATGACGATGATCTTGACGATCTCGGACTTGACGATTTAGGGGAAGCAACTACCGGAGATCCTGATGAAGATGATTTAGATGCTCTAGGTCTCGGCGATTTGGATTCCGATGATGACGATGAAGAAATTTCGGGTTTTTTGTCTGATTTTAAGTAAAGTTGCGATCGCCAAAGTATATCTTAGCCTTGACGTTTTCCGCTCTATTTGTGAGTTGTGAGTTGCGAGTTGTTAATTTTTAATTAACTCGAACTCACAACTATCAAATGGCTTTTTATCTCTAGATTTGAACAATACTAAATTGCTGCTGTGAGGGATTACAGCCCCTCGCACAGAATTTTTTACCTTGAATTTTGGATGCTGTGGCTGCTGCAAAAATATTCAGTTTGCTGCATCTATTTTTCAGAATAATTACGCCAAAACCAGTATTTCTATTATTGTTCGCTGCAAAAGCGCTAAGTAGAAGGAAGAAGGAAAAAGGAAGAAGGAAGAAGACATACACAGCCAGCTTTTTAGCGAGCCGTATTTTACCTTTAATTAGGTGGATTTACTGATTCGCAAAAAACAAATATTTGCTCGATCGGGCGCAAGTCCAGTTCGATCCAAAAAACAATTTAAAGGGAGAACACTTGAAATATGACTGCTATTACTACTACCGAACCCGAAGCTTTAAACTTTGAATGCGAAACAGGCAATTATCACACATTTTGTCCGATTAGCTGCGTAGCTTGGCTTTATCAAAAAATTGAAGACAGCTTTTTCTTGGTCATCGGTACCAAGACTTGCGGCTATTTCTTGCAAAACGCAATGGGCGTGATGATTTTTGCTGAGCCCCGCTATGCGATGGCTGAGTTGGAAGAAGGCGATATTTCCGCTCAATTAAACGATTATGATGAGTTGAAGCGGCTGTGTTTGCAGATAAAGCGCGATCGTAACCCCAGTGTAATCGTCTGGATCGGCACCTGCACCACCGAAATCATCAAAATGGACTTGGAAGGCTTAGCACCGAAGCTGGAAGCAGAAATCGGCATCCCCATCGTCACAGCCCGCGCTAACGGCTTAGATTACGCTTTCACCCAAGGAGAAGACACCGTTTTAGCAGCAATGGCCGCCAAATGTCCTGAGAAAGCCCCCGTCATGGAATCTCAGAAACAAGAAAGAAACGCCATCTCTCAACTGCTGAACTTCGGCAAGAAAAAAGAGGAAGTTGATGCAGATGAATCCGAATATGTCAAGCACACGCCGCTGGTACTTTTCGGTTCTTTGCCCGACCCAGTTGTGACTCAGCTAACCTTAGAATTGAAGAAGCAAGGAATCAAAGTTTCCGGTTGGCTTCCTTCCAAGCGCTACACTGAATTGCCAGTTTTGGAAGAAGGCTATTATGTATCTGGCATGAATCCGTTCTTGTCCCGTACGGCTTCTACGTTGATGCGCCGTCGTAAGTGTAAGCTAATTGGTGCTCCATTCCCGATCGGCCCAGACGGAACTCGCGCTTGGATTGAGAAGATTTGCTCGGTTTTGGGAATCGAACCCAAAGGTTTAGACGAAAGAGAAGCGCAAATCTGGGCAGGTTTGGAAGATTACCTACAAATAATTCGTGGCAAATCAGTCTTCTTTATGGGCGACAATTTGCTAGAAATTTCCCTAGCACGTTTCTTGATTCGCTGTGGCATGACTTGCCCGGAAATCGGCATTCCTTACATGGACAAGCGCTATCAAGCAGCCGAGTTAGCGCTGTTAGAAAAAACTTGTCACGAGATGGGAGTTCCCACACCTCGGATTGTCGAAAAACCAGACAATTACAATCAGTTGCAGCGGATTTACGCGCAGAATATTGACTTGGTGATTACTGGTATGGCTCACGCTAATCCTTTGGAAGCGCGGGGAATTAATACTAAGTGGTCTGTTGAGTTTACTTTTGCTCAGATTCACGGCTTTGGTAATGCGCGGGATATTTTGGAGTTGGTGACTCGTCCGTTGCGCCGGAATAATTCGCTGAAGGATTTGGGTTGGGGTAATTTGGTGAAGAATGAGGCGAAGGTTTAGTTTTTGAATTACACCTGATTCATAGCGAGGGTGGGCAATGCCCGCCCTTTTTTATTAGAATAGTACAAGCATCCGTATAAAGTAATGGGCAAGTTAGGCAAACTGGTAGAACAATTTTTAGCAAATCCACCTGAAGTGCGGTTTGACGATGTGTGCTATATCCTAACTGCTTTTGGATTTGAAGAAAAGCGATCGAAAGGAAGTCACCATTCTTTCCGAAATGCCGATGGATTAAAGATTACAGTCCCTAAAAAGGGCGGTCAAAAGGTAAAAGGAATATACGTAAAGCAAATTGTTGCGCTATTACAACTGGAGGAATGGAGCAATGAATCAGAAGATACAATTGAGGAATAAATCTTTAGACTATTACTTGAACCTGAGATATGCCATAAGTTTTTACCCAGATTCAGAAGGAGGTTATACGGCGCTCATAAAAGACCTTCCGGGTTGTATGTCTGTGGGGGAAACTTTGTCAGAAGCGATGGAGAACATTGAGGAAGCTAGGGAATTGTGGATAGAGACGGCTTATGAGTGTGGCGATGAGATTCCTTTACCTGCAACAGAGATTGAAGATAGCGGAAGTTTATCATTGGAAATCCCTAAATCTCTGCGCCGGAGTTTAGCAGACAATGCTGAAACTGCTGGAGTTAGTATGGAACAATATATTTTGGCTTTGTTGAGTAAGGCTGGCTAAAATATAAAATATAAAATATAATCCTATCAGGACGATCGCGTTTGAGGGATGCTTAAAGGGCGATCGCTCTTTGATTTTTTTGTCAACCGCTGATAAAGGCAGATTAACGCAGATGAACGCGGATGAAAAGTGCGATCGTACTTTTACAATCAATTTACAATTACGCCAAATTTTAATAACATTCTAGGTAAATAATCATCCAAATTCTTGATATGTTCATCTGTTAACTCAATCAGGTTGAGTTCGTACTTCTGATATAGTTCTTGCTTTACTTGCTTGCGCGCCGCATACTCCGGGTTGTTCTCATATCCCCAGTATTCAATATACACCTTTCCCCCAGGAATATAAAAGTCACAGTAAGCTTCTTCCTCTATGGGTAGTCGGCGTTCATAGGCATGAACTAGCTCCGCCATATAGAGCCAATTATCAATCAAAACTTCAGCTTTAGACCGCACAAAATGACCGTCGGTTGTTCGATGCTGTGCACTCGCCCGAAACTTCTCGCGGAACCCTAGCTTTGTGTTGACTTCTGTTTTGCTCTGTTCTGAATTTTCACCTTTAAGACTCTCAATAGTCACCAGAAAAACTTGATTTGTCAGTATAGATTCTGGCCAAAGCACATAAGGAGTGTTGTCTTGAGGGTGAATTTTTTGCACCGCCCCAAAACCAATCCCCCGCTTAGTTGCTACCCAGCCGTTGCGCTCTTTGTTTACTAATCCTAACTCTGCTAAAATTGGGTTGACTTTGTGCTTTGATATTTCTAGTTTATCGCTGATGCTGGTAGCGGACAGAAGTGAGGGAGAAGAGGGTTGTTGGGGTTTAGGTTTGGGCGCTGACACCGGTTGAGCGTTGTTAGCTTTCCAATGTTCGTAGCATAATTTGTGACCGGGTTTTGAAACTGCTTGATTGCATCCGGGCGCGGTGCAGGTTTCTGCTGATAGGGAAGATAAAGCTTGATTTATGGCTGCTAGCTTGCGGAGAAAAGGATCTGAAGTCATATTCACAGCTTGAAATATATTCAAAAATAGTACCACTTTAATTTCTATGCAGTCAAGAATTAAAAACTGGCGATTTTATGTCGGATAACTGCGATCGCGCGCGCTTTCCCCTCCACTATTCCAGAATCCCAGGCCAGACACCTGTAAGGTCGATCGCCCAAAACGTCGCCTATAATCAAAACTAGCCCCCCATTCTCATTACTTGCAGAACCGCCATGAGTCAAGACAAGCAAAAAATCAGCTATTCAGAAAAAACAGAACGCCTCAAAGTCATCACCCAGTTTATCAAAACCGTGACACCGATGATTTGGACGATCGTCATTCTAGTAGTCATTATTCCCCTACTAGGCAACTTTCTCATATCCCAGTCGCTAACCAATACTGCAACCACAGCAGTTGTAGTCTCGCCGCCCCACGACTTCAGCAAAGTCAACCAAGACATTAAAAACGCCATCCAAACAGCCAATATAACCTCCGAGGCTTTCGCATCAAAAGAATTAGACAAATGGGAAACCGAAGTAGTAGCACGATTAGACAACAGCTTTCTCGATTGGTACTTCGATTACTTCAATCAAAAAAAGATGGAGTTTACAGTACCTTTCAACTTCGTCAAATCAGCCGTACTCAACCGATTTGACATGACAGCAGCATCTCATGCTGTTTCCGAAAAATTAACCGAAGACTTCCAAAGAGAATTTGCTAACCGCGTCCTGCTACCCAAAAATGCTCAACTCAGATTCCAATTAATAACTCAAGATACTGCTAATTTGTACATATCCGAAGTGAGCAAAAATGTAAAAGTAGTTCAAAACAATTATAACATACCTCAAGTACAATGGGACAAATATCTAAACGATATTGCCACCACAATTAGCGACAAAGGAAACGTCTCAAACTTATCATTAAAAGCATTAGTTGGCGGCAGCGGTTACTTAATTGCTAAACCTTTAATATTAGGAGTAGCAGCCAAAGTCGGCAGCAAAGTTACAGCAAAAGTAGCCAGCAAAGCCGCCGCCAAATTAGCCACAAAAACAGGCGGTACAGTTGCTAGTCAGTTAGGAGTAGGTTTAATCGATCCGATTGTTGGTATCGGGATTATCATCTGGGATTTGTGGGATTACAATCACACAGTCAAAGTGGAAAGACCAATTTTGCGGGAACACATTGTAGAATACTTGAAAGATGTCAAAAAGTCACTACTCACAAATCCTGAAACCGGAATCATGGCAGCAATTTATCAGTTAGAAAGCGGGATTTTGAAGTCACTTTAATCATTTATAGCACTTGAAAAGTATCAGTCCAATACGCAGAACCTCTCTATGTTGCGCCTTCTGGCCTAGCGTCAAAGGAAACCAGTCCTTGCTGCTCTCGATCGGCGTAGACTTCTATATTCTCAACTCTAGGCGTTGCTGAATTAAGGTCAGTCCTGGACTAAATTGTCACACTTTAATCGGATTGTAGAGTGCCTCACTGTTGGATTTAGTACGAAAAACTAGGGTTTTCTCCGACGGGACACCCTACTAATTAGACCTCTTGCAAAAGTCCTTTTAATCAAATTTTGGAACGGGCTCTCCGGCCCATTCCACAAGAAATTTTTTTTTGTGGGATGGGCCGGAGAGCCCGTCCTAGCTATTTTTGCAAGAGGTCTATTGTGCTACTTTCTCAACACTTCGGACAGTTTTTGATTGCCAAGCGTAAAATAAGCATTTCAGCGCGATTCGGCAAGTTCGCTGCTTTCGGGAAAATCAAGGGTTTTAAGCTACGACATAAAAACTGTGCGGACTATTGTTTATATAAAAACTACCGGGACTTACGCATCGATCCCCCCAACACCCTTTTTAAGCAGGGTTAGGGGCGATCGGGATTTGAGGCATTTCGTGCGTAAGTCCTGAACTACGTTATATGGCAGAGGTTCCTTGAACCGTCACTAGCCAGCTAGCGTGCGGTTTAAAGAATGCAGCGCAGGGAACCTGTTTTTTCCTAAACCGTAACTGGGGATAGGGGGGTTCGCCCCAGGTTCAAAGTACGGCACTAAGTAACTTACAATAAATCAGTTGACTAGGTAAACAAAATTACACCAATCCTGCCGATCGCCCAAAAGCAGACAAGTGGGTTCTTTTCCCTTCGGCCCTCTGCTAGGAGCCTTCTACCTTCTATTATACTTACCAGGGTGCAACAATCAAAAACATTACTTGATACAGTGAGTGGCATATGACTTTTGAAGAAGCCCTGGAATTCGTAGAAACTGCCTTGGAGTCCAAGGGGAGTAAACCGTTAAGTTTGCTAGAGAAGGAAATTTTAAAAGCTTGTTGGGAAAACGCAACCTACGGTGCAGTTGCTGACAGCTTGTACCTGAGCGTAGGACATATCAAAGATTTAGCTTCTCTCCTGTGGCAGCGTCTTTCAGACGCAATGGGAGAAAAAGTTAATAAGAATAACTTCCGCCCTCTGCTAGAAAAGCAAAGCGGCGCAACTGCGATGGTCGGCGCAAAAGGTAAAGAAGCGCCGATCGCCCCCGCTGACACAGGAGAAAGTGACGTTAATCCAAGCGAAACTCCCAAAGGCAATATCTTAATTGTTGACGACCTGATTGAAAACCTGCAATTCTTAACAAAAGTATTGAACAAACAGGGTTATAAAGTTCGCAGCGTCACTAACGGTAAGATGGCATTAAGAACCATCCACAATAACCCTCCCGATGTCATTTTACTCGATATTAAAATGCCAGAAATGAATGGCTATGAAGTCTGCGAAGTTCTAAAAGCCAATGAAGCTACCTCAGAACTTCCGGTGATTTTCTTAAGTGCGTTAGATGAACTTTTAGATAAAGTAAAAGCCTTTCAAGTAGGCGGAGTTGATTATATCACCAAACCATTTCAACCAGAAGAACTCATCGCTCGGATTCAAACTCAACTAACTATCCAACAACAAAAACACCAGTTAAGGAAACAAATCGAAGCACATCAACAAACCGCAGAAATTCTCTACCAATCTCGCACTTTACTTGCCAGTTTATTAAATACTTCCAAAGATGGAATTGCCGCCGTGCAAGCGGTGAGAGAGCCGATAACCCAAGAAATTCACGATTTTCGCTGTTTGGTGGTTAATCCCGTCTTTGCCAATTTATTTGGTCAAAAGCGAGAAAACCTCATGGGTACAACCATCCTGAAAAAAATGTTCAATCAACTTACTCCCACACTGTTTGATTCACTTGTACAGATAGTTGAGACAGGAGAACCGATCGAACAAGAATTTTATTGGGAAAAATATGACGATCAAATATTGTATTATTTGAGTGCCGTAAAATTTGGAGATGGTTGTTCGATTACTGTCCGCGATATCACAATGTTTAAACTACTTGAATTTAAAGTAAAGATGGAAGCACATTTAGAATAATCTCATCAACCAGGTTTTGCGGATTAACTGGGTTTCTGTAATCATTGCTCCATCAATGGTTCGGTCAAATCCAGAACTTTTTCAAACTGAAACGTTTTAACCCAATCCCTAAGAGTCTGAAGTTCCAGCACGTAGGATGAGGGAATTTTATCCAACAATCTAGATACTAATTCCGAGTCCGCTTCAAGAGCGGCTTCATGCAATTTTATCATCCATTCCCTTGACATTGCTGCTAGCAAAATTGTGAAATTCACAGGTTCTCCAGCCCGATTGTATGGGCGATAATTTAACTCAGACGACTCATAAACATAACTGACTCCCAGATGTTTAGCCATGATCTCAAAAATAGTCTTTTCTTGGAATGGTTTTCGCACAAAGTCATCGCAACCGATCGATAAAATCCTCGTCTTTTCTTCTTCCAAAGCGCTAGCAGTAATGGCAATCACAGCAGTAGCTTGACCTTTAGTGGTAGCTTTAATCCGTTGAGTTGCTTCATAACCGTCCATAATCGGCATTCGCATATCCATCCAGATCAGATGCGGTGAGTATGAATTCCAAATTTCAATCGCATCTTGACCGTTATTCGCTTCTTGCACTTCAAAACCAATGGCAGTAATGATTTTAACTAACAGTTTTCGATTGTAATCGCGATCGTCAACAACTAGGATTCGATAGTTGGGTTGGTGGGGAGCTAGGGATATGACGCGACGACTTTGGGCTTGGTTTTGAATTACTAGAGCATCAGCAATACCCACAGAAATGTCAAATTTAAATGTTGTGCCAGAATTTGATATATCTGTTATTTCGTCGTAGAAATCCTGGAGAGGCATTCCAGAGGTAAAAGCTTTGCCGCGACTGATCACGGTGATTTCACCCCCCATCAAGCGGACAAATTGACGGCTAATGGTTAACCCCAATCCTGTTCCTTGCTGCATTCGCTCACCCGATGCTGTTTGTACGAAGGGTTGAAATAGCTTCTCCAGTTCGTCCGCCGCCATACCAACTCCGGTGTCTTGTACTTCAAAATTGATGGTCATTTGTCCTTTGTCATTTCTGATTTGTGTTGTTTCTTGACCAACAATTGCTAATGACGGATGACTGATGACGGATATCTGCACTGACACGCTTCCAGAAGATGTAAATTTAATCGCATTATTGATTAAATTAATTAGGACTTGCCGCAGCTTAACTGCATCGGTGCAAATATATTTAGGGACATCAGCAGCACAGTCAAATTCTAGCTTCAAGCCTTGAGCTTTGGCTGTCAAGGAAAACATATTTTCGACATCAGCCAATAAGTGATGGAGATTGAAGTTAGTTTCGTTTTTAGCCATGCGTCCAGCTTCGATTTTGGAGAGGTCGAGCACTTGATTAATTAGAGTTAACAAATGATCTCCACTGCGATGAATGATGTTGAGGTGATCTTTTTGTTCGGTTAAGAGATTTGGGTCATGGTTCATGAGTTGGGAAAAGCCGAGAATGGCGTTCAGGGGAGTTCGCAATTCGTGGCTCATGTTGGCAAGAAAGGTGCTTTTGGCGATGTTGGCAGATTCAGCCACTAATGCGGCCCGTTCCAGTTCTTTTTCTACAAGTTGACGTTGCGTAGCTGCCGCCACGGCATCGCTAATTTCCTGTTCTAAGCGAACATTTTCGATCAGAGCTTTTTGGGCCTGCTGGCGATCGCTAATATCTTGAAAGGCTACGATCGCATACTCGACAGCACCGGTCTCATCGAAAATCGGCGTACTGGTTGATTCTATGGGAACAATCCGCTCAGTTTGGTGCAGTTCCAAGTCATCCGCCCAAGCTGTTTCACCGTCGAGCGATCGCACCACAGGTAGCTGTTCCACAGGGTAGATCTCCCCAGTACCAGCCCGATAAATGCCATAGGTATCTGAAAGTTGCTCGGTTTCGGCTGGGAGTAACTCTTGAATGTTGAGTAACTGCTGTGCAATTTGATTGGTGTAGATGATTTGTCCTTTTGCGTCGTGAATGGATATGCCAACTGGAATGGCATTGAGGAATTTATTCAGACGATTTTGCGTCGATTGTACTTGGGCATAGAGTCTAGCATTCGTAATGGCGATCGCTGCTTGTGTCGAGAGCATTTGAATCACCTCCAGGCGATCGGGCGTAAAAACACCATCAGCTAGATTATTTTCCAGGTACACAATCCCAATCAGTTTACCCTGATTGAGCAAAGGAGCACAAAGGATAGACTTGGGCTGATATTTTTGGATATAAGCATCTTGAGAAAATCTGCCATTACCAGCGACATCAGTTTCAATCAGTCCTTCCTGAGTCCTTTCCACATAGTTAATCATCGACAAAGGCAAGCAACTTTCTATAGAAATCGATTGCAACAGCATCACCCGATTTGAATTAGCATCACCCGACGCCTCGACCCTCATTTGTCCAAGACACTCTAACATTAGATAGCCCGTTTGTGCGCCAGAGCTTTCCAGTAAGATTCTCATCAAAGTCGTCAGGAGTTTATCAAGCTCAATTTCACTGGCAATTGCCCCAGATGCTTTCATCAGTGCTGCCAAATCCAGGACTTCACCAGAAATACTACCAGACGTATTAGACAAGCTGTTGCGCGAATCTATGGACGTATTGGCTTTCGTAAAACGCTTTAATAGTTTCGGATACTGTCGTTCTAAATCTTTCACTTTAGCGGTTGCACCCCAACGTAAATAACAGTAGTAAGCATTTGTGAGATAGGCTTCGGCAACTTGCTCTTTGCCCCAACCGATATAGAATTTGGCAGCCAGTTCAGTAGCCAAAGCTTCTTCGTTGAGATACTCATGTTCTTTGGCTAAATTAATAGCGCGATCGTAGCACTCAATCGCCTGAGCATTTTCACCCAAAACTCGATGTTGCTCTGCTTCCACTAGATATAATTTATGGAGGTGAGTCATCGGAGCAGACTGCGCCCATTTTTTGAGTTTTTTTCGGTTAGCTTTCACCTTTTCGAGGATGAGTTTTTGTTCGGATTTTGGTGCATCAGAATAAATAGCAAGATGGACTAAAGAATGGTAGAAATGGTAGAGAGGAATCGTTCCTACAGCACTATCGCTATATTTCTCTGCTGACTTAGCATTGGACAGAGCTTGTTCATAATCTTGAAAAAGATAGCAGAGAACTAACTTGTGAAAATAGAGGGAGCGACAAATATTTTCAGCATTAGCCTCTAGATGCAGAGGTAACATTTTTGTTTCATCATAGCTTTCACCGATTAAAAGGCAGCTATCTTCAGATTGCCCCATTAAGTTCAATACAACCTGTCGATTAAGTTGGTTATAGTAATATGATGTTTCGAGCTTTAGTTGGCCCAGAGCATTACTATACATTGCCATCTCTCCCTCGACTGTTGCCAATTCCTTACCCAATACATAGGAATGGTAACAGTATACGCAAGCTGAATAAGCTGCATATTCTAAGTCTCCAGTTTCTAAAGCGAGCGAGTAAGCATCCCGCAAAGGATTCAAGGTTTCTCTAAGATGTTCTTTCCAGTGCTTGATAAAGTAATTAACCATAAAAATTATCCGAGCTTGGAATTTTTTGTCATTAAACTTATCGACCAGCTTAAGAGCCAGTTGACCAAATTGATAGCCAGCCTCAATGTCTCCTACAGCTTCCCCAGAAAGAATGAGTCCGTAAGCAGCATAGGCATAGGAAGACACAGAAGTATTTCCATATTTGATTGATAAATTAACTTGTTTTAACACAATCAGCCCAAGCAATTCAGGCGCTGCCAAATAGGCAGAAGAGGCTACACGCGATAGGATACTCATAGTTGCTAGCTTATCATGGTCAATCATTGCTGGTAGGTCGATTAAGTCCTCAATGCGTTTCCCCAGCAAGCTTAACTTTGTCCTCACCAGTTCAAGTAAAATATCTAATTTATTCGGGTTTTTGGGAAAATTAATTCCCAACAGCTTCAATATGGAAAATGCCGTTTGGATGGCTTCCAGAGGTTTATTTTGTGCTGTATAGGCTTGGATTTTGACTTCATAGACTTTCACTTTGTCAAGCAACGAAGTAGCTTGTTGCAGCACAAGGGAAGCCAATTTCTCCATTTCCTCAAAGTTGCCTCGCGAACTAGCTACCTCGGCTGCTTCTACATAGAGTGCCAAGGTTAACTCATACTGACGAAGCCAGCTATCTGCACTGAGGCAATCCCTAGCAATTCTTAAGTAATTCCATGCGGGTTCCCAGGCGGCTGATGCCTTCGCTTTTTTGGCAGCAATAAGATTTAATTGAGCGAGTTTATCTCTTTCTAACTGAACGTCTATTGCTGCAATACCGAAGTTGAGTTGATTGACAATATCAAAAATCTTTTGTTGGAGTACCTGTGGTGGCGTATTTTTCAACAAAAGTTGTCCGACTTTCCAGTGAACGGCTTGCTTCTCGTCTGGAGGAATTAGGGAATAGGCCGCTTGCTGAATGCGGTTATGAGCAAATTTATAAGTAATTTTTAATTCATGCTCTTCTCGGTCTGTTTGAATAAACTTGTAGTCATCACCGACGGGTAAGATCAATCCCGCTTCAATGGCATCCCATAATTTATTAGCCGTTTGTTTTTGAGAAGTTTCATTAATGATTGAAAGTGTTGCCAAATCAAATTGGTTGCCAATACAAGCCGCTAACCGTATTTTCTTTTGTGCTGATTGTGATAAGGTTTGAATTTTTCCGGTCATCAATTCAACAACATTATCAGTGATGTTTCTAGTTTGAATCTGTTCTAAATCCCAAGACCAAGCTCTAGCCTCTCTATCAAATTTCAGGAATTGCTCTGTATAAAGTGACTTCAGAAATTCTTTGACAAAAAAGGGATTACCCTGTGTTTTCCCCCAAACCAACTCAGCTAATCTTTGGGTATGGACGCACTGACTCTTCAGCGTATCCGCAATGAATTCATTAACCTGGTTTAAATTTAAGGGTGAAAGGGAGATATTATTAACTACTACTCCCTGCTTTTTGATCTCCGATAAAGTCAACATGACAGGATGAGTTGCACTGACTTCGTTATCTCGATAAGCTCCAATCAAAAACAGATATTGAGTATTAGTATTGGTCATTATAAGCTGGAGCAATTGCAGCGTGGCGCTGTCTGTCCATTGAAGGTCGTCTAGAAATAGGACGAGGGGATGCTCTTTTTGACAAAAGACTTGGAGCAACTTTTGGAAAACTAAATTAAACCGAATTTGTGCTTCTGTTGGAGGTAATTCGGGGACGGGATGCTGTTTGCCAATAATCAGTTCTAGTTCTGGAATGACATCAATAATAATTTGACCGTTGTCTCCTAATGCACGTTGAATATTCTGTCGCCAATGTTGTAACTGAGGTGCGGTTTCGGTGAGCAATTGCCGAATTAATTCTTGGAAGGCAGCAACCAATGCCTGATAGGGAATATCGCGGTGAAGCTGGTCAAATTTGCCTGCAATAAAGTATCCGCGTTTTTGAGTAATGAGCTTATAGAGTTCCTGGGCTAAAGCTGATTTCCCGATGCCAGAGTATCCAGAAATTAGCATGAGTTCAGTTTGTCTTTGTAGGGGTGGGTTTTGTTCCTGAGTTGTCGTTGGGTTACTAAGGTTATGTGCTAAGCCCGCCCCTACTCGCTCAAAGGCGGTTAATAAGGACTCAATCTGCGGTTCTCTCCCGTACAGTTTTTGAGGAATTTGTAATTGATGACAAATATCTTGGCATCCCAAAGTAAACCTTTGGATTGCACCGTTTGTATATTGAGTAAGACAAGTTTCTAAATCTGCCTTGATTCCCCAAGCACTATTATATCGTTGTTCCGCCGTTTTTGCCATTAATTTCATGACAATTTGTGAGACGCTTAAAGGAATTTTTGGATTGACTTCATGAGGAGGTATCGGTTGTTTGGCAATATGGCAATGGACTAACTCAAGTGCATCAAGTGATTCAAAAGGGAGTTGCTTGGTTAGCAATTCGTAGAAGGTGACACCGAGAGCATAAAAATCTGTGCGATAGTCCAGCGAGCGATTCATCCTGCCTGTTTGTTCGGGAGACATATAAGCCAATGTCCCTTCTAGAACATTGGGACTTTTGAGGCTGGTATTCTCTTGGGGTAGAAGGGTAGATAAGCCAAAGTCAATGATTTTTAATTGTCCGGTTTGAGGATTTAAGACAATATTAGATGGATTGATATCTTTGTGAATGACCTTGTTTTGATGCACTTTGTCTAACGCATCTGCAATTTGGATGGCAATGTGGAGAAACTCTGCTAAAGTAAAGGAACGAATGTCGCGCAGGATTTTTAAGGACTCTCCTCCAAAATCCTCTAACAACATGACTTGTGTGTTCTGGTATTGCCGCATTTCGTAGGCTTTAATGGTTTCCTCTAAATTGAGACGGCGAGTGATTTCGTATTCCTGTTGATAGCGGGAGAGTTCGGCAGGCGTGGGATAATCTTCTTTGAGTAGTTTCAAAATTAAAGGTTGCTGATTTTTTTTGAGGATGCCTCTGTATATCAGGGAATTAGCACTTTCGTAGATTTGGTTGATAATTGTGATATCTGGCAGTGAAATCATGTTGAGAATTACTGCTGCCTAAAAAAAATCAGCAGTATTCAATTATAGCAAGGGCTTTGGTGGGTTATGGGATACGCTAGAGTAGTGTGGGATTCTTGAGTCTCTGGAACTGCAATAGGTGGCGACAGTTTCATAGCCCACGCGATAGGTAGCTAGAAACCCGGTTTCAACGAGTTTTGGGACGAGTCACGATAAATTTACGCAGAAACCGGGTTTCTGAGGCTACGGATATGTAGCTAGAAACCCGGTTTCTACGAGTTTTGGGACGAGTCACGATCAATTTAGGAAGAAACCGGGTTTCTGATCCCACGAGTCCGCACATTGAACTTAGGTTTCATTGTTGAAATCAACATACCCAGGGCGCTAAAAATCTTTGGAAAATGCGCTCGCCCCTGTGGGATATTTTTCTGACTGTATGAAGCACGACTAAAGGTTAAAGAACAACAGGTGCAGGTGCGGATATTCATAGCCGGGAGAGCGGGACGGACTAAGGTTTTGCAGAGTTTGTAGAATGGGTAGAGCGATAGCGAAAGCCATTAAACCTTTAGCTATGTTGGGTTTTGTTCCTCAACCCAACCTACGCACTTCCCCTGAAAAATCTCAACCACTAACCACCAAGGTTCCCTTGTCCATCACGAACATGACATCTGCACGTAATGCATGAGCCATGCGGTGCGTGATGAAAATTACGGTGCGTTCCTTGGTGATACGCTCGATGGTGGCGAGGATTTCCCCTTCCGTGGCGGGGTCTAATGATGATGTCGCTTCATCTAAAATCAAAATAGCAGGATTTCTGACTAAGGCTCTAGCAAGGGCGATTCTTTGGCGTTGTCCGCCCGATAATTGTCCGCCTCTGTCACCCACAGAGGTATCGTAACCTTGGGGTAAAGTTAAGATAAAATCGTGAATTTCTGCATTTTTGGCGGCGGTTTCGACTTCCTCATCAGTGGCTTCTAAATATCCCATTCTGATATTTTCACGGAGGGAAGTGTTAAATAAAATCACATCTTGAGAAACCAGTCCCATTTGGTCGCGCAGGGATTTTTGAGTGCAGGAACGCAAGTCAATACCATCAAAAAGAATACTACCTTGATCGGGGTCGTAAAGTCTGGTTAATAGATTGACAATGGTGCTTTTACCTGACCCACTCTGACCGACAATGACGGCAAAATCTCCTTGTTTGATGGTTAGGGATAGGTTATCAATGCCTTTTCTTTCGGGAGAATAGTTAAAGGTAACATTATCAAAGCGAATTTCATGGGTAAAATGGGGTAATTCAATGGCATTGGGTGCGTCTTGTATTTGAGTAATTTCAGCTAATAGAATATTAATACGCTGCATCCCAGCTATTCCTTCTATGAGGTAGGGGAGGGAAAAGGTAAAGCTAAGAATATTTAGATTTAAACCGACTAAGAAAACCTGAAAAGATGCCAATGTACCGACTGTAATCATATTTTTGTAGGTCATGACTGCACCGATACATATCACGGCAAGTTGGACAAAGACAAAGACTAAAGTAGGAATCCTTTGGACTAGATAAGAGGAAAATTTTGCTTTTACATAAACTTTCTTTAACTGGCGCAAATTGCTGTCAAAATGATTAATGGTTCGACTTTGTAAACCAAACAATTTAATCACAGATTGAGAGATAATATTTTCTTGAATAGCATTAGCTATTTCGCCCTGTTTGTCTCTTAGTTGATAGTTTTGTTCTGTAGCTGTTTGACCAATTTTGGCGGGTGCAAGGACACATAAGGTTAACCCGATACAACTAATTAGACCTAACTGCCAGTTGAGGGAAAACATAAAAATAGCAGAAAATAGGATGCTACCGAGTTCTAAAACTAGAATGAATCCGTAGCTCAAGCTATTTTCTACTTGTTCGGTGTCGGCTGAAAAACAGTTGACAATATCTCCGGCTGAACGTCGCCCAAAAAACTCCATAGATAGGGTTTGGAGGCGAGAAAACATAGCATAGCGGATGTTATTGATGACTGAAATGTTAAACCGTGTTGCCCAAAAATCTCCTAATAAGCCGATGAAGACAAATAAAATCGCTCCCCCACCCAGCAATAGCAGAATTAAAACCAGGAGACTATAATTTTGGGGAATGATTGCAGCATCAATAATGAACTTTAAGCTCATCCTAATTAATGAGTCAAAAGCTGCCTCAAAAAGACTACGAGCGATGAGAAGAATTGCTAACCATCGGTAGGGAGCGATGTATTTATTCAGTTCTTTGAAAAACCAAATGAGATTCATTTATTTTTAAATTAAAAGGTGACTCGCTCCAATACACCAGGAGTTCTCAAGCCAGCTAAGGTGGCATTCATTGCCAGTACAGAATGTACAGAATAAAACCGTAGTCATTTCAGCAAGTAAATCTTCCACTAACTCGGATAGTTAATATTCAACTAAGGATGAACTAGATATTTTTTCTCAAGCCTGACCAAAAACTCCCACGGACAGATATCCGGATCGTCGATACCTTCAAGCTCTTTGAAGCTCTCCATCAAAATATCCGAGTCAGTAAAATAAACCTCGAAACTCAATCTTTTGAATCCTGCTTCTTTAAAAATTCGATTCAAACGCAAGGGAGTATAATGTATTTGGCGATCGTTTCGTTCTCTGTCATAATAGGCACTTTCAGGTAAATTCATGCTGCCGTCAGTCAACCAACAAGCTTTAGGGCTATATAAATAAGCAACTTCCTGACAATCAAATATGGTTGGGAAAAAACCGTAAACTTTACCTCTTGGCTTAAGAACATTATAAAATTCTTTGAGCATCTGACGATTGATAGCATCTTCACCAGAAATTACGGAATTTACCACTAATATGTAATCAAAATTTTTAACCCAATCAGGTTTTTCTTGGGTTAATTGAGTGGAGTCAACGGTTTCAAAAAATATTTGACGGTTGAGTTTAGTCTCTCCGTCTACTTGTTTCCATTTGTTTCTTGCTACATCAATCGCCGTCTCTGAAAAGTCGGTACAGCAAACCTGTCCAATACGAGGACAAAACTCGAACAATGCCTTTTGAAGATAAATTTCAGACCCACATCCGGGAATCAGAACTTTAATTTCTGGAGAATCGGGAATATTAAACTCCGAAAACTGACTGGAGGGATGTATCAGCGCTTTGCATACTTCAGGGTCTTGTGTCAAGCTGAAAACATTTTTTGAATAGTCATCGTGGTCTTTATCCCAAACGGCTTTCTCGGTAGATTGTGAGGCTAAACCAGACGGAATGAGCCACTTGTAATTTTTTGCATTCATAACTTTTTAAGCACTATCTAAACGTTTTTTAGTGATAGCGAGCACATAGCTAGCTGCTAAGATGTAAACTTTACGCTACCTAATTTACTGAAGGGGCTTTTGTGGGATTCCTGGAAAAAGCCTCTGTAATTATTTCAGACATCAGATGAGAAAATGGAATTTTAGCAAGGTGTAAAATAGTACCGACTTTGGATGTATTTGGGTTTTCTACACCCATCGTGAGAGACGTGGAAGTGACAAAAGGACAGGGATTTACCTCTAAAACAAACATCTCTTGAGTTATCTCCTCCATACGGATATCTACTCGTCCATATCCAGTAGCACCTATTGCACAGTAAGCACGTTTAGCTAGTTCGCTTAGTCGAGCCTGCAATTCAATCGGTGCTAATTGATAACCGAATAACGGTTCCTGATGAGATAGGATAGTTCGTTCTTCTGCTTCTCCTAGCCATAGCTCACGGGTATAAAATCGTTCAGTTTCGGGTACACCAGAGTGAAAAACTGTTTCCAAGGCTGGATAAATCTTTATTCCCTCTGGATGTTGAGCAGTCCCTATGACTAAGACCGTAAATTCTCGACCTTTGATAAATCGTTCTACAAAGATACTATCTGCTGGAATCTGCATCCCATGTTGTCCTTGCTGTAGAGCCTCAAATCGAGCGATCGCATCTTCGTCAGTGTGGACAACGGATTGCAAAGAAATGCCTCTAGTGCCAAACGAAACTGAAGGTTTGACAATCAGTGGAGGTACAAGCCGATCGCACAATCCCCGAATACTATTGACATCTTTAATTACTTCATAGGGTGCAGTTGAAACTCCCGACTCAACAAAAGCCTGTTTCATCAATATTTTGGAGTCCCCCATTTTAAAAAATTGAGAATCTGCCCCTGTGAAGGTAATCCCTTTAGCTTCCAATAGTTTCACAACAGAAGCCCCTGGATATCCATCAATTTCATCGAGTCCCGCACAGTAGTTCAATACAAGTGGGAAATATTGGGCTTGAGAAGCAGCAACTTCTTCAACCACTGCCTTCATATTTTCTAAGGTGATTAGCTTAAACTTCCATGCCACATCCAGTTCGGCCAAAACCTCTGCTAGTTCTTGCTGAAAATATACAGGATCGAATTCTTGGTTAGAAAAATTTTTCTCTTCTACAGATAAACAAGGAATGAATGCCCAAACCAGTATCTCTTTGTCTAGAATTTGTAGATTTTTTATGGGTTGAATCAGTTTCATTTTTTTAGGTTGACTAAACAGTATTAACTAGAGGAATAATCGCTGAGTGAAAAGCATATTTTTGTTTGATTTCTCTATACTTACGCTACTTTTTGTGCTTCTACAAAGTTTCTATGCAGGCGCATGAAAGGTGAGTTAACTCGCTCTAGATGTTCCGAATTAAACACATCTAACATCATAGCCATACCACTACCATATTCGGGGTGATTTATCATATCAATTAGTTTATACCCTAGTTTTTGAAAGAAAGGAATCATGTGGGGTTCACAGTCTATAAAATCAAATTTTATTCTATCTATCAGCATTTGATTGTAATGCGCTTGCATTAGAGTAAACCCTATGCCCTTTTTTCTGAGATTTTTGTATACCATAAATTTCGTACAAACTGACACATACCCAAGATTGGTATTTTGAGTAGCATCACTTATTTTAAAAAGGCTAAGATAGTACCCTAAATCTGATTGTCTAGCATAGTTACTCCGAACAGTTCCCACTACTTTATTTTTTTGAAAAGCCACAAATATGTTGCCTGAATTATCTAACGGTTCTTCTATTTTCTGTCCTTTATGGTTGGCATAGTGTTGGGCATATCCCAGTTCTTCTACATAGATTTGATAACGCAATTTGAAAACCTGTTCTTTTTCTTCAGGAGTTTGAGCTAGTCTGATTTCCAGCATGGTAGTTTTATGTTTGTAAATTCAGAGTTTGTTTTTAGTTAGAGCGCTCACGCTTCTGATGTGGAAATTTAATCAGGATGGACAAGTAGGGCGATCGTGCTCTGGTTAAAATGGCTTTGATTCAAGATGGGTGAGCGATCACATTTTCAAAGAAACCGACTCGATGAAAGCCTGCTAAACTTTCAGTTGGGGGAATGGGTAGGGATAATGGCGTTCCTTACTGCTTACACTCGTTGCCTCACCTGCTGGGAGGTTCAAACCCCTACGTGATCGCTCTTTTGCAAGGAACCTGTTGCTCCTTCATCTGCTGGTGGCAAAAATTTATTTATCAAATGCCACACTCCTTCAGCAAAAATGTCGCAAGCGACGAACCGAAGGAATAGGGGATTACTCGTTCTGAGCAATGCCTTTCACTTGACTTCCGTCATGGATGGCTTTCTGGCGATACCCGTAGCTTTATAGCATTGCTAGCACTTCTTTGTAGTTAGCGGCAAGTGACTGATTGTATTTTAGGTCTAGTATAAGACTCTCGCCGTCCAATTTAGCTGTGAGAACGCCCTTGTTCATTCCGCTGGGAAACTTGACTTCTAGGGGACCTGCTATGACATTGCTGGAGATGACTGTTCCCAATTCCAAATTATTAAAGAGACCGACATAGTAAGTAGGAGTGATTTTGAACTGAGCACTGGAACCATCTAGAACCTTCTGTTTGTAAACTGCTGGACTCCCGGACATCCCGACACCAGGATTGGCTTGCAACTTCGATTTGTTTACGATCATTATAGATCCATCTACCCCCGATCCAGTTTCTTTAAGCTGCTGCACACCCTCCTCGTATACAATCTCCCAGTTGCTTCCCAACTTAGCTGGTAACTTTTGGCTGGACTTGTAAACCCCTATTCCCCCGTCTTGCTTGTAATCAGCAATCGAAACCAGGTAATCAATCTCCCATTCGACTCCACTAGATCCGCCTTTAGGGGTGGTTGTTTTTTTCCATGCTACACTCTCCAAGCCTATGGAATCCGGTATTGTTTGGTAAACCACCATTGTCCAGGTACGGTCGGTTTGGTTTTCAAAGTCAACGTAGTAATTTGTCATGATGATAACTTCTTTTCTTTCTATATTTGTAAGACGATTCCAGTAATCAATTTCTGAATTTTTCGAGTTAGAGGATTTTTTATGACTCGATGTACTCCACGAAACGATCGCAAGAACCGGAAGAAAGGGCGATCGCCTCCCTTCGTATCCATCTCAACCAAAAAGCGATCGCCTTCCACAAATAAGAGAAGATATAGCCTCTTCATCCTCAAAGCTTGGGTCTTGTCGTCTTATTAGTCTTCCATAAAGTTAAAGCCAGAGAAGTGCGATTGAAGAGCCTCCTCTAATTGTTGATATGTAGGGATATCTGAGGAATAAACTGTACTTTCCTCCGTCCAATTGTGTGTTACCTTCCAACTAGGATATTGAGCATTAATATCCTCCTCAACAGTTTGGGCTTTTAGCATCTTAGGGCCCTCGTTAGGGTTATTACCATATACTTTACACCGTGCCATTTTTTCAATCTCCTACGAGTAGTTTAATAGTGTGTTCTTCCGTTATCGGTCGATGGTATTCACACTTTAAAAGACGATTGCAGATCGCAACTTCTGAATTTGGCTATCGTCTGGCTTCAGTGACAAAACCGCATCAAAGGCTAGCCAAGCCGCGTTCGCATCTTGGAATAAGGCAAATTTGTGGAAATTTGACTCAAAAGAAACGAATCCTCATCATCATCCCCCACAGACTCTTGACGAGGGATTGAAAATAGGGAAGACGATACAAAGGAGGAGCGCGGGACGATCGCACTTTTTCTCCCCCAACTTGCCCCACCGGCTCCCATTGTCGCCTCCACAGCAAAGGCACACAGGAATTCCCCCAACATCCAGTTTCTTCCTCAAATTGAGCCAACGCCAAAATCGGTGCAGGCTGCCATTCACACAGCGCCGCCTCAACCCACCGACAACCATCACTCCTGACTTCTAAATTCTCCTCAGCAGTCGCCGCCACAGAATCCGACTCAGAATGCTGCTCGGATAGCACAACCTTCTGCGGTTGCTCACCCCCAAAACTCTCCACTTGGGCCACCACAACAGATAACGTCACCATCTCATCTGCACTGGCTTCAACTCCCCCATTCCCCTGGGACATTTCCTCAATCGCCGACTCCGTTACTCCTGGTGTCACTGACACAGGACTTACGCATTGTAACGGTGTAGCAAGGGTTTGAGACTTGTATTGATCGTAGTCGAAATATTGCTTCCCTAATGACCCGAATGACGGACTTACGTTATTCGTGCGTAAATCCTGTGACACTTCTGTTTTACCCCCCCCCACAAAATATTCCCGCAACTGCTTTACCAGAATTGCCCGCGCCTGCGAGATGCGCTTGCAGACATTCTGGTAGGAAATCCCTAGCTTTTCAGCTATCTCTTGATGAGACAGTTCTGCATAAAAATGCAGGATAAACGTCTCGCGCATCTTGGTCGTTAACTCATCAATCGCGCCGCCAATGACCATCTTTTTCTCGTCACGATCCAAGACGCTTGCGGGTGTATCGTTAACAGAAACCAGTCCTAAATCCTCTTGAGCCGCGTAAACTTCTATATCCTCAACTTGGTTCGCACCTCGGCGACGTGTTAGATCGATCCAGAAATTACGAGTCAGCGTGGTTAGCCAAGATTTGAAGTTAGCGATTTTTCCTGCATACTTTTGCGCCTTTTTCAAGGCTTTGAACATCGCCTGACTCAGCAGGTCTTCCGCTTCGGTTGAGTTGCCGTTCATCCACTTGAGACAGCAACGAAACAGGTAGTCTCGGTGCTGTTGGAAGAGTTGCCAGAAGGCATGAATTTCACCGGCGGCAAGGCGTTGTAAGAGTTGCTGTTCTTCTGAGTTGGTTAGGGATGGGATTGGGTTGGTAGTGAGCGACATGATTTCACCGAATCAATTGATTGAAAAGCAATATTCAGGGTTTATTTTTGTAGGGGTGATTCATAAATCACCCCTAGTCAGCAACATCAAGCAAAGGGGATGAACGCCCTGATGCGATCGAACTTTTTTTACAGACGTGCGTTCCGAGTCACTGGGCCAGCCACTTTGAAACTGGTCACGGCAAGCGCTCCATCCCGGCACCCGCATATCTATCTATCTAATGGAGAATTTGCACCGATTCCCCCAGCACCCGCATATCTACCTAATGGAGGATTTGCACCGACTCCTAACAGTATAATCGGGAAAAGTCGAGTTGGAAAGTCGGAAAAGTCGGGATCTAAAGTCGGAAAAGTCGGTTCTGAAGTCGGAAAAGTCGGATCATTCGGAATTCTATTGACAAAATTCCAAATAGGTTGTATAGTGTTGGTCGATCGCCCTAGCCGCTTAAATAAGTTAAGTTTTTGTTAGTGGTGGGGTAGAGGATGCGATGGGATGCGATCGCCATTTTTGACATCTGCCACCGTCTGTTACAACTGCGTTGTGCCGAATTGAATGGCGAACTTGCAGTTTAATATTTTTGCAAAATGGGGATGCTTCCGTCTCGCATCCCCTGAAGAAGGGGAACGCTTTTAGCGTCTCCGGTTCCCCTTCGTGGGGCAATCCTCCCGTGGTTGTCATCGGGAAAACTATGAACTCAAATACTAAACTGATACTAAATTTGACGTTAAGTTGACACGCCTTGGTTCAAGCCTAGTCTGCAATACAAATCAGAGATATAGGTAAACCAGCCCCGCTCCAAGTGTCGAACTCAATCTCACAATTTACGTTCTCAAAAACAGTTTTAACCTTGTAAATACCATCACAATTAACGCCAAAATCGCCGTATATCCAAAACCCCTCAAAAACCCCATAAACGGATCAGTTGCAGTCATCTCAATAATCACCGGTTCCCATTTATTTAAAACCAGAATCGGCCAGATAATATTCGCAAATCCCGCATAGCCAATCATCGGATTCACCCCGTTATCAATAAACAACTGCAAAAACCATCTTTTTTGAAATACATCGATAATTATAGTCAACCCAATCAACAGAAAAATAGCCATTCCCGCCGTTACAAAAAAGTAACTCATCGTCGCTGAATCTTTCTTAATTCCTCCTTCATAAGGCTCAAACAGCAAGCCCAAAACCAACCAATAAAAACCCCATTTGTAAAGGTGATTCAATACATTTTCCGTGACATTTCCAGGCTTTATCAACAAAACAAAACCGCACAAACACAGCACCACCGTCACTAATGAAGTCTGCCAAACCCATCTAGCTTGCAGTCCAATTAACAAGACTAAATTGACCGCAAACATCAAAACCATAATGCTGAAATAGCGCCAACTTTTCCAGCTAACGTAACTCGTATCTTCCGGCGAACGATACTCTATCCACCTACTAAACAAATCTCCCGCAATCGTACCGGGAATCACCACAAACAAATACTTTAAATAATCAAATTGAAACAGCCAAGGTGCAGGAGAGTACAGCCAAATTGATTTAATCCAATCGTCATTATGAGAAGAGAGCCGCATAGCAAACAGCAAGCCCAAAAATCCAACTCGCAACCACATATTTGAACGAGTAAACAGCCAAATTATCGATCCGAAAACGGCCACATTTGCCAGTACCATTAAGATAATATCGCTGCGTTCAAAAGAAATTCCCCTACCGTCGGGATATTTGATGTGAGATATGAAGACAATCCCGGCACTCCAAGCAGCAAGGGTTAACCCTCTGCGTAGCCACGCCGACCACTTTTGGGGCCAGCGAACGTACATCAAAAATAATATGACAAATCCGCACAAAGCCAGCCACCACTTTTGTGGGCTGGGTTCGTCAGGGTTAATTGTAGTCGGGCGAATGTGCTGGAGAAATATCGCAAATGACGCTAATAAAAAGCCTCTTTGCAAAATAGATAAAATTATTTTTTTTGTATCCCATCCCTTGGCGATGCGGCGCGACAAAGCTAGCGGTATCGCAGCCCCCATTGCAAACAAAAAGAAGGGGAAAACTAAATCAACCCAGGTTAATCCTGCCAATTTATTATTGAAAACGTGGTTTGGTGGTGGGAGTTGGGCGTGATACATCCACGCTGGTAAGGTTTTGCGGGCTATTGTACCTGATAAAACCATTGCTAAAACTGCGATTCCGCGCAGGGCATCCAGCGCGTCGGCGCGTTGGGAAACGGCAGCAATTGCTAACGGTTTTTGCTTTTTGATGCTATTTTTTGATTCCGATGTTGTGTGTTCCAATGCACTCACCAATTCTTCGTTGAATAACTGTAAAAGCTGTATAGCTTATTTTTTACTAATTAGTTTGTGTAACCAGCTTCCTGAAGCTAGGCTGCTGAGTCTTTCTGCGGAGTGTTTTTTGTTGACAGTTAACCTCGAAATTCGGTATTTATTGGGTGGAAAAAACCGCAGTTTTAATTTCAAACTGTCGTACAAGTATCCTGATTTGTAGTATTTAGCAACATATTTTTCAGCTTCTTTATTGATAGCGCCAAAGGGGTAGGCTATGTGTGAAGCAACTATTTGATTTGGGTCTAAATCTTGGGTGCATTTCCTCAGTCTAATTTGGTCTTGAGATAGTTCTCTGTCTAATGCTGTCAGAGAAATTTTTGTGAGATTTTCGTGATTCAGTCCGTGGGATTGAATATCATAAAATCCTTTTTGCATTCCGTCTCTTAAGTCTTGACAAGTTACTTTTTTTATGAGTGAATCTTGACGACCTAAGAAGCCGGAGTTGATGAATACTACTACTTTAGTTTTTTTGCGGTATTTATTTTCGAGTCGTTCTAAAATCGGGAGTAAGTGGGTATAAATGCTTTTGTTGCCATCGTCAAAGGCAATCATAACTTTTTTGCGTCCGCGATATTCACTCGGCACCGGCTTTTTGGGATTGGCGATGAAATATTCGTAAAGCTCTTGGGTTGACAAAAACCAATAGTTATGGCTAACTAAGTCTTCTAAAAAAGGTTCCAAATTCTGCTGGCTGTAGTCGCCGGGAAAGTCTCTGCGCTGCGGCGGTACTTCCTGAAGATTCCGAAGGTCAACTATATCGTGAAAGCCGAAAATCGGAATTTCTACTGTGATGATTTCTAGGATTACTTGATACGTGATGAAAGCTAGGAAGAATGCTAATAAAAATCTAATAATCCGTTTTTTTCGGGGCGTCATACCGGGTTTAAAATACTCCGGCCATTTGTTAACTAAATAATTTATCATTGACAATTACAACCTCATGAGGTATATAGTTCAGGCGGTAGTATGAGGGTTTTTCGGACTCAGGTGTTGGGAGTGTCTAGATTGTCGATCGCCCGTACCTTCCATAAAGATGAGCTAGGTCAACTCTAGCATGATACAATTTATGGCGATCGCACTTTTCCTGCAACCCAGTCGAAAGTTGACACTGCTTATTTTTTTCCCGAATTTTTTCTAGGTGATTTTCTTGACTTGTGATTTCCCCTCCGAGGTGGTAGCATATTTCTGCGAAAGCGCGATCGAACAACAAGGATCAAAATCGCAGTAATTCTGCCTGTTTACAACGAAGCAAATTGCCTAGAGCAAACCTTTGACAGAATTTTAGAATTTTCTCAACAAAATCACGCTTACAATTTTATCATTGTTCATAACGGCTCGACCGACAATACACTGGAAATTATCGAAAACAAACTCAAAGCTTTCCCCGCACATCACATCAAACTAATTTCCTATAGCAACCTTCATTCAGTTGACAGTTGACAGTTGACAGTTGACAGTTGAGGGCGACCTCTCCCGGTCAGGAAGAGGATTGGAGTAATGAATAGTCTGCTTTTAATTTCTCCCTACAAGGGTTCCGGCTTTAACCCAATTCTTTCTGGTAAAGGCAAAGGATATGCCGTAAAAAAAGGCAGCGAATATGCAGAGGCCGACTGCATTTGCTTCATGGATGGCGACTTAGCTTACTCCCTCGAACACCTCGAACGCTTACTAGAAAGATTAGAAAAATTTGATGTCGTAATTGGTTGCACAAATCTCGATCTAGAAAACTTCCAAAATCTTACCTTACTCATAAAAATAGCCTGCAAAATATTTAACTTAATTTCCAGATTAATCCTGAATCTATCCTATAGAAATATGCAAGTCGGACTCAAAGGGTTTAAAAAAAATACCGGCCCAAGAAATATTTAAAAGACAAACAATTACCGGATTTTCATTTGATGTTAAACTACTTTTTTAGCTAAAAATAAAGGATATACAATTGGTGAAATGACCGCCAGAGTTTCCCAGCAATACCTCTACAAAATTTATCAAATCAATATACTTAAAAATTCCCTAAAAATGTTGACCTGCTTGTTTAAAATTAGATACAACGACCGCGCAGGCTACTATAAATCAATCAATCTTGTTGAGCTTTGACCTAGAAGAATTTGACATCCCTGAAGAATACGGTCAACCCCTGCCAGACGAAATAAAATTTGAAATTTCTAGCGGAGGATTGTCAAAGATTATGGCACTTCTCGACAGATTAGATATTTACAGCCACATTTTTTGTCACAGCTAACTTTGCACTCCACAACCGAGATACAATCAGAGAAGTCTCAAAACACCACGAAATAGCCTCCCACGGCTTTTGCAACTCTCAATTTTGCCTAGAAGATTTACAAAAATCCAAGCATACTTTAGAACAAATGATGAAATAGTCGGAAGGAATCGATCGATCGCCCACAACGCGATCGCCCACAACGCGAGTAAAATCCAGTAAAATTGCCAAAAGGTCGATCGACCCCCGTAGCTCCGCTATATTTGGATTCAAGGTTTGCTATACTCCAGAAATACACACAATATTAACCTTTAGAAAATCAATAGGCCGGAGCTATGACATCCTATGCAACCTCTACAGCAAGAGCCGAGATGAGTGAGATCCGGCGCTTGAAAAATATACTGCCCCCAGAACTCCAAAGTTGGGTAACAGTAGAAAAAACAATAGAAGTTAATCCCACCCTGATCCGCAGCGAAGAAATAGGCAAAGACCAGGTAGAAATCCAAATAGACCTGATCCGCTGGGAACAGCTAGCAATGGATCAGCGCAACCTCCTATTTTGGCACGAAGTCGCCCGCATCCAAAACGACACCATCCCCAGAGACGGTTGGGAAATGGCAGCCCTCGCCATAGGTTTAGGCGGCGCCGTCGGCGAACTTTGGGTGCAAGACGGCTTGCTGCTGCTGTTGGCCGTATCTTTGTGCGGCGTCTCCGGCTGGAGGCTTTACCAAAAAAACAACGGAGACAAAAGTTTAAAAGAAGCAGTAGACGCCGACGAAAAAGCCCTCGCCCTAGCCACCCGCTTCGGCTACACTCTCCCAAACGCCTACAAAAGCCTCGGCAGCGCCTTAAAAACCTTAATCGAGCAAACTTCCAAAAAAACTCAACGGGCTAAATACGAAGCTCGTCTCCAGGCCCTGAAACGCAACGCAGCGAAAGCCAAAGCCAAAGTCAAACCCATCACCCGCGAAACCTCGCAGTCAGAAAACGTCTACAATTCTTGATCTTCTTCCCCGACGCTGGCTACAAAGATTTTCCAGTTAACCGTTAACTGTTGACTTTTCTGTTAACAGTTGACTGTTGACTACGGTAGTTAGCCTTGGCAACAGAATTTTCGGGTATTATTGTAAAGTTTACATAAAGCTAGCCTTCTAATAACAATAATAGTGGATTTGCTAGGACAGAATAGGCTAAAGACATCAGCTTGAAATTTGAAACTAGGACTTCATGGTCAGCCAAACCCCAGAGGCAGATTTTCGGGTTACGTACTTGGACGAGATTCCCTCCGTTCACATACCCGTGCGCTTGAGCGTACTTGAAGCCGTAAACTTCAAGACAACCTGCCAGCAACTTTTCTTTGGAAGCACCGTTCCCAGCAAAATAGTCATAGACTTCAGTCAGACGACATTTATTGACAGTAGCGGGATCGGTGCTTTAGTCAGCAATCTGAAATTTGCCAAACAGCGCGGTAGTGACTTGGTGCTTCGGAGCCTCAAGCCACAAGTGATGGCAGTATTTGCTCTCACCAGCCTAGATCAAGTGCTGACGATCGAGCAACCTTCTGCAACCTCAACTCCCACAGAGACCAACTCCTCTGACAATCACCTACCGATGACGCACCCCTCGGTGCAATCGTGGGTAAAACGACTCATCGACATCGTTGGGGCAATCGTTGGTTTGATAATTACAGGAATATTGTTCATACCGATAGTCGCAGCTATCACAATTAACGATCCGGGCCCGATATTTTTTGCGCAAACCCGCTGTGGTTGGATGGGCAGAAGATTTCAGATTTGGAAGTTTCGCTCGATGTGTACCAACGCCGAAGCTATGAAATCCCAAATCAAAAACCAAGCCTCCGGCGCATTTTTCAAAAATGACAATGACCCCCGGATTACCAAAGTCGGGCGCATCTTGAGAAAAACCAGTCTTGATGAACTACCACAATTTTGGAACGTACTCAAAGGCGAAATGAGTCTAGTCGGCACCAGACCCCCGACTCCAGACGAAGTTGACCGCTATGAAGTACCTCAGTGGCAGCGTTTGGATGTCAAACCTGGGATGACGGGTGAATGGCAAGTCAACGGTCGCTCTAAAGTGCGCGATTTTGAAGATGTCATCCGTTTAGATTTAAAATACCAACAAGAGTGGAGTCTGATGTATGACCTGAAACTAATTGTTAAAACCATAACTGTGCTGTTTAACAAAAATAGTGGCGCTATGTAAGAGCGGTCAACAACCCACCGCTGAAATTTTAGGTGCTGTTGCTTTCTGGACAGCCGGAACTCGAACTTGATACGTAAATTAAGCAGGCGATCGTTCGCGATACTTACGTTAGCATTAAGTGTTAAAATTCACACAGAAAATGTGCAGCTAGTTGCCAGCTCTGCGATCGGAGTATTAATTAGCAATTTGCGAGTTCGAGATCGTACTCGAATCACGCCAGCAGGGTTTTCGAGGATGACAAGAACTCAGGTGTGTTGACAAAAGTATCGACTGCTAACACGGTCGAAGCTCAAATCACTCATCGCAAGCTGCCTCGGTAGGGAATTTTTCCTATTCAAACGCCCTACCGAGGCAGGTTACAGTATCGGAAGTCTCTCATTTTCTGTGCGAGTAAATGGTGCGAAAGGAATGCTCACCTTGAGGCAAAACGGGCTTCTTCAATTCAAGCTTGACTTAACTAATATGTTGCCAAGACCTTGCCCTCCTTTTCCTCTCCAACCTGCGCTGAGTACAGCGGTGGTGGGGGGCGACCAGGGAGAAGAAAAATGAAAGACGAGCAACCAATTGCCGAGTTCCACCTTCAGGTTAAAACAGACCTAAAGGCTCTGACACAAGTTTCGGAATGGTTGGAGAATATTGTTCTGCCGCTGATACCACACGACTTGTGGTGGCAGTGCAGCCTGATTGTTAACGAAGGGTTTACAAATGCTGTCCGCCATGCTCACCAGAACTTGCCGTCCGAGACGCCGATCGACCTTGAGGTAAAAGTGTTTGCCGATGACTTAGAAATTAGGATTTGGGACAGGGGTCAACCCTTCAACCTGAAAGCAAAACTGGACTCGATCATCCAAGAGCAGCGCGATCCGTTGGACAGAGAAGGAGAAAGGGGACTGGTGTTTATGTACAAGCTCACAGACAAGCTTTGCTATATCCGTACCGACGATCGCAACTGCCTGGTAATGCGCAAAAACCTTACGTGATAGCGCCAGATCTGCCCGCTCCAGGGCAGCTTCTGTCGCTCCGGCAAGGGGTCTGAGCGCCGCCCCCTGTTATGCTACCGGGAACCCAATTACATCCTCTGCAATTCAACGGGTGTAGGCTGGAGTTAGCGGTGGCAGGACAATTTGCTTCAAACTAAATATTATGCGTATTCTAATTTATTCCTATAACTACTATCCAGAGCCGATCGGCATTGCCCCCCTAATGACAGAACTAGCGCAAGGCCTAGTCAAGCGCGGCCACCAAGTCCGAGTCGTCACAGGAATGCCCAACTATCCCCAGCGCCGGATTTATCCGCAATATCGGGGCAAATTCTACCTCACCGAAGAACAGAACGGCGTCACAATTCAGCGCAGCTACCTGCGCGTCAACGGCCCTCACCCCAGCCTGCTAGACCGGCTCCTGCTAGACGGTAGTTTTGTCGTCTCCAGCGCCGTCCAAGCCTTCAGAGGCTGGCGCCCCGACGTGATTTTCTCGACAATGCCACCTTTACCGATTTGCGTCCCAGTCGCCTTTTACGGCTGGAGTCGCGATATCCCGATCGTCCTCAACGTTCAAGATATAGTTTCAGAAGCAGCCGTGCGCGTCGGCTTGGTGAAAAAAAACGGACTACTAATTAAGATTGCTGACGCCCTAGAAAAATTCGCCTACAGCACAGCCAGCCAAGTCAGCGTCATCGACAGCGGTTTTATCAAAAAATTGCACTCTCAGGGAGTACCCCCGGAAAAAATAGTTTGCGTTCCGAATTGGGTCGATGTTAATTTCATTCGCCCCTTACCCAAAGAAAATAACTCCTTTCGAGAAACTCACAAACTCAAGGGCAAATTTGTCGTTCTTTATGCTGGAAATATTGCCCTTACTCAAGGCTTACAAACAGTTGTCCAAGCAGCGGCTCGTTTGAAACACATACCCGAAATCGCTTTTGTAATTGTGGGAGAATCAACAGCACTCGCGCGCTTGCAAAAAGATTGCGAAACTTACAAAGCTACCAATGTAATGTTACTGCCCTTTGAACCGCGAGAAAAATTGCCCGAATTGTTAGCTGCTGCGGATGTTAGTTTAGTTGTACAAAAGCGCCGCGTTACTAACTTCAATATGCCTTCAAAAATTCAATTACTTCTCGCCAGCGGCCGGGCAATTTTGGCGTCGGTTCCTGAAACTGGTACAGCCCACAAAGCAGTCCAGCAAAGCGGTGGCGGGGTTGTAATAGCGCCGGAAGATCCGCAGGCTTTGGCTGATGCTGTTGAGGATTTGTTCTTAAATCGCGATCGGGTGAATGCGTTGGGCGAGCAAGGTAGAAAGTATGCTGTTGAGAATTACGGATTTGAGGAAGCTTTGAATCATTATGAGGCTTTATTTGCGACGGTGGCGGCGAGTCATGCTGAGAAAGTCTTGGCACCTTTGCCAAAGTAATCAGATAATTGAGTTAGTGAACATCTGTTTGGCTTTTGTAGTGCTGTCGCGAGAACCCTTACTTCTACAACCCAGCCGGGAACAGCACTCAAAGAAATAAGGCTGGTTTCAAACAATCTTTGGGATTAAAATAATACTATGAAATTTACCCTTGATATAGAAAACAATCCTACAGGCTGGCCAGATCACACTCAGCTACCAGAATCCGACGGTACTTTTGTGAAAAATTTTCAAGAACATCCCCAAAGCATTCTGTTAACGGATTCCATTACTCCCATTCTCGAAAGAATTCATCCCGATGCGAACTACTGTATCGGTCAAGATAGCGGCATTTATTGGCGATTAACTGAGCCGTTAGAACGGGGCGCGGAAGCACCGGACTGGTTTTATGTGCCGAATGTGCCGCCAACGCTTGATGGTGAATCGCGCCGTTCTTATGTGATGTGGCAAGAATTTGTATCACCGTTGATTGTGTTAGAGTTTGTATCGGGAAATGGTGCCGAAGAACGGGATAGAACGCCTTTATTGCGAACTGGTAAACAGGAAACTAAGCCTGGTAAATTATGGATTTATGAAAATGTGATTCATGCGGGATTTTATGCTATTTATGAAGTGAGTAAGGCGAGTGTTGAAGTTTATGCTCTGATGGAAAATAGCTACCGATTGGTTGCTGCAAATGAACGCGGCCATTATCCGATTGAACCGTTGGGTGTTGAATTGGGAATTTGGCAGGGAAGGTATCAAAATATGGAGTTACCTTGGTTGCGCTGGTGGGATAGTGAAGGGAATTTGCTGTTGGCGGGGGCTGAAAGGGCCGATCGCGCTGAACAAGAATTAGAGCAGTTGCGGGCTCAATTGCGATCGGCTGGAATTGAACCGGAGTTGTGAGGGGAATCTTGACGGAAATTTTTAAATTCCGCCCATTTCCGATCGCCAATATTTTATGAGTCAGTGCGGTTAGTAATAATAATGCCACAGACGATCGCCAATGTACTAAAAATATGCACCAACGAAATCGCTTCACCGAGAAACAGCCACGCAGCAATACCGCTAAACACTGGAATCAGGTAATAGATTAAGGCTGTGCGGTTCGGGCCAATGAGGGCGATCGCCTGATTCCACGCCATAAACGCCACCACCGATGACAGAACCCCGACATAAAGTAACGCCAGGGCGATCGAAGGATTGAACACCACAGGGTGATAAATCCAACATTCCAGCGCATAGAAGGGCGATAAAAACAACAGCCCCAAGCTAAAAGTGGATAAAGTGAAAGTTGTCATCCGCAGGTTGGGCGGCTTGCGCTTCACCAGCATAGTGTAGCCAGCAAAGATGATAGATGCTAACAACATATACAAATCGCCGATCGCAAACGAAATACTCAGCAGCCTCTCTAACGAACCTCCCGCGATTAACAGTACAACACCGCTGACTGCGATCGCAATACCGACTGCGCGCCTTAACGAGATAGTTTCTCCGTAAAAAATACGAGACATAAGTACAATAAAAACTGGGGAAGAAGTCGCAATTAACGCCATATTCACGGCTAAAGTTGTGTGGCCAGCAACGTAGATTAGAGTATTAAAAGTAGTCACGCCGGAAAGCGCCGATACAGTCAAGTAAGGGAGATATTTTTTAATCAATTTCCAGTCAGCAACTGCCGCCCGCACAGTAAATGGAGCCAAAGTTGCCACAGCAATCGTCCATCGCCAAAAAGCTAAACCCACTGGCAAAATATCCTGATTTAAAGCTCTAGCAACGATGAAGTTGCCAGCCCAAATAACCGTCGCCACTACTGCCAAAGAATAACCCATTGACATTTTATTGTTCATTTATTTGGGTTGATTTTTTTGAGGTAATTTTGTCAGTTTCATTTGAATTAAGTTAAAGATGGGAATTAGATATAAATAAAAGGCATAAGGAATAAAATCTGAATTGACACTCAAGATGGTTGCAGGCACTAATCCGGCGATATTCCAAGGAATTAATGGAGAAATCACAACAGCGGTGTTTTCCAAATCTACAGCAAGTTGATAATTATCTAATCCCTCTTTTCGGTATTTTTCCTCAACTAACTGATGAGTCAGAAGGATGGCGATTGTTTGGGTGCAGCCAAATGCAGCCGCTAACATTCCTATGATTGTCGTTCCACAAAATAAATCGCCTCTCGTTCGAGCTTTGTTTAGATACAATTCAATAAATTCTAGCGTTTTAGTTCCCGCAAAAAGGCCGGCAAATGCTGTTGATACAATCACAATTATTGAAACTTTGGCCATCGACAAAATCCCTCCTCCCGCCACAATATCTTTTAAACTAGAAGTTGGTTCTAACTTAAATCCGGCGATCGCGAATTGCATAATGTCCAGCGGCGAATAACCTTGGAGGAAAATGGCGATCGCGCTTCCGGCCATTAGACTAACAGCCATAGCAATTTTGACTTCCACTCGCAAAACACAAAGAATTAAAATTGTCAAGGCTGGCAGCAAAGCGATCGAGTTGAGATTGAAAGCTTTGCCAAGTTCAAAAGCCAGGTTATTGCCAGCAACTTCTACGGGATTTGCTAAGGATAAAATTAAATACAAGATGCTGGAAACAATCAGCGGATAAAAAGCTGTTACCGCCATATTTTTGAGGTTCGTATAAATGTCTGTGCGGGTAATGGCGGCAATCAAATTAGCGCTAGAAGACATCGGAGAACACCGATCGCCAAAATAAGCTCCGGCAACAATTGCCCCGGCAATTATATTGGGATTGACACCGCTGCCTTTGGCTGCGATCGTTAAAGCAATGCCGATCGTACTCACAGTGCCAAAGGAAGTTCCCAGCAGCACAGAAACCATGCTAGTTAAGATAAACGCCCAAAATATAAAATACTGAGGGCTAATTAATTTAATTCCCCAATATACGAGAACCGGAACCGTCCCCGCAGCCATCCAGACGGCCATGACTGCCCCGATTAACAGTAAAATACCGATTACTGAAAAAGATTTTTGACTTCCAGCCACAGCCATTTTGATTAAGCTGTTTATATGAAATCCCCTTCTCAACAAAATGGCAATAAAAATTGCCATAGAAGCTAGCAACGGATAAAGTACAAAATAACCTTTTATGGCACTAACTAAAAGTAAAACAAATGAAATAATTAGAAATAATATCAAGTCCATTATTGATGGGCTTTCATGTATTCTCTCAGTAAGGTGTTGATCTGGGTTTGATAACCACGACCTTGAGATTTAAACCACTCCAAAACATCACTGTCAATGCGTAAGGTAACTTGAGCTTTAGTCTTAGGGTTGGGCAAGCCTCGCCCAACTACGGCTTTAGCAAACATTTCAGGCGTAATTTCAGGGCAATCAGAGAAATCAATATCTTCATCAGTCATGGCATCTAGGCGTTGCCAGTCAGTTTGAGATTTGCTCGAAGTAAATTCGTTGTTCATATTTAGTTGCTTTTCTAGCAGAAATAATGCGGGTACATTCCTCTCGTTCTGTATGGACGATAGCGACTACTCGCCCTTGCAACAAACCAAAAGTCACAAACCTTTGCTCTCCATAACTGAATCGTTCATCCTCAACTGTTACGATTTCTCCATCAAAAACTAATGGAACGTCGATAAAGTCAATTCCATGTTTGCTAAGGTTGGTAAGACGTTTCGTCTCATCCCACTCAAATTCCATACCTTGATTGTCACTAGATATTGTAACTACAATTTGTCGTTACAGCCACTTACTTTAACAGATATTTGGATTGTTCAGGTAAAGCCGATCGCCCCCTTCGCCCCCTTCGCCCACTTCACCCCAATCATCCCAGATATCCCAACACCGCTACTACCCGACACCGCACTCTATTAAAACAAAACGCTAAAATAGTAGATCCTACAATTTGGGAGTTAATATTTGACACTTGCACCTACGCGCGAAAACGTCCTAGCTTGGCTCTCACACCGCGTTCCTGCCGCCCGCATCACACACATCCTCGGAGTCGAACAAACAGCAGGTGACTTGGCTCGCCATTACGGCCTCGACGAAGCAAAAGCTCGATCGGCCGGTTTGCTGCACGATTTGGCAAAATACTTTAAACCCCAACTACTCCTGCAAATGGCTCAGAAGGAAGGTTTAGAGTTAGACTCAGTGTTGGAAGCACACCCGCACCTGCTGCACGCAGACGCCAGCGCGATCGTCGCTAGAGACGAATTCGGGGTGGTCGATCGAGAAATTTTGGACGCAATCGCCAATCACACCCTCGGCCGACCAAACATGAGCCAGCTCAGTTGTACCGTATTTATAGCAGATACTATAGAGCCGAGCCGCGGCAACACAGCCGAACTAGCAGCACTGCGCGAAGCAAGTATGCAAAATCTTTATGCAGCCGTGTGGCAAACTAGCGATTATTCTCTGAGATATTTGCTAGAAAGTCGCTGCTACATTCACCCGCGCACCGTACTTACACGCAATTGGGCGCTGCAAATGGCTCGCGAATCGAAGGAAACAGGAAATTCGACAGGGAAGTCGATCGAACAAATCACCAGTTAAAAGTAAAATTTACCAGCAATCCTGTACTTACTTCTGGCTTCCACCTAACTCCTATTTCCAGTCTCAAACCGCCAACAACCGATTCCCCTTTACTGTCTCAATTAGGAACTTAAACACTTAATGTCAGATCTAACCCAACTCGAATATTCCAGAACTCAGTCTACAGTAACCGACGCCATGTCCCCAACCGACGAAGCGCGCGGTTTGATCCTCACGGCTGCCCAAGCTGCCGATGACCGCAAAGCAGTTGATATTGTATTGCTCCAAGTGTCAGAAGTATGCTATCTGGCAGACTACTTTGCGATCGTCACCGGATTTTCCAACGTCCAAGTACGAGCCATCTCCCAAGCCATCGCCGACCAAATAGAAGAAGAATGGGGACGGTTGCCGCTGCGTACACAAGGGCTATCAGACGCCAGTTGGGTCGTCATGGACTACGGCGACGCGATTATCCACATCTTTAAACCTCAAGAGCGCGAATTCTACAATTTAGAAGCGTTCTGGGGACACGCCGATCGCCTTGATTTTTCAGTCGCAGAGGAACGCTAATGTGAAAAACGCTTCTGTTTCTATTTGTCCTGTTCCCCAAGAACAGCGCCCAGTTAATGAATACCAAGAACTTACAGAATCCTGGTTTTTTAGCTGGGTAACTCTCGATTGGCCCGCATATCTGGCAAAACTGGCTTGGGTATGCGGTTGGAGTTGCTTGATATCCGGGCCACTCGCAGCAGCCAGCTTTGCTCCAGGCAAGTATCCAGTTCAGTTTTTGCTGTGCGGTGCTGCTGGTGCCGGTTTTATTCTAGGATTAGCTTTGCTGCGACTTTACTTGGGTTGGTTCTACGTGCGATCGCGCCTGGACAATCCCACAGTCGTCTACGAAGAGTCTGGCTGGTACGATTGTCAAGCTTGGCCGAAAACTCCCGAAGTTTTAGCTCAAGACCAATTGATAGTCAACTACGAACTAGAACCAATTCTTAGGCGTTTGCGGCAGACATTTTATGGTTTGACTGTATTGCTGGTTGCCGGGGGACTAATTTGGAATTGTTTGTAATCGGGAACGGAACAGGGGAGTTTTGAGTTTTGAGTTTTGAGTGAAAAACGATCGCCAAAACATTAACGAAGCAACCCGCAACTCACAAATTACAACTGGCAACTCAAAACTTTCACGATCCCCAGTCTAAAATCTAAAATCTAAAATCTAAAATTGATATGACAAGGGGAAAACGAACCCAAGCTCCCGAACTGGAAGTCACACTGCTGCGCGAAGGTATTGTGGAATCTAGGCACCGCGCCCAAGCCGCTGTCTGCGACAAGCGCGGGCGCGTTCTGTCCGTTGCCGGTAACTCGGAAACGGCGACATTTATCCGTTCTTCTCTCAAGCCTTTTCAAGCTTTGGCTGTGACGGCGAGCGGCACTTTGGAACGCTACGAATTGACCGATCGAGATTTAGCGATTATTTGCAGTTCTCATCAAGGTACGATCGAGCAATCGCGGCAGGTGTTTAACGTCCTGTGGCGCTGCGACATAGACCCATCTAAACTTCAATGCCCCATTCCTGAAGGCAAAAAAAGCCCCCTGCAATACAACTGTTCCGGCAAACACGCCGGAATGCTGGCTGTCTGTCAGCAAATGCACTGGCCGATGGAAACTTATTTGCGCCGTAAACATCCCGTCCAGCAGCTTATTTTGGGCAAGGTGGCTGACTTGCTGTCAATGCCTGCCGAAGAGTTTATCAGCGCTCGCGACGACTGCGGCGCTCCTACCTATCTATTGCAGTTGGGACAAATGGCGTCTTTGTACGCTAAGTTGGCCTCCGGCGACAATGTGGATATGGAGCGGATTGTGCGGGCTATGACTCACCACCCGATGATGGTTGCCGGTGAGGGCAAATTTGACACGGAACTGATGCGCTTGACTCAAGGCGAATTGGTGAGCAAGTCCGGCGCCGAAGGGGTGCAGTGCATTGGCCGGGTTGGCGAAGGCATGGGTTTGGCGATTAAGATAACGGATGGTGGCAAGCGCGCTCAATTTGCTGTGGCGATTCATTTGCTCAAGCAGTTGGGCTGGATTACTCCGACGATCGCCGAAACTCTTTCTGACACTTACCTGACTCTCAGCGAATTTAAGCGCTTGGAGGTAGTGGGGGAAGTTTCGATGCTTTAAGTTGTTCTGCATTCAAATTGTATATCTAGATAACCGACCAACAATCCTCTCCCCCTCCCCCTCTCTCCCCCTCTCCCTCTCTTCCTCTTCGATCGATACTCTGAGCCGATTTCAGCAACCCCTCCCACAATCTCAAAAGTTTTTTTGATTTAGGGGTTGCAATTTTCCGAAAGATGTGTTTATATTAGAGAGTAGACAAAGCGACGCGGGATAGAGCAGCCTGGTAGCTCGTCGGGCTCATAACCCGAAGGTCAGTGGTTCAAATCCACTTCCCGCCACCAACTTGAAACAAACTCTGTAATCTCAACGATTACAGAGTTTGATTTTCGGAAACGACTAGAAATATAGATTAAGCGACGCGGGATAGAGCAGTCTGGTAGCTCGTCGGGCTCATAACCCGAAGGTCAGTGGTTCAAATCCACTTCCCGCCACCAAATTTAATCAGACAAGCCCCGGCAACCGAAAAGTTGCTGGGGTTTGTTTTATGGCGTCTGGAGCCATAAAACAGACCCTCAACCTCAACACTCAACCCCATACTTTTCTACGCCCGTTTGTGCAAGCTTTATTTCTCAAAAATCGGCAATTCGATATCCCTGTTTGTGAACTTTGCATTTTAAATTGCTAAGCCGGCTGAGTTTGCAGCCAATCAAAGATCAAGTCTAACTGTTCCAGCGTGACTAACCCATACTGCCACAGAACCATCGGCAGTTGGCTGGCATCTTCTTCGCCGTGTCTCAGAGCAACAGCGATCGCAGAATTCGAGATCGCCAACTCCCCCCGCAAATAATCGATCAGTTGAGCCTTTCCCATCACCTTCACCGCCTGTTTTATGCGATCTTGTAAATATATGTATCCGATTTGACTGAATCTGAAGTTTAATAGTCCTAATTTTCTGTTGATAATGGGCGATGTGGTGTGATGGAAAGCGCACGCAATTTGTGATAAAACTGATAAAAAAAGGCGATCGCAGTCACAAGAGATCCCAGCCTCAAAAATAGGATCGGGCGATCGATCGCTTGACATCAATTCATTTAAAATTGTTAGAGTCCTAGCTGAAGCTGAACTCCCCCTCCTGTGCCGCTGTCGTTGGGTTTGAGAGGTAAGGGATTTCCTAGACGCTGGGAGTCGGAAGGAGTAGTGATAAATTCCAATTCCGGGCCAACTTTCATGCGAAATGTATCCGCCAAGCTGCGCTCCCTCCTAGCAGAATTAGCCCCCGTTTGTGATTCACCAATCAAGTTTTGGTAGTCCGAGTCCACGGTTCTGTCCTCCACAGTTCTCAGGGAATCCCCAGATAAAGTCGTTTCCGAATTTTGCGGCCCTGATTGCACTCTTTGTTGGGCGAGAACCGCCGGGGTGAAACTGATAAAAATTGAGCTCAGTCCGAGAACAGTACCAAAATTAGCCATAACTGCGTTCATCATCCATGCCTCCGTTAGCTGCATCCTACTATGTTTATTATATGTAGTTTCAACTCCACAAGCTGTGTGGAATTGACAACGCTAATGGAAAAATAGCTCCAAAAGCTCGATCGCCCTCCCAAAGCTCCCGATCGCGTTAAGATAGCGGTGGCAGCCGTTAAAAATTCAGTTACCAGCGACAGATTCCGATTTCTTAACAGCACTTTGCCTGCTCAAGCAATCTCAACGTTCAAAATCTGCGCTCATCAGGTTGTACTTTACTTAAATGTTGTGGATTCGTAATATTTCTGCTCGATCATGCCAATCAGATCTCTGACAGACCGGATTTTCAAAATATCGAGTAAAGTGCCAATTCGCATCGTCCTTGTCGTGCCTTTTGCCATCCAGACTTTTGCTGCGGTGGGGCTGACGGGGTGGCTGTCGCTGCGCAACGGGCGCATAGCTGTCAACGATGTTGCCACGCAACTGCGGGCCGAAGTCACATCGCGCATCCAGCAACACATTCATAGTTTCATCGAAACGCCACACCAAATCAATCAAATCAATCTCGATGCCATCCGTCTCGGCATTTTGAACGTGCAGGATGAAGTGAGCTTGCGTAACTACTTCTCCAAACAACTCCAAACGTTTGATAAAGTGAGCTACATTCAATTCGGCTCCGAACAAAAAACTTTTACTGGAGTTGAACACCTCGACGATGGCAATTTGCAAGTTCGGATTTCTAATAAATCTACTGGCTATAACTTTCACAGCTACGCACCGTCAGAGTTCGGTAAATCAACTAAGCTATTAAAAACTACTCCTAATTACGACCCCCGCACTCGACCTTGGTACATAGCTCCGGCGAGGGCAGGCAAGCCGACATGGACTAAAATATATACTTATTTTGATACCCCAAAACTAGCAATTACTGCCGCTCAACCAGTTTACGACAAGGATAACAAATTGATTGGAATCCTGGGTTCTGACTTGACACTTTCCAAGATAAATCAATTTTTGGAAGGTTTCAAGATTGGTAAATCAGGGCAGACTTTTATTGTGGAAAGGTCGGGAGAATTGGTGGCAAATTCTACTCCAGAACCGCCGTTTATTGTTAGCAACGGCGTTCCGAAACGAATTGCTGCAACTCAAAGCAACAATGTTTTGATTCGATCGACTGCCCGGTATTTGAAAGAAAGCTTTGGGGATTTGAGCAAGATTGACAGCTCTCGCCAGCTAGATTTTGCGATCGACGGGGAACGGCAATTTCTACAAGTGACGCCCTTCTCAGACAGCAGAGGCCTCGACTGGTTGATTGTGGTGGCGGTTCCCGAAGCCGATTTTATGGAAGCGATTAACGCTAACACTCGTTACACAATTTTGCTTTGTTTCGGTGCTTTGGTGGTGGCGACGGCTCTAGGGATTCTGACTTCGAGATGGATTGTGATGCCGATTCAGCGTCTGAGCAAGGCTGCGGAGGCTTTGTCGCGGGGAGAATGGGACTCGATGGTGGTAGATTCTCGGTTGATGGTGTCTCTAGAGCGGGAGGATGAGGTGGGTGTCCTGGCCCGCTCTTTTAATACGATGGCCGGTCAATTGGAAGAGTCGTTTACTACTCTCGAAGAGCGGGTGGAAGCTGCGATCGCTGATAAAACTAAATTAATTGGCTCTCTGAAACAATCTCAGCAAAAACTCGCTCTCCATCTTTATCAAACTCCTTTGGGGGCGATCGAATGGAATCTCAATTTTGAAGTAGCCGACTGGAATTTATCAGCCGAAAGAATTTTTGGATACAACCGCTTGGAAGCAATGGGATGCCACGGAGTCGATCTAATAGTTCCTGACAGTGCGAAGGAGTATGTCAGGCAACTATCTATAACTTTGCTCACTAATCAAGGAGGAGTTAGTAGCATTAACGAGAATATCAGAAAGGACGGGCAAATTATTCTTTGCGAGTGGTACAATACTACTTTGGTTGATGCTGACGGCACGATCATCGGGGTGGCATCGCTGATTCAGGACGTAACCGAGTTTCACACTGCGATGGAGCAGTTGCGGGCTAGTGAGGAGCGGTTTCGCCAGTTGGCAGAAAATATTCATGAGGTGTTTTGGATTAGAGAACCAAATCAACAGCAAATAATTTATGTGAGTCCAGCTTGCCAGAAAATATGGCATTTGAGCTATCAGAGTTTGCTGTCAGAACCGGAGGCTTTTTGGGATGCTATTCACCCGGAGGATGTCGATCGCCTCAAGGCTGCTTTTGAAAAACACGCGCAGGGCGATTATGATGAGGAGTATCGGGTAGTGCGATCTGACGGTTCAGTTTGCTGGGTGCGCGATCGGGCTTTTCCAGTCCGCAACGAAACCGGAGAAATTTACCGCATCGTCGGCATTGCTGAAGACATTACCCAACGCAAACTAGCAGAAGAATTCCAAAAAGTCGCTCAAACCGCTCAAGCTGCAAGCCAAGCCAAAAGCGCTTTTTTAGCCAATATGAGCCACGAATTGCGTACTCCCCTCAACGCAATTATCGGTTACAGCGAGATGCTCAAAGAAGACGCCGAGGATTTAGGCCACGAAGATTTTATCCCCGACTTGCACAAAATTCAAACTGCCGGCAAACACTTGCTATCTTTAATTAGCGATATTTTAGATATTTCTAAGATTGAAGCAGGGCGGATGGAACTTTATTTAGAAACTTTCAACCCAGTTAATTTAATTGAGGATGTAGTTTCTACTATCGAATCCCTCGTCGAGAAAAACTCTAATAAGTTTGAAGTTAATTATGTTGGCGATTTGGGAATGATGTATGCTGACATTACCAAAACTCGTCAAATATTGCTTAACCTGCTCAGCAATGCAGCGAAATTTACGGAAGGTGGCACTATTACCCTGTCCATTGAAAGGGTTAAATATGACAGCTTAATAACTCAAGAAATAGCAGAAACTTCCGACTTGATAATTTTCCGGGTAGCTGATACGGGCATTGGGATTCCGGCAGAACAAATGCAGCATTTATTTCAAGCTTTTATGCAGGGCGACGCTTCAACTACGCGCAAGTACGGCGGCACGGGTTTGGGATTGACTATTAGCCGTCATTTTTGCTTGATGATGAGCGGCGATATGCAAGTTCAAAGCCAATTAGGTGGCGGTTCGGTTTTTACAGTTTACTTGCCCGCGCAAGTTGAATTATTAGATAAGACGGCGGTTGAAACCGCGTCTACAAAAACGAAGTCCGCCTCCGCGGACTGAAGAAAATAGCGTAATTTCAACCGCCCGGCCTTCTTCTCCTCCTTCTTGCTCCTCCTTCTTCCTTCTTGCTCCTTCCGACTTCCATCGGACTGAAATCCGTTACATCCGTTACATCCGTTACAGAATCCGTTGCCGAACTGTCTTCTGCCTTCTGCTATACTTCCCGTTTTTTTCGCCCCAACATTTGAGCTGCTAATATCCCGCCTGCAAAGCCAAAGAAATGTGCTTGCCAGGAAACTCCAGGCTGCGAGGGCAAAACTCCCCAAATTAAACTGCCGTAGAAGAAACCGACAATTAAAGATATCATAATAGACGTAAAGCTGCGTTCAAAATAGCCCCGCAGTAGCAAAAATCCGAAGTAACCAAAGATTAATCCGCTGGCACCAATGTGCACGGAATTGGGCGCGCCTGTCAGCCAAACTCCCAATCCGCTGATGAGTACAGTAACGGCACTTACGATAAAAAAGTCGCTAGTTTCTCGCAGCATGATTAACCAACCAAATGTCAGAAAAGGAAGGGTATTGGCTGCTAAGTGAGCAAAACTGCCGTGCAAAAAAGGCATGAAGAGGATGCCTTCAAGTCCTTGGATGTTGCGGGGGCGGACTCCGTAGGAATTCAGCGCGCCTCTAAACACGAATACGTCGAGAATCTCGATCGCCCACAGGAGGGAGACGAAGCCGCCGAGAATGGCTGCGTGGCTTTGCAATTCACGGGTGATAGATTTGGTTTCTGGGTTGCTCATGGGTTGTGAGGGCGGTAATACCGATTATTTCTAATTGTAGGAGTTTCTGGGCGATTCCCTACGGGATAGCTACGCCGCGCGTGCGAAGCGACACTTAGCGCTGGGTTTCAGGCTTTTTTGCAGCCGAGCTTATTTGAAACTATTATAACTTTCATTTGAAATTCCGCATTTTCACGTATAGGATAATTCACCTCGATGCGTCACAATTGTAATTGAACTACAAAAGGAGAGTCAACCTAAGGTTGAAGCTAAAACGTAGAAGACAGAATTTTTACCCGATCGATAAATTCTCGATCTGGCAATGAGGACACTTTGGCGATCGCACACTGTCTCTAAAAAAAAATCAGGAACTACTTTTCTCGCATCAAGTCATTAATTCAAGAACTTTCATCCGGTAAAACAAAACGAGCTGCTGTAGGTACTTATTGTAGACAAAATCCAGTACAAGCTCTACAAAGAGTTCTTGGCACCTCGTTCTAAAAGAGGAGAAGAGCAATATGAACGTATTTGAGCAAAAATTACCCCAGAGAATTCTGCCAATTTGGGTATGGCATGGCAAACAAGAAACGACTGTTACTGTCGCTACAATTTCTCAGCCTTACAGTAAAAAGCCGCGCTTTGATTTATTAAATCCGCTGAAAGAGTGGATCGAGAACACAGAAATTAAGAGTCAAAAATTGGCTCGGTTGTTGTGTAAATATATTCCGTCGCAGTGTCCGTTTGAGCGGGAAGTCAAGTTTGGCGATCGCACTTTATTTTCCATTCCGCCGTTGTGTAAGTTAAATCCGCTTTACGAGCAAGTGGTTGGGATTCGCTTTCGGGCTTTGTGTTATTTGGCTGACGACTGCGGCGTGGATGTAACTCCCTATTGTTAATTCTCCAAAATTTTAATTTCTAACTCTCTTTTTCGCCCTCCCTTCTCCTTGTTGGGGAGGTTTTTTTGTTTTGTGCGATCGGGCTTTTTATATCGACTTAATTAAACATAAAACTTTTAGATTATACGAGTAGGGACACGGCAATGCCGTGTCCGGCGCGGGGATTAGGATACGGCAATGCCGTGTCCCTACTTACTACAAACCTATTTGGAGTGACTATCGCTGTCTTTCTCTTCTTCCCTAATATCCTGAAAAATGTGCCAAATTAAGCAAACAATACCAATCCAAAATCCTGAAACTGGATCTAACCACGAGATTAAATTGACGAGGCCAAACTCGGTCAATTGTCCAGCAACGCAGGTAAATTTGTGAGTTTTTACAATATCTTTGAACTTCATGGCGGTATTCCTAAATGTCATAATCTACAAATAACCGCATACCAGGGGCAGAATCCAGAGCAAAACAGTGCAGATTGAACTGCACTAATCTGCACTAGGATTTTTCCCTAGCTATTCACTAAACTATGAATAGTCGCCATCTCTCCACTTACCACCGATGAGCAAAACTCCGAATTCCAGCACCATAGGGCTTACTCCAGAAGGATTGGAGAAAGTTCGCGAAAGAATGGCAGAATTGCCCAAGCCTGAAAAACCGGATAAGAAAGGTTGGACTCAAGAGGATTTGGCAAAAAAGTCAGGGGTGAGTATTGACACGGTTAAGCGGTTTCTTGGTAAAACACGAATTAAGAGAGACTTTATTACTTGGATCGCCGAAGCTTTAAATTTAGAGATTAGGGAAATTGTCGATCGCCACGAATGGAGCCCGCCCTCACCGCCAGCAACCCAAATCGACTGGCGCGAAACCTGCCGCGCCGCAGCCCAAGCCAAGCGACAAGCGGCCAACACTTTTTTTGCTAACGACTTAGCGCGAAAAATCGACCTCAACGAGATTCACGTCCCCTTGGGATTAATCGAACGCCAGCAAAAACCCCAGCGCCGCGATGATTTCTCCCCTCAAACAGGTTCCCAAGCTTATCAGGAAGCCGAAAAATTGATTCCCCTCAGTTACGACGAATTTTGCGAAAAAGTCCTCACAAACAGCGATAGCCCTAAAAGCAAGGGGAAACGCCTTGCAGTCATCGGCGAACCGGGTGCGGGAAAAACTACTCAATTGTTGAAAATTTGCGATCGCATATTGGCGGAAACTGAATATTTGCCCGTATGGATATCCTTAGCAGAGGTGAAAAAACCTTTGTGCAAATATTTAATCGAAGATTGGCTGCGAATAGCGGCGGGAAAATTGGATGCTGCACCTGCGGAATGGGTGAAAGAATTTAATGAATTACTGAGTGAAGGAAAAATCTGGTTGCTGTTGGACGGCGCGGATGAAATGGGAATAGCCGATTCCCTGGGAACTCTATCGCCACAGTTGAGAGAACGGGTATTTGATAAAGTACGAATAGTAATCAGTTGTCGCCTGAATATTTGGGAGGCTACGGGGAATGCCCTGTCTGATTTTGATACTTATAAAATGCTCGACTTCAGCTATGGAGACGGCGATAATTGCGATCAAGTGAAATTGTTTATCGATCAATGGTTTACCCCCCTTAATCCCCCCTTGGAAAGGGGGGAAACTGGCCCAATTCCTAATCCCTTACCAAGGGTGGAAACTACCTCAATTCCTACTCCCCCCCTTACTAAGGGGGGGCTGGGGGGGGTTCTACGCGCCGCCTTAGACGAACCGGGAAAAGAGCGAATCAAAGATTTAGCACGCAATCCCCTGCGGTTATTCCTGCTGTGTTTAACTTGGGAATTCGGACAGCAAGAATTACCCGATACTAAAGCCGAACTTTATGAGGTATTTGTCACAGCGCTTTATGATTTCAAGAAACAAGCTTTCCCGACAACAGCAGCACAGAGAATAGACTTAAATGCTGCGTTGGGAAGGTTTGCACTGACAGCAATTGAAGCTGGATATAAATCGATATTGCCCGATTGGTTTGTGAGCCAAAATCTGGCGCAACCGCATCCTGAGTTATTTGAAAAAGCAATTGATTTAGGTTGGCTGAATCGAGTGGGAGTTGATGCCCAAAACCCGCTGAAATCTGTTTATGCTTTCTATCATCCTTCTTTTCAGGAATATTTTGCAGCGTGCGAGATTGAGGATTGGCACTTTTTCTTGAATCATGTGCCGGAGAATCCGCAGCAGGGGATTTATCGGATTTTTGAGCGGCAGTGGAAAGAGGTGATGTTGCTGTGGATGGGGCGAAAGGATGTGGATAGGGAGCAGAAGGAAGCTTTTATTAAGGCGTTGGTGGAGTTTAAGGATGGAATTGAACATGAATTTTATAGTTATCGAGCCTATTTTTTAGCTGCTGTCTTAATTGATGAGTTTAAGGATTGTTCTTTGGCTGATGCGATCGTTGCTCAAATTGTCAAATGGGGATTCGGATATTTTAACATTGAAAAACAGGAGCGGTGGGGATTTATAGCTCCAATTGAAGAAGGAGGAAAAGCAATATTACCAGAGAGCGATCGTACAAGAGCGATCGGCGCTTTAACTGACTTAATCCGCACATCTGAGAATAAATATATCCGGCGGCAGGCAGCAGAAAGATTAGGAGAAATAGACGAAGGCAACCCAGATGCAATTACGACTTTAATTGAGTTAATTCGCACATCTGAGAAGGAAAATCCTCCTTACTCTGCAACAAATAGCTTAGGGAAAATAGGCAAATGTAACCCAGATGCGCTCGCTGTTTTAACTGAGTTAATCCGCACATCTGGCGCAAAATATATCCAGTGGGAGGCAACAAAGATAGTAGGAGAAATAGGCTAAAATAACCCAGATGTACTCGCCATTTTAACTGAGTTAATCCGTACCTCTGATGATGAATCTATCCGGCAGCAGGCAGCAAAAAAATTAGGTAAAATAGACAAAGGCAACCCAGATGCGATCGCCACTTTAATTGAGTTAATTCGCACCTCTGATGATGAATCTATCTGGTGGGACGCAGCAGATAGCTTAGGAAAAATAGGGAAAGGCAACCCAGATGCGATCGCCACTTTAATTGAGTTAATTTGCACCTCTGAGAATGAAACTATCCGGTGGGTGGCAGCAGATAGCTTAGGAAAAATAGGGAAAGGCAACCCAGATGCGATCGCCACTTTAACTGAGTTAATCCGCACTTCTGACAATGAAGCTATCCGGCTGCTGGCAGCCTATAGCTTACGGAAAATAGACGAAGGCAATCCAGATGCGATTGCCACTTTAACTGAGTTAATCCGCACCTCTGAGAATGAATCTATTCGGTTGCAAGCAGCATATAGTTTAGGGGAAATAGACGAAGGCAATCCAGATGCAATTGCCACTTTAACTCAGTTAATCCGCACCTCTGAGAATGAAGCTATCCGGTTGCAAGCAGCAGAGAGCTTAGGGAAAACAGATAAAAGTAACCCAGAGGCGATCGCCGCTTTAACTGAGTTAATCCGCACCTCTGAGGATGAAGAGAGGCGGCAGAACGCAGCAGATAGCTTAGGGAAAATAGGGAAAGGCAACCCAGATGCGATCGCCGCTTTAACTGAGTTAATCCGCACCTCTGAGTATGAATATATATGGTGGCACGCAGCAGATAGCTTAGGGAAAATAGGGAAAGGCAACCCAGATGCGATCGTCGCTTTAACTCAATTAATTCTCACCTCTGAGAAGAAATATATCCGGAGCACAGCAGCAGATAGTTTAAAGGAAATTTTGACAGAAATTCAGCAAATGATAGGGGTTGTCACTGCCTTAAAAAATTTTCTATCCGATGAGACTTGCGAAAATGACTTTGACAGATACGAAAATTCCTACAAAGTCATCTGGCACTGTGCCCAAAATCTCCCTTACCCCACCTTCTATGACGCATGGCACCATCCACCCACCACACCCCATCCCGAAGTTCCCGATACAACCGCAGTCGGTTTCACCTCAACCACATCAACCCTCAACTGGCAAACTTTCCCCCAAGACATTGCCAGAGAAATCGATAATCAAGCCGAATTATCCCATCAAATCCAACTCCTGTGCATCGACAGCAAAAACTTCATCAACCCCGACAACCCCGCCGCCAAGATTTACACCCAAATGCTGAAACAAGGCTGTCCCAAATGTGACGATGCCACGAAAACAATGGCAGATTTACAAACTTATTGGGATTTGCTGCTGATGGATAGCGATAAATCTTTCATCTTAGTATTCTACAACTCGCGGGGGGAAGAGGCGACTGGATTTAGCGAGACATTTCTCAACGATTTAAGCAAGTTTGACGGCAATATTGCTATTGTTAGCGAGAATAACGCGGATTCGCTGACAGCTTTTTCACCCAGTGAATCTGATTTGATTGGAGCAATTGTGCGGTGGATTTGCCAAGTTGTATGGGAAAGTTGATCGGAGCATCTCAGTTTTGCTTTCGTAGTGCTGTCCCCGCTAGCGAGTCTTGTATAGCTCGCGAGCGTATAAAAAAATGCTTTTTACAAAAATGAAATGCTCCCAAGTTATACCATTTTGACAAATTATTGCTACGGTTATTAATCGTATATAAATTATCTCTCATGAGCATAAATTACCGGATACGGCAGTGCCGTGTCCCTACAGGTAAAAACCTCTATTTTTTTGTGTCTAGGTTTTTTCAAATTGGTATTATACCATTTCTAAGAAGTATTGCTACATAAATTAGAGGATATAATTTGTAGGGAAACGGCATTGCCGTTTCCGGCGGAGGTTATGCAAATGACAGATAATTTGTATAAAGTAATTGTAGGTTATTCAAGGACTTTGATGATAGTGGCGATCGGGATAAAAAGTGAAAGTTCATCATCCTCTAGCGGTATGAAACCATATTTTAAATAAAACTGTTTCGCTTGCTGATTTTTAGCATCGACTGTCACCGCAAATATTCCCACTTCTGACGAGAATCGAACTGCTTTGCGAAAAGACTCCATCAGTAGTTCTCCTCCTACTCCTCTCCCTTGCATGGAGCGATCTACAGCAAGTTTGCCAAGACGCATCCCTGGTACTGGATAGCGTGGCAATCCTCTCCGATAATTTTCGGGTAGAGACTCCCGTTTAATTTCAGCCATACTGACAGAATAATAGCCTGCTACATCTGGGGTGCCAACTTCAGGAATTGCCACAAAGGTTTTAGAGATGCCTCTTTTGTCATTTTGTTTGGCATATTTTTTAATGTACTCATTTAACTCTGGTACACCGCAGTCGAAAGCTTCTCGCTTGATTCGGTTATCCTCAATGGAGCAAAAAATTAATTCCATTGTTTACCACTTTCCATACTTTTCTTGATGCTCTTTAATGGCTGCTTTTAGTGCTTCGTTGGGCTCCGGTGGGTTTTCGATCGCAGATGCGAAGATTTCCCAGTCGCGCTCGCTTAACACGATCTGCTCTACTTGAGGAGTTTCTTTGGCTGCTTTCAGTGCTATGTCTAGCAAATATTCGTTGAGGCTCAAGCACTTCGCAGTGGCGGCTTTTTCGAGAATTTCTTTATCTGCTTGGCTGAGGGTGAACTCTATTTTTGTTTGGGTATCGGTTGGTGTTGACATCGTTTTGTTACCAAAGAGCGATCGACTAATTTTATTGTAGCAATTGTCCTCGCGGGCGATCGCCTCTGTGTACCGATCGCTGGAAATGTGGGTTATTATTTAAAAGAGCGATTCCCTACGGGATAGCTTCGCCGATCGCACTCAAAAAAAGTATTTGTTCAACATCCTGGTGGGAGAATAGCTTAATGACAACCACTTTGCCAACAACCGACCAACATTACTTCACAGAAGAGCAATATTTAGCACTGGAAGAAACAGCAGAGGACAAAAGTGAATATCTCGACGGGGAAATTATTCCTATGACAGGCGGCTCTACCAATCACAATCGGCTCGCAGGAAACGTTTACATTGCTTTAAATTTGGCTCTTCCAGAACAAGAGTATGATGTCTTCATCGGTGACGTGCGTCTGTGGGTTCCAAAAGTGCGACTTTACACTTATCCCGATGTAATGGTAATTTTGGGAAAACCTGAGTACCACAACAATCGCACAGACATGATTACTAATCCTCAAGTGATTGTGGAAGTTTTATCAAAGTCTACTAAAAATTACGATCGAGGTGACAAGTTTAAATTATACAAAACTATTCCTAGTTTTCGAGAATACATTCTGATTGACCAAACACAAATTAATGTTGAGCAGTATTCTAAAACCGAGAATAAAAAATGGTTGTATTCCGAGTATGATGAGGAAGATACCGCATTAGTGTTTAATTCCTTCGAGGTTGAAATTCCTCTATCGGCTATTTATAAGAAAGTCAATTTTGAGGAAGTTGAGAAAGACAATAATCAGAATGAGGTGTGAGGGCGATTCCCTACAGGATAGCTTCACTTCATGCACTTGCCTCCTGTTAAACTGAATCTAGCGGTCGTCTTAAGCAAGGAAAAAATAGCCGTGATACCTCTCAAAGAAAAACTCGTTGAAAAACTGAAAAATTTCTCTGAAATTGAACTGCAAGAAATCCTCAACTTTGCTGACTTCCTGTTATGGCAGCGGAAACAACAGGAAATAGCTTCGCCGCTCGATGAAACTGGCAACAGCCAACCAGCAAATATGGATGAAGAGTGCGAGGTTCATTATGTTGGTGGAGTCTTAGTCGTCAAAGCATCATCAATAAAAACTGAATAAGTAATTAATTGGGATACAATCATTTCCGATATGCGCGAAGATGGAAAATATATAATTGAAAAGACATGACTCAAAATAATTTACTCTCTCGCATCTCAATCGACTCGAATATCTGCTTTGGCAAACCCTGTATTCGCGGCCATCGCATCTGGGTTTCTCTGATTCTTGACTTTCTCGCTAGCGGCATGACTTTAGAAGAATTGCTTGAGGAATATCCGGGAATTGAACGAGAAGACGTTTTGGCTTGTATTGCTTATGGGGCTGAGTTGGCAAGAGATTATTATGTCGAAATTCCTCTGGCTGAAAAAAAGGTAGTTTTAAAGTGAAGTTAAAACTTGATGAAAATTTGGGCAGCATCCGCGTTGTTTCGATGTTACGTTTGGCTGGCCATGATGTTGCGACTGTACGGGAACAAAATTTGAGTTCAACACCGGATGAATTATTAATTGATATATGTCGGAGGGAAGATAGATGTTTGGTGACTTTGGATAGGGGGTTTGGCAATCGCCTCCGCTACAATCCTTCTGATTATTCTGGGATTGTGTTACTGCGTCTGCCTTCTCAATCGAAACCGCAAGATTTGCAAGCGGCAGTAGAAATATTAATTCGCGGATTGGAAGCGGCAGAAGTTGCGGGTAAATTGTGGATTATCCGAGGGGAACAGCTTTTGGAATATCAAGCAATATCGGAAGATGAATCTGACTAAATGCGGGCATCCACAAGAGATGCCCTCACCTCAATCCAAACTACGCCCCGACAGATTCCTTGGCCGCGTACAGCACCTCAACGGTAATCTTTTCAATACCTCGTTCGCGCGCAAACTTCTCAGTATTCCGCTTCACCTTACCCCGCACAAAACCAGGGATTTTATTCAACTCAGCCTGTCCATCCTTAGTCCAACCCATATCAGAATCAGCCGAGATTCCCTTGGTAATCACTTCCTTGGTATCGTGGCCTCCGAAGATTTCCAGCAAGTGGTCTTCCATGCCCAAAGTAAAGGAATTGTAGACCAAATCTACGCACTGATTCGTGCCTTCATAACCCAAAAATGGTTTGTAGCCCATTGGGAAATTTTGAACGTGAATCGGCGCAGCAATTACACCGCACGGAATGTCCAACCGTTTACCAACGTGGCGTTCCATTTGCGTGCCGAAAATCGCCGAAGGTTCCGCTTTCGCGATCGCATCCCCGATCGCCCCGTGATCCTCCGTCACCAGCACTTCATCACAATACCCTTTTACCTCTTCCCGGAACCAATCAGCATCGTGTTTGCAGTAGGTTCCTGCCCATACAACGTGGATTCCCATCTCGCGAGCCAAAATCTTCGTCATCGCCGCAGCGTGCGTATTATCGCCAAATACGACCGCTTTTTTGCCCGTTAAGTTTTGGCAGTCGATCGACCTTGAGAACCAAGCAGCCTGAGACACAAACCGCGTTTGTTGGTCAATAAACTCTTCATAATTAACATCCGCACCTTGAGCATTCAACACTTCCTGAATCTTGCGAATACAGCGCGCAGTTTCTACCACACCCATCGGCGTAATATCCACCATCGGAGTGCCAAATTCTTTTTGCAAATACTTCCCAGTCATCATCCCCAATTCCCGATAAGGAACCAAGTTAAACCAAGCGCGCGGCAGTCTTTTTAAGTTATGAACCGAAGCACCTTCGGGAATAACTTCGTTAACTTCAATTCCCAAATCTGCCATCAAACGCTTCAACTCGGTGCAGTCGTGCTGGTTGTGAAAACCCAGCGTAGACATACCGATAATATTCACCGATGGTTTTTCACTTTTACTTTCCAAATCGCCTTTTTTGCGAGCTTTGTTAATGTAAAATTGCACGATTTGATCTAAAGTGCGATCGGCAGCTTCGAGTTCGTTAACCCGATAATGGTTGACATCGGCTAGCAACACGTCGCCTTTGGCATCCAATTGAGCTCGCTCCACGAAGTTTTCCAAGTCTTCTTGCAAAATGCTGGAGGTGCAAGTCGGAGTCAACACGATTAAATCTGGGCTTTCTTCTCTGTCTTTGCGGGTGATATTGTCCACCACCCGTTCCTGCGAGCCCCGCGCCAGTACGTGTCTGTCAACGACGCTGGTAGTTACAGGCGTGAAATCCCGTTCCCTCTCTAGCATGGAGCGCATGACGTTAAAATAGTCATCTCCAATCGGTGCGTGCATGATGGCGTGGACGTTTTTGAAGGAAGTCGCAACGCGCAAAGTGCCGATGTGGGCTGGGCCTGCGTACATCCAATAAGCCAATTTCATAGGTATTTTTCCTGGTGTTGGTTGAGATTTGCCCGATCGGGCGATTACTGCTAAATTTTAAGGTTGTTTCCGATTTTCTCACCGGATGAATCCTTTAGAAATAATAACTTTCTGAAGATTTACAGATGGGAAAAATCCTCAAACCCTTTTCCTGGCTGGGATTTTACTCGCCATTCCCACAATTTTACCTTTGTTTTATGGCAATAATTCTTAATCTATTGTCAAGTTTCGTTAAGAACCGGACACATCTTATCAACCTAGGATACGCCAGCCGCACCTGACACCTAAATTGCTACAATAATTTTCGCCCAACTGCATTATTGACTTTTTAAGCAACATCAAATACACTATTAATTAATCCACTATTTCCTCTGTCGCGCAACTTGCTTTATTAGGGGAAATATTGACCTAAAACAAATCATTGATAAATCCTATGAAACTATCCAAAATTGACTTGAGCAATGTCTTAGCAGTCGGTCACTCTAACGGCCAGTTAGGACTATTGATCGATCGCGGTGAACAAGTCGAATTTATCGAAATTGCTGCTCCCGAAGCTGCAATGCAGGGCCTGCAAATGGTTGATTTCATCGCCAATACAGATTCAACCGAACTCGATCCCGGTATTGAATTAACAGAAATTGCTCACCGCGACGAACCGATTGCTATGATCCCGGTTGATTCGGCAATGGCTAGCGCGATCGGATACAACGAAGAGGAGCAAGTTTTGCAAATAGAATTTAGCAGCGGGTCAGTCTATCAATACAGCCACGTAGAACCGGAAATTTGGGAATCTCTGCAAGAAGCTGATTCTACAGGCCGATTTTTTAACTCCGAGATTAAAGGTTATTATTCCAGCCAGCGCGTAGATGACCCAATAGATAAGACAGCGGTTGAAACCGCTTTTGAAATCGAACTCGGATGACGGGCGCTTCGCCACATACGAGTTCGATCTCAAACTACAAAAACGTAGGCGTTAACCTTCCCGAAGGGTAGTCCGCCTCCGCGGGCTGAAGAAAAATCACCTAATTTTAACCCCCCGTTCTTCAACCCGCTTGGAGTGCATGAGTGTTTGTGTAGACGCGGTTTCAACCGCCCGGTCTCTGTCAAGGCCTGTCTTCCCATACATCCCAAAAGATAGCTTTTGAGTGATAATGAAGAATAACATAGGATTTACCAAAATAAACCCGGTTCACACTAAAAAATCTTGGGTTTGTCAACGACTAGCAACGAAAAAATCGGGTTTCTAGCCCGCCGCGCGCAACTCCTGTAATATTGACCAAGCACACCTAATTTGAGAGAACCTGACTATGATGGCAATTCCCGGCGTTGCAGTTCTCGCTCTTATTTATGAAAGCAGCACTTCCCTGGTTTACCGCGGCCGTAACGAGCAAGACAACCAACCTGTTATTATCAAAATTATCAAAGAAGACTATCCGACTCCCGAAGAACTGAATAGATACAAACGCGAATATGATATTACTGCCAACTTAAACCAGCTCGACGGAGTTGTTAAAGTGTACAAGTTGCAGCAGGTTAGCAATATTTTGGCAATGATTTTAGAAGATTTTGGCGGCGAATCTTTAAAAATATTTATGGCTACCCAAAAATTTACCACTTTAGGATTTTTGACTACAGCCATCAAAGTTGCTGAAACTTTGGGAGAAATTCACGCAAAAAATGTAATACATAAAGATATAAACCCCTCTAATATAGTTTTTAATCCCGCAACGGGACAAGTTAAACTTATAGATTTTAGCATCTCAACTGACTCAAATCAAGAAAATCTTGCCAATAAAAATCCTAATTTTTTAGAAGGCACTTTAGCCTATATGTCGCCGGAACAAACCGGCAGAATGAACAGGGTTATTGATTACCGCACAGACTTTTATTCCCTTGGTGTCACCTTCTATGAAATCCTGTCAGGACAGCTCCCTTTTCCCACTACCGATCCGATGGAGTTAGTTCACTGTCACATCGCCAAACAGCCAGTACCTCTCGCTGAAATTGCACCAGAAATTCCTCAAGCTATTTCAGACATTGTGATGAAATTACTAGCAAAAACGGCGGAGGATCGCTATCAAAGTGCTTGGGGACTGAAAGCAGATTTGGAATCCTGTCTGTTTCAGTTGCAAACATCTGGGGTTATTTCTGAGTTTGCTCTTGGCAACCAAGATATTTCCGACAAATTTCAAATTCCTCAAAAACTTTATGGCAGACAGCGAGAAGTTGAAACTCTTTTAGCGGCATTTGAACGGGTAGCAGCAACAAATAATCGAGCCTACCGCATCGAACACTCCCAAATTTCTGTCATCAAGAAAGAGAGCAAATCGAAACAAGAAAATTCTGTGTCCGTGCTGGCGAGAGGACAGCATAAATCCCGCAGCGAGATGATGCTGATTGCTGGTTATTCCGGCATTGGCAAATCTGCAATGGTGAAGATTTTAGACAAACCAATTACCCGCAGGCGTGGCTATTTTATTTGGGGAAAATTTGACCAGTACAAGCGGACTATTCCTTACTCTGCCGTTGTCAGCGCTTTTTCGGAATTGGTGCGGCAACTGTTAACTGAAAGCGAAGCTCAATTGGCAGTTTGGCGCGAAAAACTCCGCACTTCTTTCGGGCAAAATGGGCAAATTATTATTGATGTACTTCCAGAAGTTGAACTAATTGTCGGAGCTCAGTCTCCTGTAGCTGAATTGGGGCCAACGGAATCTCTGAATCGCTTTAATTTAGTCTTTCAAAACTTCATTCGCGTATTTTGTCAGCCCGAACATCCGCTGGTGATTTTTCTCGACGATTTGCAGTGGGCTGATTCTGCCACACTCAAATTGATCGAATTGATGATGACAGATGAAGCGACACAATATCTGTTTTTAATTGGCGCTTATCGGGATAATGAAGTCAGTCCCACTCATCCTTTAATGATGACTGTGGAGACGCTGCGAAATCAGGAAGCTATCATTAATCAGATTGCTTTGTCGCCGCTGGGGGTGGAAAATATAACTCATTTGATTGCCGAGACTTTGCACAGCGATCGCGAATCTGTCAAACCTTTAGCTGAACTGGTAGTCAGCAAAACAGACGGCAATCCTTTTTTTGTAAATCAATTCCTGCAAACATTGTATCAAGAAAACCTGCTAGTTTTTCAGCCACCGCAAGCGGGGAGCAAGGGCGGCTGGCATTGGGATATGACTCAAATTGAGCAGTGCGCTATCACTGACAATGTGGTAGATTTGATGGTACAAAAATTGAGAAAACTGCCAAGTTCAACGCAGCAGGTTTTGCGTTTAGTGGCTTGTTTGGGTAACGAATTTGACTTAAACACTCTTTCTTTAATTCATGAAAAAGAAGCGTCGGAAACTTTTTCTCACCTGTTGCCAGCGATTAAGTCTGGACTGATCTTGCCAACTTCGGAATTGGAAAGTAAGTCATTAGATTACGTGCTGTTTCCGCTATTAATTCTCAATTATAAATTTTTGCACGATCGAGTCCAACAAGCAGCTTATGCTTTAATTGACGACTCGCAAAAAAAAGACGTTCACCTGAAAATTGGCAGGCAGATTCTCGAAAATACTCCGGCTGAATATCGCGCTGACAGAATCTTTGAATTAGTCGATCACTTGAATGTAGCCCGATCGCTAATTCGAGACGAGCGAGAATTAATTGAACTGGCAACGCTGAATTTAGACGCGGCTCGGAGAGCTAAAGATGCCACTGCTTATGTTGCTGCGTTGCAGTATTTAACCGCAGGTATGGACGGTTTAACCGCCGATATTTGGGATTCCCACTACGATTTAGCCTTTGCTCTGCACATGGAGCGCGCAAATGTTGAGTATTTAAACGGTTATTTTGAGCATTCAGAAGAATTTATCAACATAACCTTGCAAAAAGCGCGATCGGCCTTAGAAAAAGTAGAAATTTACAACCTGCTGATCGTGCAGTACACCCTGCGAGCGAAGTATGAAGAAGCCGTTAAAGCCGGAATCAAAGCTTTGGACTTGCTGGGAATTGATTTGCCGCTAGACGGGCTGCAAAAAGTCATCTCCGAAGAATTTGCAGCAGCCACAAATTTTTTAGCAGGTAGAGAAATATCTTCGCTGATTGACGCTCCCGAAATGACTGTACCCGATAAAAAAGTGGCAGTCAAATTAATCACAAACCTGTTAACATCGGCTTACCTCAAAAATCCCGACTTGTGGAAAGTCAGCGTATTAAAAGGAGTCAATCTTTCTCTCACATACGGTTTGGTTCCCGAAGCATCTCTCTGCTACGCGGGCTACGGTATGTTCTTAAACGCTGTTTCTGGAGATTACAAAACAGCTTATCAATTTGCCCTGCTGTCGCTAAATTTGAGCGAAAAATCGGGAAATATCGGCTTGAAGTGCAGAGCTTGTTCGTCCTTAGTCAGTATTTTTCATTACTGGTTCAATCATATTAAAGAAGCACACGCGATCAGCAATGAAGGGTATCAAGCAGCTTTAGAATCAGGAGATTTAGAATACGCAGGTTATATCCTGTCCAACCGTATAGCCAATTACTTTTTTCAAGGTAAAGAAATCTCGCAAATTCTAGCAGACACGAGCAGGTATTTGCAGTTCAGCCAAAAAACTAAAAATCAGCTTGTTACCGATATATTATTAGGGGTAGAGTTAATCCTACGCAACTTGAGCCAACTGACTCCTGAAAAGTTTGTATTTGAAAGCGAAGATTTGAGCGAAGCTGAATACGTACACAACTGTCAAGCTCATCAAAATTTGTACTCGCTCTGCCTTTATCAGATTCGCAAATGCCAGGTAATGTACTGGTATGGCAACTTTAACGAAGCGTTACAACTAGCTTTGGAAGTAGAAAAGCAGCTATCTTTTATTACTGGAGCAATCCCCGCTACCGAGTGGAATTTTTTCTTTTCTCTAACTTTGGCGGCCGTTTTTCCCAATGTTTCGGAAGACAAACAAAAGCAATACTTGGAGAAGTTAGAAGCTAATCAAAAACAAATGAAAATTTGGTCAGACAACTGTGCAGAAAATTTTCTGCACAAGTACCTTTTAGTCCAAGCAGAAATAGCCCGAATTACCAAGAAAGATTCAGAAGCTGTAGAGCTTTACGATTTCTCGATAAATTTAGCTCAAGATAATGAGTTTGTGCAAAATGAAGCCCTCGCCAATGAACTAGCGGCTAAGTTTTGGTTGAGTAAAGGCAAATATCAATATGCCAAAATCCACTTGCGCGAAGCTCACTCATGCTACTTGCGCTGGGGTGCAGTCCGCAAAGTTGAAGATTTAGAACAGAAGTATCCGCAGTTGCGGGAAATGACGCCGCTCCACGGAAGTTTTAACAACAATCAAACTACAAATACTATTCATACTTCTACTGGCAGTGATGCGAGAGTGCTGGATTTAGCAACTGTAATGAAAGCATCTCTGGCAATTTCCAGCGAAATTGTCCTCGACAAGCTGCTGGCTTCTTTGATGAGGATATCGCTAGAAAACGCGGGGGCACAATCCGGTTTTTTAATCTTAGTTAGAGATGGAAAACTTTTAATATCAGCTCAAGCGTCAGTAGTTGCTGAAGATGTCGCGGTGCTGCAATTTACGCCTGTTGAAGAATGTCAGGATTTACCTGTGACGGTGATTAATTATGTGGAAAGGACTCGCGAAGATTTGGTGTTGAGCAATGCCGCGGCTGAAGGGCGATTTACTGCCGATGCTTACATCGCCAAACACCAGCTCAAATCTCTTTTGTGTACGCCGATAGTCAATCAACGCAAATTAATCGGCATTCTTTATTTAGAAAATAACTTAACTGTTGGGGCTTTTACTGCCCACAGATTAGAAGTTTTAAGGCTGCTTTCTTCCCAAGTTGCTATTTCTTTGGAAAATGCTCTGCTTTACAATTCTGTGGAGCAGAAAGTGCAAGAGCGGACGTATGAGTTGAATGATAAAAACGAGCGTTTAGAAAAAACTTTGCGGGAGCTGAAACTGACTCAAGCTCAATTAATTCAAACGGAAAAAATGTCGAGTTTGGGGCAAATGGTGGCTGGTGTAGCTCACGAAATCAATAATCCTGTAAGTTTCATCTACGGTAATCTCAATCCAGCTAGCGAATACGTTAAAGATTTGCTAAAATTGATTGAGCTCTACCAGCAACACTATCCAGAACCTGCTGATGAAATCCTAGAGGAAATAGAAACAATTGAACTGGAATTTTTGAGTGAAGATTTGCAAAAGTTGCTGGATTCAATGAAAGTGGGAGCCGAAAGAATCCGGGATATTGTGTTGAGTTTGCGGAATTTCTCGCGCCTCGACGAAGCGCAAATGAAGTCGGTTGATATCCATGAAGGCATCGACAGTACGGTGATGTTGCTGCAACCGCGCCTGAGAAAAGAGGGCGGCCGTTTGGGGATTGAGCTGATTAAAAATTATGCCAACTTGCCGTTAATTACTTGTTATGCGTCGCAGTTGAATCAGGTATTTATGAATATTCTTACCAATGCGATCGATGCGATGCTGTTGGCAAGAAATTGCCCGGAAACGTCTCAAAATACTCCTAATATTACAATTTCTACGGAGGTGACAGACCGCAATTCTGTAATAATCAGAATGGCTGACAGCGGGCCGGGGATGAGCACTGAGGTGCTGCACAAGATATTCGATCCGTTTTTTACAACTAAGCCGGTGGGTTCGGGCACTGGTTTGGGATTGTCTATTTCTCACTCGATTGTTGTTAGTTCTCATGGCGGAAATTTGACTTGTGTGTCTGTACCGGGAGAGGGGAGTGAGTTTGTTATTGAAATTCCGATCGCCCCCAGGCAAGTTTTGTAAAGAAAGAAAAATGGCGAATATAATGCAAATATAGGGCGAATTATAGGGCGAATAGAATTCGCTTCTACACAAACAAAGTCCGCCTCCGCGGACTAAGAAAACTGCACTTGGCGGTATAAATCCCCGATCGCAATTTCGACATCCACTGATTCCAGTCGCAAAGTATCGCCCAAACCATACTCCGAAAGCACCCACAGCCCTTGTTCGTTGCGTCGAAATACCTCTAGTCCGGGCTGTTCGACTTGCACCAAGACATACTCTTGCAGCGTGGAAAATTGACGGTATTTAGCAAATTTTGCGCCGCGATCTAGGGCTTCAGTTGAAGGTGACAAAACTTCGATAATCAAGGCAGGAAATTGCACCAATTGCGGATCGTTATCGCGATCGTCGCAAGTTACGACAACATCAGGATAAAAATACTTTCTCCCTGGTTCTACCCGTAGTTTAACAGCTAGGATGTAAATTTCGTAGGGCAGATTAAGGCGATCGTCTAATAGCTTGAAGAAGTTGAAGGTAATTCGATTGTGATTGCGGGTTCCACCTGTCATAGCGACGACTTCGCCATCCCAATACTCGTAGCGTTCTTCTTGGGTGGGTTCCCAAGTCAGGTATTCTTCTGCGCTCATCAATTGGCGATCGGGTAAAGCAACCATGATGCGATCGGGGAATGAAGTATGTTTCTAGGATAACAGGAAGATTGGCTTCCCTGGATACTGTTGAATGAAGGGCGATCGCTCTCAAATATCAAGTTTGCTAAACCCTGATAAAATATGACATAATTGGTAAAAAATACCTTGAGGAGAAACAGATGAAAGCTGTTGAAGTATTGGGAACTATAGATGATAAAGGTCAATTATTTCTCGATCGCGCGATCGAAGACTTCCCGCCCAGCCGCGTGCGAGTTATCGTACTTTTTGCCGAAGTAGCAGAGGAAGTCGAAACCGATCCTGATGATACTCCCATTGCCGAAGTGAAAGCAAGTCTCAGGAGAGCATTACAGGAAGCAAAAGCCGGACAGCGCATCCCCCTTTCGGAAATGTGGGAGGGAATAGATGTCGAATGAAATGCCTTTCGTACAGATTGATTTAACGCCTGAGTACAAACGGAATTTGCGTGAACTATCAAAAAAATATCGCAATGTCAGGTTAGATACTCAGCCAATTATTGAACAATTCCAAGGGGGGAATTTTACTGGCGATCGCATCCCCGGAATGGGTGAAAATTATGTCATCTTGAAGGTAAGAGTCAGAAATAGCAATATCCAAAAAGGGAAAAGCGCTGGTTATCGACTTATCTATCAAGTTGAGTCACCGACTAGCGTACTTCTATTAACCATTTATGCTAAATCTGACCGAGAAGATATTAGTCCTAATGAGATTCGTAACATCTTAGCTGAGTGGGATCGGGATGAATAGACCTCTTGCAAAAATAACTAGGACGGGCAAGATGCCCATCCCACAAAAAACATTTTTCCTTGTGGAACGGGCCGAAGAGCCCGTTCCAAAATTTGATTAAAAGGATTTTTGCAAGAGGTCTAATGATTAATGTGGGTAATCATGAGGTTAAAATAAACCAATTTAAAGAGCCTGCCCCTGAGCCTCCAGCAATTCCTGAATCCCTATTTCTGCCAAATCCAAAATTTGATTTAACTGACTCCGGCTGAAACTTCCTTCTTCCGCTGTTCCCTGAATTTCGATGATGCTCAAATCTCCATTCATTACCACATTACAATCAATTTCAGCCGCCACATCTTCAAGATAATTCAAATCTAAAAACGCCTCATTTTCCAAAAGCCCCACAGACACGGCCGCCACTTGACGAATCATGGGCGATCGCACCAAATCACCTTTTTGTACCAATTTGTTCAAAGCATCAGCCACAGCCACAAATCCGCCATTAATAGAAGTTGTGCGAGTCCCCGCGTCTGCTTGCAAAACATCCGCATCCACAAGTATGGTGCGTTCGCCCAATAGCTGCATATCCAAGCACGATCGCAAACTGCGCCCAATCAACCGCTGAATCTCTTGAGTGCGTCCCGATAATTTCATAAATTCCCGCTCTTGTCGCTGCGGCGTAGATCCGGGTAACATTCGGTATTCCGCCGTCAGCCAACCTTGTCCGGTATTCTCCAGAAATCTCGGCACTCCCGGCTTGATTGTAACGCTGCAAAGTACCTGAGTATCGCCACTTTTTGCTAGCACGGAACCGCTAGCAAATTTGTTGAATTCGCGATCGAAACTAATCGGACGAAGTTGATTTGATTTTCTGCCGTCAGGACGCTGGAAAGACATAATATTTAGGTAATTGGGAATTGGGAATTGGGAATTGGGAATTGGGAATTGGGAATTGGGCATTGGGCATTAATATTCCTTATTTTTGCTCTTTGTTAAGTATGCTTTTATTCCCAATCTAAAATTCAAAATCTAAAATGGTATGATTATTTACTGTTAACTTCGAGAGATTTGAGAATATCTTGCTGGACTTGTTCTGGAGATTGATCGCCGTTGATAGTTAACAATTTGTGGCGGTATTCGTAATAATCTAAAAGAGGAATAGTCCGTTCCTCGAACAAATCGAGCCGGCGCTGTAAAATTTCTGGCTCGTCGTCCGATCGATCGCGTTCGATCGATCGACTCAGCAACACTTCATGAGGCACTTTCAGCCAAATTGCCCAATCTAGCTCCTGCGCCAAACTCTCTAATAAAAAATCCAATTCCTCAGCTTGAAAAGCCGTTCGCGGATATCCCTCCAACACCCAGCCATTAAAGACATCCCACAGCAGCAACCGGCGGCCGATAAATTTAATCAAAATTTCATCGGGAACTAGCTCCCCGGATTCCACAGAAGACACGGCCAACTTGCCCAAGTCTGTTTCACTTGCGATTTCCGCGCGCAGAATGTCCCCTAATGCCAGCAAAGGAATGCTCAAATTGTTGCACAATTGTTGTGCTTGAGTTCCCTTTCCCGCTCCTGGCCCTCCCAGAATCACCAATCTCACAGTGTTTGCTCCTAGTGCCGTGACATTCAAATTCTATGCGATGTTTACCTTTTGTTGACACTCCTGGACGCAGCCAGACTCTCAGAAACGGGGGTTTGCACCTGATAACTCTGGCACTCGATGCTGTGTTTTTGTAAAAAACCCGGTTTCTGCGTAAGTGTTTGCTTGAGTTGAAAAATCGAACTAACGACTCCGAATGCTACTGCCGCTAGCTTTTGACAATTTGTATATCTAGCGTTCGATCGGATGTACACTCGGCCCAGTACACTATATATTGTTAAGCAGGCTTCAGCCGCGCCAAGGTCGGAGCAGCAGTCAAGACTTAGTTACTAATTAAATATTGCCCTATGGTTGCTCAGTTACAAACCCCTAAACTCAATTTGACCCACAGCTTGCCCTACACCGTTGAAGGGCTGGTGCAAGTTTTTACAGGCCCGAACCGCTGCTTTTTTACCAGTGTCATGGCTCAAGCGCTCCGAATTGCAGGACAGGGAGCTCCGGTGTTGGCGGTGCAGTTCCTCAAAGGGGGCATCAATCAAGGGCATCAACATCCGGTGCGACTGGGGCAAAATTTAGATTGGGTGCGGTGCGATTTGTCTCGCTGTATTGACAAGGCCGATTTAGATGAGCTGGAAACGCGATCGATCGCACAATTGTGGGAGTACGTTCAAAAAGCGGTGCGTTCCGGCAGTTACGCCTTAATTATTCTCGACGAGTTGAGTTTAGCGGTGAATTTAGGCTTGATTCCCGAAGCAGAAGTGCTGGCATTGATTGACAGCAAGCCGCAGGATTTGGATATTATTTTGACTGGGCCTTCGATGCCGCCAGCAATTTTGGATATTGCCGACCAAGTTACTGAAATTCGCCGCAGTTAAGGACAATAGACAAGATTGCCTGAGTCCTTTTAATCAAATCAAATTTTCGGACGGGCATCCCGCCGTCCCACAAGCAAAAAAAATTGTGTGTGGGATGGGCGTCTCGCCCGTCCTAGGTATTTTTGCAATATATCTAATGATTTTAGTTGCGATCGCCCGTGTGGGCGATCGCAATTTTTATGTATTTTATGTAAATTTTATGTAAAAAAAAGAGGCGACCGCTGAGTTCACGCGATCGCACGCCGCTTTAGCAGCGACATTACGCTGAAACTATCGGATCGAACACAACAGTCAAGCGGTCAGCCGGAACCATCCGTTTGAGAATTTTTAAATGACCGTCTGCATCAGACCAACTGCGAAATTGACCCACAATCACCTTTTCTAAATTCGGAAGCGATCGAACTATAGTCCACGGTTTGAGACGTTTTTCTTGCAACATAGTAGAGAAATCTCCTTGGTAAATTGGAGCCAAAGCCCGTCCTAATACTTTTCTACGGGTAAGGACTGGTCTGTAACTTTGTAAACTTGCCCTTCTCTCACAACATATCACAAAAAAAATCCTTTGGGATTATATCTGATTTTCTGTTCTTTTTCTACCTAATTTCTGCATAATATATCCCTAAGCTGTGGCGCATTTAAATTGCATATTCGGGGCAGGCTTACGTCCCCACCCCACAAGAGTTTGATTATTTTTTGAACACCTACAATTTAAATGCAGAATAGCTTAACTCTTTAAATAATTGCCACCTTTGCCATTATTCCCCAATTCTTCCCTCTTCCTTCTTCCCTCTTCCTTCTTCCCTCTTCCTTCTTCCCTCTTCCTTCTTCCCTCTTCCTTCTTCCTTCTTCCCTCTTCCTTCTTCCTTCTTCCCTCTTCCTTCTTCCTACAAATCTCGCCGCGACAGCAAAAACCAGATCCCACCCAAACCCAAAACACCGCACAAAACCCCACCTTCCCATCCAAAAACAGTCCCTCCCGGCAAATGTCCAGGCTTTGCCTTAGAAGTAAAATTCAGTTCAGAATAGTATACCCACTGATTGTTAACCCACCAGCCCACTCGAACGCCAAACTTCTCCCAAACTGTAGCATCATAAACACCAGCCTTTCCCCCCGACTTAACCCACAAACCCTTTTGCACAGAAAAACCGAACCTCCGGTGACTGTGGCGTACCCAAAGTTGGTCAATCGTCTGCAAATCCTTAGCCGGAAACTTCCTAATATCTTCCTCACTCAAATAACCCCTCGAAACTTGCTGCATCACTTCCAGCATTTTTACAGAAGTTTCCTCATCAGCACCCCGCCAATTTTTAGCAGCCAGCAGCCTTTCCAGCCGAGAATAATCAATCCCTTTTTCTGATTCTAAATTAACAGAAACTAGCGGATTTTGAGTCACAGGTTGGGTCGGTAAAGAAGGACTAAGAACTGTTGCCTGCTGCAATTGAAAATCAGGTGGAACAACAACAACAGGTTTTAAAAATTCAAACACTTCCATAGAAGACTTGTAGCGGTCTTTCACATATTCCTGAATCAACTTATCTAAAATCTGACCTAAATCCTCGCTAATCTTGGTTCCTTTCGGCAAAGCCTCCCTCCAAAGCCAGCGACCTTCGAGCGGATCGTAAAGGTCATCGTGAATGTCCCCGTAGATATCCAAATAAGGCATAACAGAAGTCAGCAAGCGAATGCAAGTCACCCCCAAACTGTAAAGGTCGCTAGCCGGAACAGCCATACCATGTCGCTGTTCTAGAGCTGCATAACCCGGAGTGCCCAACTTAGTACCCGTTTTGGTCGGAGCCTCAGCTACTACCTGTTTGGACACCCCAAAATCTATTAGCACCAACTTGCGATCGCGATTGCGGCGGATCACATTTTCCGGCTTAATATCCCGGTGAATGACATTGCGTTCGTGAACAAAATTCAGCAAAGGCAACAAATCTAACAGCAGTTCCCTAGTTTTAATTTCGCTATAAGCACCGTACTTTTCCAACTCATCCTTTAAATTATTGCCATCAATAAATTCTTGCACCAAATACAATCGCCCATCTTCCTCAAAATAAGAAATTAGCTGAGGAATTTGTGGGTGTTTCAGTTCGTAAAGCCGCCTTGCCTCTTGTTCAAACAGTCGAACATACTTTTTAAAATGAGCGGGCTTCCGCTGAAACTCCTGCGGTGGCGACAACTGTTTGATAACGCACAATTCTTCAAATTTTCCATGATTGACAGCTCTAAAAGTCCTGCCAAATCCTCCATCGCGCAGTGGTTCAGTTGCTGCATAAAGGTCTTTTAGCAGCAGCTTGGAACCACAATTAAGACAATACTTTGTGCCTGGTGGGTTCTGACGCTTGTCTCTTGGGCAATCGAGATTAAGGCAGTATGTCATATATTAAAAAAATGCGAACAAAATTATACTCAGGGTGTCATTTTATTCAAGAGTCCGATCGCTAGCTGGTTTTTGTGGAGGCGAGATCCCGAACCTTACCTTACGGAGGTGGCAGCTATCAGGGGCGATCGCACGCGCGGGCGCTCTCGCCAGACTGTCCCTGAGCAAGTATACCTCTGTTGAGGGTTTGACCTCAAACTCGAAGTCCAAATCTAAGCTTAAACTGCGATCGGCGCAATAGATTTAATTTAGGGGTCAAATAGCCAGCAGATCAAACAGAAATAGTAATTTATTACCAGCTCAGTTAGCTCTGCAACGCCGAAAAAAAAACTGAGGATTCCGCCTGAGATATAATTTTATTGACAGAGAGAATCAGACGAACGGGATCTGCGGCTGCCACCTGTGTTCGCGCGGCGAAGCTATCCCGTGGGGAATCGACCTTAATATTTGACAAGTATAAAAGTTTACCAAACCCTGCAAAATCAACAATCCCAAACTACCCAACTTTCCCCAGGTTAAAATAAATACTAGCTTGCTCGATCGCCATCCGATCGCGATCGCGACAATCAGCTAGTTTAAGCTGTTTCCTTTTTTCAGCTATTACCAGTTACATTTATTGCGCTCCGTCTACTTAATTAGGAACTGCCAGTGACACCAAAACTACAGCCATCTCAAACTCCCAACTCCCGCAACAAAAAATCACCCAAAGTACCCTGGTTCGAGCGGTTAATGGCAGTGCTTGCCCTAGGGAATTTAAGCCTAGTATTATTTGACATAAGTTACGTCCCTGGGCGAAATTTCTACTTCCGGCAACTACCAGTCCTCACCCAAATATACGACCCATTTAAAGGAATTACACCCCACAGAGAAACCCAGAAATATCTAGAAACCTTAGAAGAATTAAAAAATCAAGTAGTGCAAACAGGCTTGCCCTCTCCCCAAGTAGCAGCCAAATTGCAGGAAATAAACAATCTAAGCGCGAACATGATCGACGAAGATCCGTTTCGAGTAGCATCAAAAAGCGGCACCCTAGAAAAAATTAAAGACCGGATGCGCGATCGCACCCCCAATCCGCAACAATCCGCAAAACAATCATTCAAAACATTCTGGAGCCCTGAGTATTTAAGCAAACAAGGCTGGCAACAAGAAATCACTTGGTTTGACGCCAAAATCAAGCCATTAATCGCCATCAACTATTACCGTGAGATCGGAGAAAACGGCGAATTTACCGACAAGTTCTGGCAAATCGACCTGCCATTTATTGCCATATTCGCGATCGAATTTCTAGCCCGTACCTACTTGATCAGCCGCCGCCACCGCAGCGTCACTTGGCGAGCAGCCATGCTCTGGCGATGGTACGACATATTCCTGCTCCTCCCATTCTGGCGCCTGTTGCGAGTATTACCCGTCACAATTCGCATCCACCAAGCCAAAATGCCCGACCTCCAACCCATACGCACCCAAATCAGCCGGGGTTTCGTCGCCAACTTCGCCCAAGAATTGACCGAAGTAGTAGTAATTCAACTCATCAACCAGATGCAACAATCAATTACCACAGGCGAACTCACTCGTCAACTCTTTCAATCTCAAAAACAGCGCTATCTAGACATCAACAATATCAATGAAATAGAAGCGATCGTCACCCATCTAGTCCAAATCACCGTCTACAAAGTCCTACCCCAACTCCAGCCAGACCTAGAAGCCCTGCTTCGTTACAATATAGAAATGTTTCTCAAACAATCCCCCCTCTATCAAGGATGGAAGCAAGTACCCGGACTGGGAAACCTGCCCGCACAACTAGCAGAGCAATTAGTTGCAGAACTCTCCAAATTAGTCACCATCGGCCCCCAAGATGCCTACGAAGCCTTTAAAATCGCCAGCGAAGACCCCGTAGGTACTAAACTCTCAAGCCAGCTAGTCCAACATTTCGGGCAAGCTTTGGGAGCCGAACTGCAACAGCAGCAAACCTGGCAAGAAATACAAATCTTGCTGTGTGATTTCCTCGAAGAGTTCAAAATCAACTACATCCAGCGGTTGAGCGAAGAAGACTTCGAGAAAATTTTAGAACAAGCCAAAGAACTGCAACGGATAGCCCCGCGTTAGGGCAAGTCTCCCCACAGAATGCCCCCTCGGTAGCGGTACAACACCGCTTCCACGAACAACCGATTGTAGGCAGGCTGTCGAACACAAATAACCTTCACATCCCGGCAACAAATCTTTGATCCTTTTCCACTGTTCATCCCGTAGGGCATAACGGCGACTTGTCATGACGATCGAATCCTTCTAGTCGGCTGTATCTGCTGCACCGCATTACTTATTTTTTTCTTCCGCTATTAGTAATTAGCAATTACCCTGCTGTAACTCCTGCAAATGAAACTTGCTGGACTTGTAAACTTTCATGTGCGATCGGCCTTGTCTACGAGAGTCATCGGCAGGGTTGTGCATCAAATCTTCAGCGCGGTAGTTAGTTAGACCGCCGTTAGGGTTCTCAGCGGCCTGGCGTGTCATTTTTTTAGCGAGAGAGGGATCAAATTTTTAGACGTATATTATATCAATTTATATGTAAGTTTAATGAAATTATACTTTTCAAGGCCAATCTGTAAAGTAAAGTTAAAAACTACTACAAATAGCTCTAAACCAAGTAATCTATTAGATAGGATTGCTAACTGCTTTTCTCAAGGATGAAAATTTTTATAAATACTCGTAAAAAAAATCAGGCGCGTCAGCATCTTTAGTAAGCTATAATTATAACGATCTCATAGTAAACACGTCAGTAGCCATGCTTGTTCAAGCAAGTTACAGTCTCAAAATTTTCAATAACTATTATAGATTGCTTTTCAATATATATTGCCTCAGCCTCATTTCACTAAATTCACTGATATTTTTCAGCCAACTCGTTACCCCAGGAGTAACACCAATCAATGTCACACACATCTCCAACCACTTTTATGTCAAACCGTTCTCAAAAAAAACTGTCACTTCGCCTGATTTTAGTATTGCCATTCGTCGTGCAAATCTTTGCTGCTGTCGGGCTGACAGGCTGGCTGTCGGTACGCAACGGACAAGAAGCTGTTAATAATGTTGCAACTCAACTCCGCAGTGAAGTCTCAGAACGCATTAATCAGAAGCTTAATGAATATTTAGAAACTCCTCATCTAGTCAATCAAATTAACCTAGAAGCTGTCCGGCTCGGCTACATTAATGTGCAAGACTTGCCAAGCCTAGAGCGCCACTTTGTGCAGCAGGTACAGTTATTTCCGACCGCAGGTTCCATTATGTTTGGCAGTCAAAAATATAATGGGTTTATTGGGGCATTTAAACCCAAAAAGGATACCTTGCAAATCATGGAAGCAGGTAAAGCTACAGGGGGAAGCATTCGATTTTATGAGATCAATAAAGATGGAGAGCGTATCAGGCTAATTCAGGAAAAGCCCGATTTCAAAATAGAGGCACGACCTTGGTATGTGGCAGCGGTGAAAGCAGGCAAACCAGTGTGGGGTGAAATATTTTCCTATCACGCTTTCCCAGAAATGGTTTTGCCTGCTAACGTTCCTCTCAAGGACAGTAATGGAGAAGTGATTGGGGTATTCGCCGACCATTTTTTTTTAACACAAATTAGTGATTTTCTTAAAAATGTAAAAATTGGTCGTTCGGGGCAAACTTTTATTATCGAGCGTTCGGGATTGATGGTTGCCAGTTCTACCCTAGAACAGCCATTTTTAGTAGAAAATGGGAAAGCAAAACGCATTAATGCAGCTAACAGTAGCGATCCTTTAATCAGTTCTGCAACGAAGCAATTACAACAGCACTTTGGCGAACTCAAACAAATTGGTCAGCGAGAACAGCTTGACTTCTCCTTTGATGGCAAACGACAATTTCTACAAGCGCTTCCTTATAAAGACGAGCGTGGTTTGGACTGGTTGATTGTAGTTACTGTTCCCGAAGCGGATTTCATGGAGCACATTAATGCTAACACCCAAATAACCATTTTTTTGTGTTTGGGAGCCTTGGGGCTGGCTACGGTTTTGGGAATATTAACCGCACGCTGGATTACTCACCCAATTCTCCGTTTGAGCGAAGCTTCTAGGGCAATCGCAAGTGGAGATTTAGACCAAAATGTGCAGGTAAAAGGCGTAGAAGAACTAGAAGTTCTGGCTCAGTCTTTCAACCTTATGGCACAACAGTTGCGCGAATCCTTTGAGGCACTAGCCAAGACCAATTCCGAGCTAGAAATCCGAGTAGAAGAACGCACCGCTGAACTGACGGAAGCCAAACAAATCGCTGATAGTGCCAACCAAGCTAAAAGTGAATTTTTAGCGAATATGAGTCACGAATTGAGAACGCCACTCAATGGAATTTTAGGATACGCTCAAATCCTAGAACGCTCAAAAACGATGGCTCCGAAGGAACTCCAAGGCATCAGTATTATTCACAAGTGTGGTTCCCACCTGCTAACCCTGATCAATGACATCTTAGACATCGCTAAAATTGAAGCCCAGAAATTGGAACTGTACGCGAAAGATTTCCATTTTCCTTTCTTTTTGCAGGGAGTCGCGGAAATCTGCCGCATCCGAGCCGAACAAAAAGGAATTGCTTTTGTTTATCTACCCAGTTCTGAAATGCCTCGTGGCATCCACGCTGACGAAAAACGGTTGCGACAGGTACTCATTAACTTACTGAGCAATGCAATTAAGTTTACCGACTCTGGAGGGGTGACTTTTAAGATAGAATATCTGGAAAAGGGGACAGGTAAAAAGGTAAAAAGCAATGAGCAAAAGCCAGCCTCACCAATTCACAAAATTCGGTTTCAAATTGAAGATACTGGTGTTGGCATGACACTAGAACAAGTAAAAAAAATATTTTTGCCTTTTGAACAGGTAGGAGACAGCAAGCGTCAGGCGGAAGGAACCGGGCTCGGTTTAACAATTAGCCAGAAAATTGTTGAAATGATGGGTAGTACCATTCAAGTAAAAAGTCAGTCAGGAGCAGGCAGTGTTTTTTGGCTAGATTTGGATTTACGGGAAGCGGCAGATTGGGAAAATACAGCCACGATTGCCAAGCAAAGAAAGCTGGTTGGCTACCAAGGTAGAAAGCAGAAAATTTTGGTTGTGGATGACAAATGGGAAAACCTCTCCGTCATTGTCAATCTCCTGGAACCCCTCGGCTTTGAAGTAACCGAAGCTAAAAACGGTCAAGAAGGTTTAGAAAAAGTAGAAGAGTTTCAGTTCGATTTGATTATCACTGACTTGGTGATGCCAGTGTTGGATGGCTTTGAGATGATGCGCCGTATCCGAAATTTGTCACACTATAAAGACGTGGCAATCATTGCTTCATCTGCTAGTGTATTTGCTACCGATCAACATAAAAGTTTGGAGGGTGGAGCCAACGATTTTATTGGTAAGCCAGTGCAGGCAGAAGAGCTATTTGAAATGTTGCAAAAATATTTTAAAATTGAATGGATATATGACGAGATAGAGAAGGAACAAAGCAGCACAATTCCCCTTTCCTCTGATTCTCTATCACTTTCTAAATCGACCTCTGTAGTGGCTCCCCCACCAGGAGAAATGGAACTCCTATTTGAACTGGCGATGAGAGGCAACGTGAAAGGAATTGTGAAGCGCAGCGAGCATCTAGAGAAGTTGGATCAGAAATTTGTGTCCTTTGCTGTTGAGCTGCGCCAGTTAGCGCAAGGCTATCAGATCAAAAAAATCAAAGAGTTTATTACATCCCACAGGATAGAAAAAGAATGAAGGCAGCAAATAGGGAAACAAGTAGCATCTTAATCGTCGATGATAATCCTAGCAATCTCGACGTGCTTTCTGAAGCTTTAACTGGTTCTGGATGGGAGATATTGGTAGCAACTGATGGCGAAACTGCGATCGAACAGGCTGAATATAGTCAACCTGATTTGATTCTGTTAGATGTGATGATGCCAGGAATTGACGGGTTTGAAACCTGTCGTCGGCTAAAGGCAAGTCTGTTGACAACCGAAATTTCGGTAATTTTTATGACGGCTCTTTCTGACATAGGAGATAAGGTCAAAGGCTTTAATTTAGGGGCTGTGGATTACATTACTAAGCCCTTTGAACAAAAGGAGGTGTTAGCTCGCGTCAACCTCCATTTAAAACTGCGTTCTCTTACTAAAAATCTGGCAGATCAAAATCTGCTTCTCAAACGGGAAATAGAAGACAGGCTCGCAGCAGAAGCAGCGTTACATCAGCTCGCGCAGGAGTTAGAAAAACGGGTAGAAGAACGAACGGCTGAACTTTCTCAAGCTTTGGATAATCTTAAAAAAGCTCAAGTGCAAATCGTTCAAAGTGAAAAGATGGCTTGCCTTGGTCAACTTGTAGCTGGGGTGGCTCACGAAATTAACAATCCAGTTAGTTTTATCTCCAATAATATCCCTATTGCCAAGGAATATATTGCCGATTTGATCGCGATGACTCGGCTTTGCCAGCACAGCGTTAGTTCGAGATCAGAATTTGAGGATAAGTCCCAGGAGATTGAGTTAGATTTTATTGTTGAAGATTTGCCAAAAATTATTGATTCAATGGCGGTGGGAACAGAGCGACTTTACAATCTTTCTATGTCACTGCGTAATTTCTCTCGGTTGGATACATCGGCACTAACGCCAGTGAATATTCACGATGGACTAGATAGTACGTTATTAATTTTAGGGCATCGGCTGAAATCTAAAGGAAGTTTTCCAGGAATTGCAGTGATTAAAGAGTATGGCGAATTGCCCCTAGTTGAGTGTTATCCGGGGCAACTGAATCAGGTGTTTATGAATATATTGGCGAATGGAATTGATGCTTTAGAAGAGTCTACGATTAGTTGTCCGCTGTGCGGGGAAAAGAAACAAAGCAATGACAGTCCACAGATTCGGATCTGCACTGAAATGCTTCAGGATGACAGAGTGGTGATTCGGATTGCTGATAATGGGGTTGGGATAACTCAGGAAGTAATGCAGCATTTATTCACGCCGATGTTTACTACTAAATCAGTGGGTAAAGGGACAGGTTTAGGTTTGTCGATTAGCCGTGAGATTGTAGAAGCAAAACATGGTGGTACGCTGACCTGCATTTCCTCGCCCCAATGGGGGGTAGAGTTTGTAATTGAGCTTCCTATTCGGCATTAGTAAAGGGGATTTTTTTATGGTGAATCTTAGTTTGGCTTTTTTGTCAATATACCGTTAATTTGTCGATCGCCCATGTCGAATCTACCAATCACCATCACTCTCAAGCTCTTCACCCCCTATCAAGAAGCAGAGGGCTTGTCCGAACTGAAATTAGAATTTCCCAAAGAAACCTCCGTATCGCAAGTCCTAGACCGTCTGAGTGCCGCCAACGGTTCTATGGGCATCGCACCCGCTTCGGTATCCATCAGGAATTTGCCCTCGCCCCACCCCACTCCAAAACGGTGATCAAGTTGTCCTTATCCCCCCTGTCAGCTCTCCCCTTCTGCCCTCGGACAGTCCGCCGATGGCGATCGGTTTGTCACCGGGCGGGCGATCGAGCTAAAATGAAAGATGAGGCACACTTCGATCAGAAGCAGGTCTCAAACTTCTTGGAAGAAATTGTTTTACCTAGGAGTGGGTCAAGCCCACTTTTTTTGTTGCATTAGTCGCAGGAAAAGAGAGCTGGGCGTCAGACTTGCCAGTTGAAGACTGATCCAGTAGGGATAATTCCCCCGCTTGAGATTCCCAGCAGGGATGCTGGCTAAGTCCCAAAGTTGAAGACGAAAGTCGCAGCAACCCAATAAAACCACCTCAAAGCAAAGCAATCTCAACACCTGATTTTTCCTTGCCCGTGTCCGAGTTCAGGAGTGTTAACTTAAATATTCGATATGACTCATCCCCTAATCCCACAAATCATTGACTTAGCTACCCCCGTTGCGGAAACACTGGGATTGGAAGTAGTGGGAGCAGTGTTTCACACCAACCAAAATCCCCCCGTCTTGCGGGTAGACATCCGCAACATCGAGCAAGACACAGGTTTAGCCGACTGCCAGCGGATGAGCACAGCTCTCGAAGCCGAGTTAGACGCAGCCGACATCATACCCGACGCCTACGTGCTAGAGATTTCCAGTCCCGGAATATCCCGATTGCTCAGTAGCGATCGAGAATTCATTACTTTTAAAGGTTTCCCCATCACAGTCAAAACCACCGAACCGGACTCGCGAGTCAAAGAGTGGAAAGGACTACTTGTGGGCCGGGACGAAACAACTGTTTATCTCAATCAAAAAGGGCGATCGGTTAAAATTCCCCGCCCTCAGATTGTCAAAGTTGAACTAGACGAAGGAAAGGAGTAGTAAAGGTCAATTTTGAGTTTTGAGTTTTGAGTTGTAGGGGCAGTGGATGGTGCGTGCCCGCCCGATTTGAGTGTTGAGATTGCCTCGCAGCAAGCTGAAAATGCTTCGCTGCGAGTTAATTTTTAAGAATCATATCTTTAGCAGCGGGGTTGAATTGGCACAATAAATAAATTGTTACAGCACCCAGATTTCCTAAGCCTATCCTGCAACTGATCAATCATCAGTCATCACTTTTTCTCGAAAATCACCAATTACTGATTACCGATTACCAGTTACGTATTGTCAAAACAAAAAAAGGAGTGTTTTATATGTCAATGGTTCCCCTCCCAGGACTCAAAGAAATGGTCGAAGGTATTAGCAAAGAGCGAAATTTACCCAAACACGCCGTCCAAGCAGCCTTGCGAGAAGCCCTGCTCAAAGGATACGAGCGCTACCGTCGCACCCAAAAACTAGATCACTTCAGCGAAGAATACTTCGACAACTTTGATGTAGAACTGGACGCAGAACAAGAAGGTTTCCGCGTTTTAGCGAACAAAACTATTGTCGAAGAAGTCACCAATCCCGATCACGAAATATCACTTTCGGAAGTGCAAGAAGTAGCCACGGAAGCTCAGCCTGGGAGCATCGTGCTCGTAGACGTAACACCAAATCAAAAAGAATTTGGTCGCATGGCTGCCATCCAGACCAAACAAGTTCTCGCTCAAAAATTGCGCGACCAACAGCGCAAAATGATTCAAGAAGAGTTTAAAGATTTAGAAGAAACTGTTCTTCAAGCCAGAGTTCTCAGGTTTGAGAGGCAGTCGGTAATTTTAGCAGTTACCAGCAGCTTCGGTCAGCCCGAAGTAGATGCCGAACTCCCGAAGCGCGAACAGTTGCCCAACGATAATTACCGGGCAAATGCTACATTCAAGGTTTATCTCAAAAAAGTAGGCGAAGGCTCCACGAGAGGGCCGCAGTTACTTGTTTCTAGAGCTGACGCAGGTTTGGTGGTTTACCTGTTTGCTAACGAAGTGCCAGAAATAGAAGACGGAGTAGTCAGAATTGTTGCGGTAGCCAGAGAGGCAAATCCTCCCTCGCGGCACGTCGGTCCCCGGACTAAAATAGCAGTAGATACTCTCGATCGCGACGTAGACCCCGTAGGAGCCTGCATCGGAGCGCGGGGATCGCGAATTCAGGTAGTAGTCAACGAATTGCGTGGCGAAAAAATAGATGTGATCCGCTGGTCTCCAGATCCCGCAACTTATATCGCTAATGCTTTGAGTCCTGCTAGAGTAGATGAAGTGCGTTTGGTTGCCCCAGAAGGCAGGCGCGCTCACATTTTGGTCGCTGAAGACCAACTGAGTCTTGCCATTGGTAAAGAAGGTCAGAACGTCCGCCTCGCAGCCCGCCTGACTGGTTGGAAAATCGATATCAAAGATATTGCTAAGTACGATCGCGACGCCGAAGACACCAAATTGGCAGCAGAAGCAAGCAGGCTCGAAGAACTAGCAGGGGACTATTACGAAGACGAAGACGAATCATCAGGCTTCGACGGCGAGGAGGAAAACGCAGAATATGAGACCCAAGAGGCGGCGGCCACGGACGAAACCGCAGCCACAGTCTAAAAACTGCGACACTCACTCTTATTTGATTGACGGAGAGACAAGGAGGAAAAGTCCCCACTATCCCTCTCTCCCCCTTTCCCACTCTCCGCTTCTTACTCCGATGAAACTGAACTACCGGTGTTGCGCAAGTTGTCGAAAAATAGGTACTAAGGAAGCTTTTTGGCGAGTAGTCAGGCTCTATCCTTCTCATCAGGTACAATTAGATCGCGGCCTCGGTCGTTCCGCTTATCTTTGTCCGGCGAGCGAATGCCTCAAAGCAGCTCAGAAAAAAAATCGACTTGGGCGATCGCTCAAAGCGCCTGTGTCTGACGAACTGTACCAAACACTTTGGCAGCGTTTAGCCACATCTGACTGTACATCTGACTTACGCTCGACCTGGCGCCAAAGCGACAATAGTTCGGCCTCGACTGTATAAACCTTCGCGGGCAGCCCTACCAGTAATTACCGGTAGCGCCAGCTCTAAAACCCCAATCCGATCGGCCCACCAGTCTGGAAAGATTTGTGTCAGATTAGATAAGGGTAGGGTACTAGCAGAGGTATCCTCAAGGTGGAAAGGTAAACTTGGAAGCTGGATTTGTGGCTGTTGCTAAAATTCAGACTTGAGAGTTCCAAATTCCTAAAAAGACTTGAGAATTCTACAACCGCAGAGTTCAGCCAGTTGCATCTTTTAGATCAAATTGCTGAGCGAGTACCAAAACCCCGATTCCTGACACTGAATCAATCACAGCGAATGATGTCGTCATTAGAACAAAAAATCAAAATGTAAAAACTGGTTGGCACAAAAGAGGGCAGAGTGGATGAACAACGGCAAAGTAAGAATTTACGAATTATCACGGGAACTAAATTTGGATAATAAAGACATCTTGGCAGTTTGCGAGCGGCTCAATATTTCAGTCAAGAGCCACAGCAGCACAATTACAGAATCAGAAGCAGAACGCATTCGCAAAACAGCGGAAAAATACGTAGCCAGCCACTCTTCCCCCGGCAAGCCAGCTCCTACCGAAAGAGCAGCAGCGCCATCTAGAGAATCTGGCCCTCACCCTAACGACCAACAAAAAAAGCAGCAAATTTTAGAAATACGCAGTCCAAAAGTACGGCCGGCTGGTGCTTCATCCCAGCCTGCGGGCAACGAGGAGCAACAAACCCAGCCTGGGGCCACCGTGGCAACTCCTCCCAAATCGCCCGCCTCTCAACAACTCCAGTCTCCAGCTAAACCAAATATCAATCGACCTGTACTGTCGAAGCCAAATGTCGCTGTCTCGGCGGCTCCTTCAGAAACAGTGTCGGAAATAGTGTCGGAAACAGTGTCGGAAACAGTAGGTGCGATCGCCGATGAAGTAACCGCCGAGGCTCAAGCACCTGCGGCACTTCAACAACCGCCGTCGTCCAAGGCTCCCGAACGCACCCAGCGCCCGCCGGTCGCCCCTCCAGCGCCGCCCGGGGCAAAACTCACGTCGCCGCCAGTCAGAGGAGCGTCGGACTCGGCGACGCGCAACGCCCCAAATCTGGGAAACAAGCCCGTACTGAAACTTGCCAGAACTGAGCAAGAACAATCAGAACAGGGAGAAACTCTGGAAGCGCCGGCGAAACCGAGCCGCCCCAGCAGACCTGCACCAGGAGGTAGCGACGCCCAAAGACCTCGCCCAGGTGCTGGTGGGCCAGTTAAAACGGCACTTGCCGATCGACCCCAACAAGGCCCACGCCGGAGCCTTGCCCCCGCAACTTCAGCCGCCGGGCTGCGGAGCCGGGGCGGTGACAGCGCAACCACAGGAGAAGACGGAGACGATCTCGAAGACGATACGCCGTTGCTGGATACTCCTCTCCTCACCAGGCCGACACTGCCTGTTCCTCGCAAAAAGACCCAGGTCGTTTGGGAAGAAGATGATGACGAAAACTCAGATGCTGCCAAAGCTGCCAAAAAGGTCAAGCAGGCACGTTCTCGCCTCAAACCAATTGACGAGGATGACGATGACTTAGAAAACGGCTTGGATATGCCAGCACCGGTCACGGTCAGCCTGTCCCTAGCCCGCCCAGCTAAAGCGAAAACCCCAGCACCACCTAAGTCAACACCAACTCCGGGCGCACCCGGCAGCAGTGGCAAAAATAAGAGACCAGGCCCTTCTCACGATAAGAGCTCTTCTAGTTCTTCCGGGGGACGCGGCAACCGGGGTAAAACAGCCGAAGCTAAGGTAGAACGTCCAGAAAAACTGCTACTGAGCAGACCGATGACCGTTCAAGAACTAGCAGTTACTTTGGCTGTTCCCGAAACCGAAATTATTAAGCGGTTGTTCTCTAAAGGTATTGCGGTCAATATTACCGAAACCCTGGACATTCCAGCGGTGAGGATGGTAGCCGAAGAAATGGGTGTAGAGGTAGAAACTCCAGAAAAGGTAGCCCCAGCAGAAAAACTGATCGAGATGCTGGACGCCACCGATATGGAATACCTCCAGCGCCGTCCGCCAGTGGTAACGATTATGGGTCACGTGGATCACGGCAAAACTACGTTGCTCGACTCGATCCGCAAAACAAAGGTGGCTCAGGGAGAAGCTGGGGGGATTACTCAGCACATCGGTGCTTACCACGTGGATGTGGTACACGAAGGCAGGAGCCAGCAGGTTGTATTTTTGGATACACCGGGCCACGAAGCCTTTACAGCAATGCGGGCTCGTGGAACGCGGGTTACTGACATCGCCATCTTGGTGGTGGCGGCGGACGACGGCGTGCGACCTCAGACAATTGAAGCTATCAGTCACGCGAAAGCGGCAAAAGTGCCAATTGTCGTGGCTATTAATAAAGTTGACAAGGAGGGCGCTCAGCCGGAACGGGTGAAGCAAGAGCTGACTGAGTACGGCTTGGTCGCAGATGACTGGGGCGGTGATATCACGATGGTTCCAGTCAGCGCTATTCGAGGCGAAAACCTCGATACGCTGTTGGAAATGATTCTGACAGTCGCGGAAATGGAAGACCTCTACGCTAACCCCAACCGACCTGCTAAGGGTACGGTGATTGAAGCTCACCTCGACAAGGCAAGAGGGCCTGTGGCAACTCTGTTGGTGCAGAACGGTACTCTGCGAGTGGGCGATATTGTGGTCGCAGGCTCTGCTCTGGGCAGGGTGCGGGCAATGATCGATGACCGGGGCGCTCATGTAGAGCAAGCAACTCCATCCTTCGCGGTGGAAGTGCTGGGCTTACGGGAAGTTCCTCGCGCTGGAGACGAGTTTGATGTCTTCGCCAACGAAAAAGAAGCAGCGGCGATCGCCAGCGGAAGAGCTACATCCCAACGAGATTCCCGTCTGCTGCAAGGCGGCCGGATCAGCCTCAGCGGCTTCTCTCAACAAGCTAAGGAAGGCGTTCTTAAGGAACTCAACTTGATCTTGAAGGCAGATGTCCAAGGCTCCCTCGAAGCAATTGTCGGCGCTCTGACTCAACTTCCTCAAAAAGAAGTTCAACTCCGACTGCTGCTATCTGCTCCAGGAGAAGTCACTGAAACGGATATTGACCTCGCCGCCGCCAGTAATGGTGTGATTATCGGGTTCAATACTAATCTCGCTACCGGCGCTCGCCAAGCAGCCGACCAAGCGGGCGTTGACGTGCGGGAATACAGCATCATCTACAACCTCTTGGATGACATTCAAGGGGCAATGGAAGGTCTGCTGGAACCCGAACTGGTGGAAGAACCTCTGGGTCAAGTGGAAGTCCGTGCTGTCTTTGCGATCGGTCGCGGGGCTGTGGCTGGATGTTATGTACTCTCAGGCAAGGTCGTCCGTAACTGTAAGGTTCGGGTGCGCCGCGGCAACAATGTCGTTTACGAAGGTGTCCTCGACTCCCTCAAACGGATGAAGGAAGATGCCAAGGAAGTCAATACTGGATACGAATGCGGTATTTCCTTGAGCGGGTTTAGCGACTGGGCGGATGGCGATCTGATTGAAGCCTACCGGATGGTTACTAAGCGCCGCACGCTATCTCAATAGTTTTGAGTTGTGAGTGTTGAGTTGGAAGAGAAGTTTTGAGTGAAGGGCACTAAATGGCCTCTAGCTCTTAACTATTCTCTTCACTCAATATTCCAAAACTCATCTGGCAGTTGGCAGTTGGCAATTGGCAGTTGATAGTTGGCAGTTGGTAGTTGGTAGTTGACAGTTGATAGTTGGCAGAAGGAACTTCCTAATCGTCTTTACTCTTGCTTAAAATTCAAAATTCGGTCACTCCAGTAAGAATTACCGAAAGAAACCGGATTTATGATCAGAAGTCTTCGGTTTGACCGCTAAATATTTACTCCTCGCACCTGGTTTCAGAGTCAAGAGTGCATCCAAAAAGCTCAAAGTTAAAAATTAAAAATTCATAACTAATAATTAATTAAAGTGCGTTCTTTTTGGTCAGATCCTTTCTTGTGGATTCACCTTTCTGGGGCGGCTGCGTTGCCGATTTTCCTCGGACTGTGCTTGCTGGGACTCGCAGTGGGTTCTCCCATGCTCCCTGTCTGGTTAGAAGTGTTTTTAGTGGCTGTAGCAGGTATTGCTCCTGTGCTTTGGATGCAGTTGTTCCGCCCTTTTTACATTTTTAGTATTTTAGTTGTGGCGGTGAAACCACAGAATTTAACACCTTCACAGCAGCAGATTCTGACTCGGTTTAAAACTAAGTTAAATCAAGGACTTGCTCTTTTTGTCGCTGTTTTGCTAGCAGTAATTTTGTGGCAGATATACCGATTTGCTCCCCTGGCTGCTGGGGTGGCTCCGTTTCCTCCTTCCTGGCGGTGGGCTGGATTGTTGTTGGCAGCTTCGGCTTTTTTAGCTAGCAATTTGTTTTTGCAGGTGTCTGCTAGTGTGATGGCTGTTTTGCTGACAGCGGAATCAGAATTTGCAGCGACAAAGCCTCATGTTTTAGAAAAAATTAGGCAGGATTTTACGATCGCAGGTTGGCAAGTCGATCGACTTTTGCCTGCTTTTGCGGGCGAGAAAACTGTCACTCCCCGTGCACCCACAGAGTCAATCCCACCAGCAGAAATCATCAAAAATTCGTCACCCAGCAGTATAGTCAACCCAGAACCTGCTGACACCAACGGCGCTACATCTCTACCCCAAAAGTAGATCAAAAAGTAAAATTAAAAATAAAGAGGCAAAAAAGTGTAGTTTAAGCTACTTCACTTTCGACAAATGTATGCAGTCAAAAAAATAGCTAATGCCCAGGCTCAGATTGAAATTATTAATAGTCTTAATATTGAATTTTTAATCGCAAGTTGTGGATATTTTAGGTTGGCTATTTGGAGAGAAGAATCTATAATAGAGAGAGTCAAGGTAAGCTTTCAATCCTTACAGGGGATTAAAACAGAGGTATAACAATATGGCGAATTATCTACCGATCGCACAAGAACCTCAAGCCGTAGAGCCGATCGAGCTTTGCAAAGATTCTGAAATCTGGGGCAGTCTCAAATCTGCGATCGGCGCAAGCTCAGGATTTCAACGCTGGCAGCTAGAACTCAATTTTGAGAGTCAGCAGCAAAATGTCACCATCGATCAGCGGGTTCGCTCTTATCTGCGCGAAACTTTAGAAACTTTGGCTTACTGAGCGTAGCAAGACCAGAGATTGTAATGGTTTGTGAAATTCAACGTCAAATTCCGCCCCTATCCCCTCCAATATGCTACGTGAGTGAACTCTCAACTTCGGAGTTCAATATTGCAGGGGAGAATGCTTTGACATCAGCGCCGGGGCTATTTAGTTTTTATTTGATCTTCATTTTTTGGAGAATCTGCTCTCGACGCCTAGCAGCAACTTGCGGCCAAGTCAACTCCAAAGCTCGCTGGCGGGCGGCGGCTCCCATCTTAGCCCGCAAATCAGGAGAATTAGATAATTTTCGCAGTCCCTCCACCCAGGCGTCAGTATCGTAGGGTTCAAGAATTATGCCGTCAATGCCATCACGCACAATACCGCCTCCTCCCATCGGCGAAGCAAGAATTGGCAAACCATGACCCATTGCCTCATAGATGACGAGTGCGCTACCTTCCTCAAGACTGGGAAAGGCAAAAAAGTCAGCTTCGCGATAGGCAGAACTGTAGTCCACAGCATGATCAAAGTGAACTACATCAGGACGTTTCAGCCAATGACTGCAAGTTTGAGCGATCGCAGGCTCGATCGATCCAAAAATTGTCAGCGTTCCCTTAATCCCAGCTAGCTCCCAAGCCCGCAACAGCAGATGAACCCCTTTGCGGACGCAGACAAAACCCAAGAAAAGGACGTTAACTTCCTCCTTGGGCGGTTTCTGGAATTGATAATTGGGGAAACGCTGAGGCGACCAACCTTCTGTCGTTACAAGTATTTTCTCTTCAGGAACTCCGGCTGCTTGAAACGATTTTGCTACGATCGGACTAGGACAAAACAGAAAATCAATTACCTTGAGTTTTTCCTTTTCATTCTGAATGCTTTCTGCGGTAATTGTGTGTTGAGGTTCCAATCCCAAGCGAGAGTAAGCATCGTCAAGGATTCTCTTAGCTTTGCTTTGATAACAATTAACTTGCTCCTCAAAAATAGGCTTGTTGTGCTTGTAAACGTTCTTTGCAATATCTACTGAGAGACCAGGCCACAAGTAGGCAACATCAAAATCTTTGAGATCTTTGAGAAAACGCTTCTCTGTCTTGACGATCGGAAGACTAGGACTGCGGTAATATAGGTTTTTCAGAAATGATGGAATTGCTTCAACTACATTGGGGCCACGACACTCGCGATCGCAACTTGGAACAACCATGCGAGCCTTCAGTTCAGGGCCTTGCCATTCTTTGCACACTGAAAAAAATACGCCGCTGATGCCTCGGTTAGTCGAATGTATTGGGAATACAGCACTCAATTTTAACATAACATTAATCTGCAATATTACTCAAAGTGGTCAGTATCATTAAGTAGGTCAACCTAATTAAACGTAAACAGCGATCTCGCTGTCTTATCCCCGACTTCTTTAAGTGCTGTAGGGATCTGGGTATTCGGTTGTTTTAGGTAGGTTTAGATACCAATTACCTACGAATAAAGCTAATCATTTTGATGCAACCTGATTTGAGATCACGAGTCAGGAATCAGGAGTAGGATGATTGACTCTGAAGGATCGAAGCAATCATCCTATTTCAGGAATTTAGCCTGCTGTTGCCAGAATATAATTCTGAGTTTTGCCGATCGCCAAACACTTTGTAACACCAGCAATTACATCTTCAACATCTGCATCTGTTAATTTTGCTGAAATCGGCAAGCTAACTGTATGACGTCCGATGTAGCGAGCATGAGGATAGTCTTCGGTCTGCCATCCAAACATTTTTTGATAGACAGGATGTTCCGGTATACTCATGTAATGTACGCCGACACCGATATTTTCAGCATTGATAGCGTTGAGAAACTCGTCGCGACTGATTCCTGCTCTGGCTTCGTCTACCAGAATTGTGTACAGGTGATAACCATGAATTGTGTCCGGTTCGGGGCTTGCGGGCAAAGTAATCGGCAGATCCGCAAATGCTTCGTTGTAGCGCTGCCAAATCTGCTCCCGCCGCTGCCAATAAGGGGTGACTCGTTTTAATTGATGAATGCCGATCGCAGCTTGCAGATCCATCATATTGTATTTAAAGCCGACTTCCACCACTTCGTAGTGCTTGTAACCCGAGTCGCTGAAGCGCTTCCAAGCATCTTTGCTCATACCGTGCAGCGCTAAAATGTTAAGCCTGTCGGTATCTTCTTGACTCTTGACGATAATCATTCCTCCTTCGCCCGTCGTGATGTTTTTGGTAACATAAAAGCTGAAACATCCGAAGTCGCCAAAGGTGCCTGCTTTCCGTCCCTTGTACTGTGTTTCGATCGCGTGAGCGCAGTCTTCAATCAACTTCAAATTGTGACGGCTAGCAATGGAACAAAGCGCATCCATATCGCAGGGACGACCGGCGAAGTGAACCGGCAAAATTGCCTTAGTTTTTGGAGTTATTTTAGCTTCGACTTGAGCCGGGTCAATATTCATTGTCACCGGATCTACATCCGCCAGTACCGGTGTTGCTCCAGCGTGAATAATCGCATTAACTGTAGCGCAAAAAGTCATCGGAGTAGTAATGACTTCATCCCCAGGTTGCAAGCCAGCAGCGAGGACGCTCAAGTGCAGTCCCGCCGTACAGGAATTAACCGCAACCGCGTACTGGGATCCCTTGTAAGCATTGAATTCGTCTTGAAAAAGCCTGACTTTCGGGCCCGTACCCAACCAACCTGTTTTCATGGTTGCCACCACTTCTTGAATTTCAGCATCTTCGATCGCCGGAGCGCCGAAAACCAAGAAACGGTCTTTTGGACGAATAGGATTGTTTTTCATGTTGCTAGTGTTAGCCAGTATATAGAGTCGATGGAATGAAAGTGTACTACCCTGAAAAGTACGATTTTATTTGGATGTGAGGTGCTGTTAATTAATCCAGTCTCTCACCCTTTCCGTTTTTAACTTTTTTTAGTCAAAAGTTTGGGGGAATGCGTTGTGTAATGTTATCTGTGATAGCACGAGCTTACTAATGACTGGTCGTTTTTCTGCAAGCGCCTGACTCTGACAGCATTTCCATATCTTAAGATACATAATCTGTAATGTCCAGCCGATCGTATTTCTGTTTGTGGGGAATACAGAAGCTCTTGCCCGCATTTTTTTCTCAAAAAACTTTCCTAAACAAAAATATGATTTCTCCCTATAAACTTTTTATTAACTGTCGAACATCTATCTTGAGATAGATTTTAGAGCAAAATTAGACGATGTGAGATTTGCCATTTTTCGATTTGAGATTTGGGACTGACTGATTCCCGTCGGGTTTGGAGCTTGTCTACCGCTGCATTCTTGTTTTAGACTCGTGTTAAAATCAGGAAATTTTGCAAAAATAAAATGTGAGTTTGGTGTAATTTATGCAGGTTGCGAAACATGGTGCGATCACCCAAATCAACCCCGGTTGACAAAATCCGCTACAATCTCGGCAGACGAATCTTGTTCAAAATGTCTTGGAGCCGTTCTGAAACGCCGCCCAATTGTTCTGACAAAACTACAAGTTTACCGTAAGCTTCAACTAAGCGATCGCCATCAACGTAAACTTCTGGAGTCGGATAATTCTTCATTGTTTCCAGCAACGTAATCTCGTTATCATTAGTTGCAGATAGCACCAATGCCGATCGCAAAGCTTCTCGATTTGCATTCCCAGAAGGAGTCCGAATTACCTGACCAACCTCATCAAGAATCACTTCTCCAACTTTACTATTCAGCGTCCGATCCAAAAACCTTGGATTGACTTTAACCGGCCTGGTCAGATAACGGCGTAGTGTTTCGGGGTCTTTTTTTGCCTTTCCCAGCAGCATTTCTAACCCAGGCGACATTTTCCCAGTTTCTGCAAAAACTTCTAATTCACTGACTGGTAAAGTCATTCGGATCACACTGTATTTGAGCACTACCTTTTCGGCAGCCACCGCAGCACTGCTGTAAAATAGAATTCCCGCACCTGCTGCTACAAATAACGTCCACCGCCCTTTGAAAAATGACCGCCCCATAGTAAAATCTCCCAACATCTTTTTCTACTTCGACTTTGGCACATCTAATTAGTTACTGCACTGGCAAATTGGTTCGGGAAACGCCTTCGGGATGCGATCGTCCCAACACTTAAGTATAAAATCAAACATAAAATTTACACAAAACTCGATCGAGACTTGAATTTTCCCCAATTTCCCCGAAGCCCAATCCCAGATTCCCACAAAAACACCAAGCGCCAACTCTTCTCTAATTGAAGGCTGGCGCTGGGCTTAAATTTGTTTTGTATATTTAGGGTCTTTATCCAAGCTGACCCCAATTGAACGAGTTAGAAACGGTTTATGATTAGGGTCTTTAAATTTGCTGACCCCAATTCAACCAACCTCTTCATAATTACAGGGATCGATCGCTTTCCCAGGATTTCGTAATAATTTCTTTATCTTTATAACTTTTGCTTGCCTCAGATATATTTTTGTGTCTATTTGTAAATTTTTGTTACTTCGACTTCGGCGATCGGGCTTCGGCGCGCTGCTCCAGGCGAAACAGAAACACCATCAGAGCCACGACTCCCACTTGCAGGGCAAAATTGGGCAAAGCAGAGCCAATTTCCCGGCCAGAGGCAATTTTAGCGAGGAAAACCACGCCGCCGATGAAGCCGGAAGCGCCACAAGCTACGTAGACAAACTGTCGCAAAGGCCGATAGGGAGCGGCGATTTCTGCGGTTAAACGCTCGTATTGTTGGCGGCTGAGGTTGCGAGGGTTTTTGGGGATGTACGGGCGATCGTCCGAATTTGGGGCTGCCATAAATTTAATAAATAAGTAAATTAGATCGGACGTACCGTTGAAACCGCATCTACACAAACAAATTCCACTCCAAGCGGAATGAATAAAATAACCTAATTGTAATCGCTCAGTCTTCAACCCGCTCCCGTCGGGTTTTGTTTGAAAAGAAGCGGTTTCAACCGCCCGGTCTTATGTGCGCGCAAGTTCTGTGATAAATATCATACTACAACAATTATCTCAAAACTGCCGAAATAAATCACCGCTGAAGCAAAAGCACAACTGTCTGCAAACAGCCTACGAAAATGCCCAAAACCCCTCCTAAATTTACAATTCCCTGCAATTCGCTTTTGACGATTCCCTGAATTGCTAACTCTAAATCTTCGGGAGAAGTACCTTTTACTCGATCGACAATCACCTGGTCGATATTCAAAATCGGGATAGCCTGAGCTACAATATTTTCTAAATCCCGCTCCAGATATCGCTCTAAAACCAAAGCCAGTTCTTTGCTGACAATTTCCAGCGAAGCGCTCATCACCGCTGAAGTTTGCAATCGATTGAGAATCAACCGCGAAATATTTTCCCAGTCAATAGATTTGCTCAACCCATCAAGTACCTCCGTACCCCGCTCTTGAACGTAGCTACGAACGCTGTCGCGCATAGTTTTTCGCAACTGTCTCACCGTCGAAACCGGTAAGTTTTGCATCGACAAATTTTGCAGCCATTCCTGAAGTCGCCCGCGAATTCCCAAAGAAACAGTTAACTCTGCTAACCGCTGATTTGTGACTTGTCTGTCATCTAGACAAAAAGTCCGCAGCCGAGTTAAAGTGTTACGCAAACCAAACAAATTTGCTACTACCCAATAGGTGCCGCTGCTTTTTTCTCGAAACCCTTCATCGATGATCGAAATATTGCGATCGGTCAAAAAGTCAATCAAAGCCTGCCGCAGCACTTCCGGCGGTATTACTATCTGCAACAGCCAATCAGCCAACTGGCCCGCCTGAGCTTCAGTTAACTGAATTTCCAGCAAAACTTGGTCAAAAATTTGATTGAGCTGAGCTTCTAAAAAATCTTCCCGGCGCGCCAAAACTTTGAGAATTCGCGGCACAGATTCCCCCAACAAATCTCGCAGAATGTTAGCAAGAATTTTAGCGGTTTTTTGCTCTGCGTCTGCTTTTACCTGATCCAGCGCCAACTGCAACAGCCAGAGGATTATCGACTGCATCCGCTCAGTTTGCAGGAGGCGACGTGCTAATTTTTGCAGTTCCTGCGGCGTCAGCAGCGAACCCATAATTGTGTCGGAAATTCGCTTTGCTAAGCGTTCTTGGTTGCGGGGGATTAAGCCGGGAGTGAAAGGTAACTTCCGCCCTTTGATATAAATAGGTCGATAGGGGCGGAACAGCATTTTGATAGCTATATCGTTGGTGAAATAGCCAATAATTCCTCCCACTACAGGTGGGGCAAACAACAGCCAAATATCAGACGGGTTCATCAATAATTGGGGAATTGGGAATTGGGAATTGGGCGAAGCGAAGCGGAGGCATGGGGCATGGGGCATGGGGCATGGGGCATGGGGCATGGGGCATGGGTAATAGTTAATGGTTACTTGTTAGTGATTTTTCTAATAACCAATTCCCAATTCCCAATTCCCAATGACTAATGACTAATGACTAATGACTAATGACTAATGACTAATGACCAATACTCCCATCATAGCTCCGGCAATGGGATAGTGGGTGGCGGTGGCAAATCCGGCTTGGTGGGCGATCGCGACTTGCTGCTCGCCGATCGGGAATTTTTCTAAACTAGGATTAATGTAGGCATATTCTTGAGTCATCCCAAATTGCTGAGCAATGGGCACTACGAGAGTGTCCAGATAAAACTGCTGAAAGCTCCGCATGAGGGAATTGCTGGGGCGGTGGAGGTCGAGAATAGCTGCTTTGGCGCCTGGTTTGAGGACGCGGTGCAGTTCCTGAAGACTGCGGGGGATGTCCGTCACGTTGCGGAGGCCGTAACCCATTGTGGCGCAGTCGAAGTAATTGTCGGCAAAAGGCAAGTCTAGGGCATCAGCTTCTACCCAGGTAATGGGACTTGCAGGGGTGAGAAAAGGTCGATCGCGCTGGCCCGCAACTGCCAATTGTGCGGCGGAAAAATCTACTCCAAATACGCAACCGGTAGACCCTGCTTGTTTTGCCAACAGCAATGCTATGTCCCCACTACCGCAGCACAAGTCTAAACAAGTATTTCCGGGGCCGGCACCGCTCCATTTGACCGCCATTTGCTTCCAAATCCGGTGCTGCCCCAAGCTCAACCAGTCGTTCATTTGGTTGTAAACTGGTGCAATTCGATTAAATATAGTTTTAATTTGTTCTGAGTTATTAGTCATTAGGAAGAAGGAAGAAGGAAGAAGGAAGAGGGAAGAAGGAAGAGGGAAGAGGGAAGAAAGATTTAAATGTAAAAAATTGGGATTTGCGATCGACCGCACAAGTAAGAAAGCCAGTAATTTCGCTTTTTGTCTGGGGGAAAGTTTACGGTCTATCGGTCAAATAATCCATAACTAATGACTAATGACTGATGACTAATGACCAATGACTACTTATCCTGAAAACTCGTCAATACCAAAGCAACTTGTTGAGCGGCGAGGTGAACTGTTGTGAGTTCGTCGGGGCGCAGGGAACAAGGTTGCTTCCACTGGAGGGACATCATGGCGATCGATCGACCTTTGTGAACTACTGGGACGCTGAGGTGAGCTTGAATGCCAGATTTTTGATAGTGCGGCAGACTCGCTAGGGCTGCGTCGGTCGTAATATTCACAGCACCCTGCATAGTTTGAGAGGAGATTGCCTCTAGAACCAGAGGGTCATCTGCTAGCCAATTTTCCACAATTTGGCCGCTGCTGTGAGTGCCTTGGGTTGGCATTAAAACAGTTCCTTCCACCAGTTGCAAAATACAAGCGTCCGCCAAGAAATTATCGCTCACAGCAGTAGCAATTGGCTCTAAACTTGCTTCCACACTCGGATAATCCATAGCCGTTTGCATGATTGTTGCTAACAGTTGTATTTGATTTTGGGCACGGTGCAATTCCTCAGTCCGCTGCTTGAGAACTTCATAGGTCTCGGCCGCTTTTTGCACCACCATTTTCAATTCGTTCGGGTCCCAAGGCTTGGTGATATACTTGTAAACCTGTCCGGAGTTAATCGCATCCACCAAGTCTTCAATATCCGTAAAACCAGTCAAGATAATTCTGACAGTATTCGGAAACTGTGGCACGGTCTTGCTGAGAAATTCCGTTCCCTTCATTTCTGGCATTCGCTGGTCGGAAATGATGACGGCGACCTCGCCCTCGATGCCGAGGACTTCCAAGGCGCGAATCCCGCTCTCAGCTTTGAGCACATTAAAATCTCGTCGGAAAGTGCGGTAGAGTAAATCCAGATTGTCTGGTTCATCGTCTACTACCAGCATTTTGGGTTTTTTCGGTCGGTGTAGGGTCATGAGCTGGCGTTTAATTTGATCTAGCTCTGGAATGGCATTATCCATAACAATACGATAAACTCCCCTTGGCAAATTTAGGTGAGCAACTATTCTGTAACAATAGTCTCATAACTCACTCTATCCATCGATCGCTATGCAGCGACACGATCCTTGCTGATATCGAATCACACATAAATTAGCGCTGATTTTTGATTCAATTATGACTGATACACCTCAAGATTCCTCCGCTCCTGCATCTGCACCCTCCACGAATGCTGTGGATGTCGAAAAGTTAATTCGATCGCTCCGCCGCAAGGAAGGCACTTGGGTAGAGTGGGGACAGGCCTGCACGGCTCTGCTGCAAGCGGGCTGCAATTCTCAGCAGATTTTTGAACAAACTGGTTTTGAGCCAATTCAGCAAAATCAGGTCGGCGTTGCAGCCCAAGTTTACACCAGCATGGTCAATGCTGGCGCTTCGGAAGAAGTTCGATCGCACTTTCTGCGGAAAGGTAGTGACATTTTATACGAGTTTCGGATTCTCTCTCAAGCAGAGCGGGCTGGTGCGGCAGCTTTGATGCTAGCCCAAAATTTGGATGTTGACGATGCTCGCCAAGTTGCCAAAGCGATCAAAGAGTTTTCGCACTTCGGGAGTCTGCCGCAGGGCTTTACAGACACTCCTGGGGATGCTGTAGCTTACCAGTGTTGGCAGTTGGCGAGACAGAAAAGCGATTTGCAAGAGCGATCGCGCTTAATTGCTCGCGGCCTAAAATTAGCTAGTAGCCAAAGTGCTAGGGCACAAATCGAGCAGTTGTTGGTCGATTTTACAGTAGTTGCGAGGCGGGCTGCGCCCCGATTGCCAATCTATCGGCTCGATTCTGAGGAACAATTGCCGCGGATTGTCCCCGTGGTGGGTAAATTGCCGCTTTCTACGTCAGATTTGCTGGCAGTGCCTTTGCCGGAGGAAATCTGGCCGTTCCGAATGGTAAAATTTTCGGGAGCAGGAGCTTGGGTGGCGATTCCTGGATGGCAGGTAATTTTGAACGCGGAAGATCCGGTGGCGGTTTTGGAAATGAGCGATCGATTGCCGGTACCGCTCGAAGGTAAAGTTGAAGAAGTTTTGATTATTGCCGATCGCGCCCAAAGACAGTGGGATGCTGACAGTTATTTTCTCGCAGATAACGGCGGAAATTTAGAATTGCACTGGTTTGAAACATCCCCAGATATTGCAGTTTTGGGGCGAGTTGTGCTGGTGATGCGGCCGAAGAAGATTGTGGATGAAGATTATACCAAAGATGGATGGCAAATAGACGATTAGTCAGTTGACAGTTGACAGTTGACAGTTGACAGTTGACAGTTGACAGTTGACAGTTGACAGTAGTCATTAGTAGGGTGCGTTGCGAGCGAAAATCCCTAAACAAAGATCGATAATCTCATGGCGACGCATCTTATACCATTTTTGATTGGCGATTGGCGATGGGGAATGATATCAAGTGCGATCGATCGCAATATTTCCGCGCTTGGTGCGTCGCTACCAGATATTCGAGTTGCTCCAAATATGGTCTGCTCTTCGTCACCCCCTACGGCATCTAATGACCAATGACTAATGACTAATGACCAATGACTAATGACCAATGACCAATGACTAATTAGGCGGTTTCGGTTCTTGAATTTTCGGAACAGAATGCTGTTTCCTAAATCGATTAAAACCGTAAGCCGCAGCCCCAATTACCAGGAAATAAGGACTGTAAGCCAACATCCAAATACCCAAAGCAAACAAACCAAGCGTCAATTCGCCCACAGAATGAGTCGCTTGTCCCCAAGTTTCCTGCATCCGCAAACCGAGAGAAGGTTCGGGATCTTGCTGAGCCGATACTGCTGCTTCGAGAGTTAAGTTAATAGTTGAATAGGCCACTTGATTTCGCAAACTTTTTAACTCAGCGTCAATGCGCTCAATAGACTCCCGAATATTGCTCAACTCTTGAGCAGCTTTCAGCACATCGCCCACAGAACCCGATCGCTCCATAATTTTTAACACAACTTCTTCCGATTTGCGAAGATTCCTCAGCCTAGCGTCATTATCAACTAATTGAGTAGTAACATCCTCAGCCGTAAGCCCTCGGTTCTGTACACTTCCGAGCTTGGCCAAAGCATCTAAAGTAGTTTCTAACTTTGCTTGAGGTACCCGAATCTCCACCGTTGCGGTTTGGCGGATACTAGAATCCGGTGGCTTTTGGTTTTGGAAACCTAAGACATCGCCTTGCTGCTTTTTCACAATCTCGGTAACAGATTTACTGCTAGTGTCAATTGATTTGACAACGACACTGAGTTCGGCTTTTTTAATCAGTTGGGGAGGAGTTGCTGGAGTTGCTGGGGGTGCTGTTTTTGATACAGCAGAAGTTTTTGACTGTGCGTCTTGTCTTGTGATTGGGGCGGGTGAGGATTGGGGCGCAGATGCGGCCATTTGGCTTTCGCGGCTGCTGGATGAAGCTATGCCACTTGTAGCGTTGGGTGGTGGGGCTCCGCAGCTTGGCAAAGCAATGGCGGAGGATAAAGTTAAGAATGCTACAACTGCAAAGCGAGTTGTGCTGTTGTTATCTGGGTTTGGCTTGTGCGGCGGGGAATTGGTTTTGAGGTGAGTTTTCATTGGGGGTTTTTCCTGTAAAAAGGTTTGGGTATTAGATTTTATGCTGGTTTTAATTTAAGCTCGAATAGATAGCGTTAGTTTACCTGATACAAAAATGGAAACGGTAGAGGTTGAAGATTTTTAGATTTTTAACCGCAGATGAACGCAGATAAACGCGGATGTAATAATGACTGATGAATTTGATCCTGATTTTAGCCGATCGCCTACCGAGCTCGATCGCCCGGATGCAGCCTCAGCGCTTTCAAACTCAGAGATTGCCGCCGTTTTGCGAGAACAAGCTTGTCTGAAAATTCGCGCCAGCTTGCGTGCGGGCCAGCACGAGATGGCGGATTGGCAAGGCGGCCCCCTTGCGGTTTCGGCAGTTCCAGGGGCCGGGAAGTCTACGGGAATGGCTGCTGCGTCGGCAATTGCGATCGCCCGTAACCAGCTTCACAACCGCCGCCAGTTAATTGTCGTGACGTTTACGCGATCGGCTGCTGCTAATATTAAGACTAAAATTCGCCAAAGACTGCAACAGTTATCTTTATATCAAGGCGGTTTTGCAGTGCATACTTTGCACGGTTTAGCATTAAATATTGCAATGCGCCATCCCGATTTGTCAGGTTTAAATTTAGAAAATTCGACCTTAGTCACTCCGACTCAAAATCACCGATTAATTCGGACTTGTGTAGAACTTTGGATTGCCGAAAATCCCCGCAGATATCAAGTTTTGTTGGAAGGACAGCAATTTGATGGAGAGGAAACGGAGAGGCTGCGGCGACAATCGGTTTTACGGACGGAGATTTTGCCGCAGTTAGCTAAAACGGTGATTCACGAGGCAAAATCTTCGGGTTTGTCACCAGAAGACTTGTTAGAAATGAGCGCTCTTGATACTGGAGACGGTTATGAAATTTTAGCGGTAGCCGGCGGTTTATATCAAAAATATCAAGCTTTGTTGAGGAGTCGGGAATTTATCGATTATGACGAAATGATTTTAGCAGCTTTGCGGGTGTTAGACAATCCGAGAGCAAAGGCGATCGAGCAAAAGCAAGTATTTGCCGTTTTCGAGGACGAAGCCCAGGATTCAACACCTTTGCAGACTGAACTTTTGAAAAAATTGGCTATCGATCCAGAGCGTCCTAATTCACCTCCCAATTTTATCAGAGTTGGCGATCCAAATCAAGCAATTAATTCTACCTTTACTCCCGCAGATCCAATTTATTTTAACCAATTTTGTGACGACTGCGAAGTTGAAAATAAATTAGCGACAATGGACGGTGCGGGTCGGAGTACCCAGGTAATTATCGATGCAGCTAACGAGATGTTGCAATGGGTGAATAGCTCGGAATTTGCCAAAATAGAAAAACCTTTTCGCGATCAAACTATTAAGACCGTACCCAGCGATGATCCGCAGCATGATGCAAATCCCGCACCCATTGGTCGCGGCTTAGAATTGCATAATCCCCGCGATATTTACCAGAGTGTTGAGTTAATTGGCAAACGAGTCATTGAATTAGTTGAGGCATTTTTGCCGGAGGATTTTGACTGGGCGAACAATGAGAATAATCTCGAACTGGGCGGTCAAGTTAGCGATGCAGAAAACCCTGCAAAATTGCCCTTAGAAAATTTAAAATCTATGGCGATTTTAGTGCGTGAAAATAAACAGGGTAAATTTATCAAAGAAGTTCTAGAGAATCCGAAAAAACACGGATTAAGCTTTGATTTAAGTAAATACGGGATTAAAATTGAGGATGTGGGAGAGCGAGATAGACATTCTCAAGTGCCTTTAGAAATCTTAACATTGCTCCAATTTCTCGATCGCCCGCACTCACCAGACTACCTAAAAGCAGCCTTAAAGATTTTGAGCGATCGGCAACTCATCCCCAAACAAGATTATAATGCTTTTGCGACAATCCCCGAACAATTTCTATATCCAGGCCCCCTAGACCCGAAGCAGTCAGATCCAGTTAAGAAATGTCGCTATTTTTGCTGCGGTTTGCTACAAGCCCGCTTAGAACTTCCACCATATCAAATCATCTCATTTCTTGCCCTAGCACTGCAATACGATCAAACAGAATTAGCCACAGCCGACAAACTAGCAGAACGAGTAGCAATTCAAACTGTCGGTAACAATTCAATGAGCAATATTTTAAGTGTAATCAGCGAAATTGCCAGTTCAGAAAAATTTGAACCTGTGGATGCAGACGACAAAATAGAAGAACGCTACACCAGCAAAGGTCAATTAACAATTATTACCATGCACAAAGCCAAAGGCTTAGATTGGGATTGCGTGTTTATCCCTTTTTTGCACGAACAAACCATCCCCGGAACTTTGCGAGTTTTGCCACAAACTAGATTTCTTGGAGATTTCACCTTGGCCGAAGTAGCGAGAGCACAAATTCGAGCAAGTTTGCACGAAAAATATCCTTTACCCAATCTGGGTGAAGCCTGGGAACAAGCAGATTATTTGAAAAAAGCCGAAGAGTTTAGATTGCTTTATGTAGCGATGACGCGAGCCAAAAGTTTGCTGTGGATGGCGGCGGAGAAGAAAGGGCCTTTTACTTGGAACAAACCGGAGAATTTGCAGGAACAAAAACCTTGTCCGGTGATGCCAATTTTGAAACAGAGATTTCCGGGAAATGTGATATTGTAGACTTGAGGATTAGTTACTAAAAAAAATGGGAACTTACATCTTACATCCTTGTTAGCAACGGGCAAGATGCCCGTTCCACAAAATTTGATTTTATTGTGGAATTGGCCCCAGAGCACTATTGTTAAGAACGGGCAAGATGCCCGTTCCACAAAACTTAATTTTATTGTGGAACGGGCATCTTGCTCGTTCGTTAAAAAAATATCATTCACAAATGATTTAGACTTGCCATACAGCAAAATTTGCACTAAAACTAACTATGACCAACCCAGAAATTCGCACAGCTAATATTACATTTCCCAACGGAGATTTGCAAATCGCCGCTTACCTAGCCCAACCCGCCACAGCAGGGCAATTTCCCGCAGTTATCGTCATCCAAGAAATCTTTGGCGTTAACTCGCACATCCGCGAAGTTACTGACAGAATAGCAAAGGAAGGATATGTGGCGATCGCCCCAGCCATCTACCAGCGTCAAGCCCCCGGCTTTGAAACCGGCTACACGCCCGAAGCTATCAAAATTGGCAAAGAATACAAAGAACAAACTACCGCATCCCAACTGCTGAGCGACATCCAAGCCGCCATCGATTACCTCAAAACCTTACCATCCGTCAAACAACAAGGTTTTGGCTGCATCGGTTTCTGCTTTGGCGGACACGTCGCCTACCTCGCCGCTACTTTGCCCGGAATCAAGGCCACAGCGTCTTTTTACGGTGCTGGTATTGCCACGGATACCCCCGGCGGAGCCCCCACGATTGATCGCACAGCCGACATTAAAGGCACTCTCTACGCCTTTTTTGGCACTCAAGACCCCAGCATTCCCTCAGAACAAGTTGACCAAATTGCCACAGAATTGGAAAAACACAGTATTCCTCACCTAATTTTCCGCTACAATGCCGATCACGGCTTCTTCTGTGACCACCGCGGCAGTTACGACGCTACCGCAGCAGCCGAGTCGTGGGTGCAGGTGAAGGAGCTATTTCGACAGGAACTTCAACCTGTTTAGAGATGAGGAGATGGGGAGATGGGGAGAATTTTCTACTAACAACTGACAACTGACAATTGACAACTGACAACTGACAATTAACAACTGACAACTGACAAATAAACTGACATGAATTCCAAATCTACAGGTTCTCAAAGCGCAAAAGCATCTTTTTCGATGGATGATTTTGCTAAAGCCCTCGAACAGCACAATTACGAGTTTCAAAAGGGACAAGTAGTGCGTGGTAAAGTGTTCGAGCACGACTCAAACGGCGCGTATGTTGATATCGGCGGCAAGTCTTCGGCTTTTTTGCCGATCGAAGAGGCTGCTTTGAGAACAATTACGGATTTGTCGGAAGTGGTTCCGCTGGATGAGGAACAGGACTTTTTAATTATCCGCGAACAAGATGCCAACGGCCAAGTTACTCTGTCTCTGAAACAGTTACAAGTTCAGCAAGCTTGGGAAGATTTAGTTGCATTGCAGGAAACTGGTAAAGTGCTTCAGGTGCGGGTTTCTGGCGCGAATAAGGGCGGCGTGACGGTGGATGTTGAGGGAATGCGCGGCTTTATTCCCCGATCGCACTTAGCCCAACGCGATAACATAGAATCGCTAATTGGTCAATCTTTGACCGTGAATTTCTTGGAAGTCGATCGCGAACGAGAAAAACTCGTACTTTCGCAACGGATGGCGACTCAATCTTCTGCTTTCCGTCAGTTGGAAATCGGTCAATTGGTGGAAGGAACAGTCAGCAGTATCAAGCCTTTTGGCGTGTTTGTGGACTTGGAAGGAGTTAGCGGTTTGCTACACATCAAGCAAGTCAGTCAAAAATATATTGAGAACCTGGCACAAGTTTTTGCCCCAGGCCAACCCCTGAAAGCCGTGGTGGTTGATCTAGATGAAAGTCGCGGCCGAATTTCGCTTTCTACTCGGGTACTGGAAAATTATCCAGGGGAAATGGTGGATAAAATGGCGGATGTCATGGATACCGCAGAAGAGCGATCGGAACGTGCTCGAAAAACTCTTTCTTAGGTCTTGATATAATTACCCGTTTACTCGTTTTCACGCTAACCCTGGAAACGAGTAAACGAGGAGAAATTTAGGGAAAATTGGGGAAATGTGCGATCGGGCTTCCTATCCTGTCCGGTAAATTAACAACAATAGACTTCTTGCATATAGATCCACAATATCTATAAACCCGCCCCCACCGCACGACAGAATTTTGAACTCAGAAACCCGGTTTATTGCGTGATTTATAGTTCCTCGTCGCAAAATTCGTAGAAACCGGGTTTCTAGCCCAGTGCGTTAACAATGAAACTGTCCGAAGTGTTGTTATTGCGATCTTTCCAGAGGAATAATGAGAGAATATGTTGTAATCTTTGAATGGGCCAGCGCTAACTATTCAGCTTATGTTCCAGATTTGCCTGGTTGTATTTCTACAGGTAAGACACTTGAAGAAACAGAAAACAATATTAAAGAAGCAATTGAGCTTTATATTGACACCCTCCGAGATGATGGTCAACTCATCCCAGAACCATCGCTTAAGGCTAAGACAATTTCTGTCGCAGCTTAATTAACATGAATTTCAATTTTCATTTTCCATTAAACAGTTTTAGCTGGGGTCGAACTTGTTTCAGTCTCTACCTTTGCTTCCACCGGCCAAGCATTTTCCATATCTAGTGATTGTTTATGCTGATAAACTGGTAAGTCAAACCAGAAAGTTGTACCCACATTAACTTCGCTAACTAAATTGATTTTAGTGTGGTGCTTGTCAATAATGTTTCTGACAATCGAAAGACCTAATCCGGTGCCTTCTAGAGTGTGAACTCGGTTTTCTACTCGGAAAAAGCGATCAAAAATTGCTTGTTGGTCTTCGGGATCTATGCCAATCCCAGTATCAGAAATTTCGATCCGCACTATCGGAAAATCTCTGGTATTCGGTGACAAATTGTGGTTCCCGGATGCGCTGTCTTTGTCGGCCACCACGTCCGAATCTACCAAATACGCTCGAATTCCGACCTTGCCGCCGGACTCCGTAAATTTTAAGGCATTTCCTACTAAATTCCCAAATACTTGCAGCAGCAAATCGTAATGACCTAAAGCTGGTGGCAACAATGGGTCAACGTCTTGCTCTAATTGAATTCCTTTATCCTTTGCATTTAACTGATAAGTCCGCAGGGTTTGTTCGACAGCTTGCGGGAGGTCAACTGCGTCTAGTTGATAGATTCGGCAGGATTCTAGGCGTGACAAGTCTAACACGTCGTTGACTAAACGGGTGAGGCGATCGGTTTCTCGATTGGCAATTTCTAGGAATTCCCGGCGCTCGCTTTCTTGAAGGTCTTCTCCGTACTCCTGGAGAGTCTCGATAAAAGATTTGATATTAAATAAAGGCGTTCTCAATTCGTGAGAAACATTGCTGATAAAATTGCTTTTAGCCTCATTTAGTTCTACTTCGCGGGTGATGTCTTGTACTGTCATTGCAATGCCTTTGAGACTTTCGCGGTACTGTCCAGAACCTTGATGTTTGGAGGTTTCTTCGTAGAAAGTACACTCTATTGCCTTCGGGCGTTCCGACTCGGTACAGGTATTTTCCTCATCGCGGACGCAGCTTTTGCACAGTGGTTCGGAGTCGGATGCTTTGTGCAGAATGACAGTAGTTAAAACAATCCGTATGGTACGGTTGACTGGTTCGCTGATTGAGATGCGAAATTCGCCGCCTTCGCGATCGCCCGCAGCTATTTCCTGCAGGGGTCTTGCTAGCTCGCGCTGCACTTCTGAAGGTAAAATATTTACGACGTTAATGCCGATCGCATTTTTACCTTCCCATCCAAAAATCCGCCTCCCCGTTGGGTTAACTAAAATCACCTGCAAATTCGCATCCAGCAACAGCGCCCCGTCAGCAATAGTTGAAACCAAAGTTTCCAACTTCGCTTTTTCCGCTGTCAACTCTTCAATATTTTGTTCTTCATAACTTTCTAATTTCTCGGCCATCTCGTTAAAACTGCCAATCAACTCGCCCAATTCTCCCCCCAAAGGCAGGTCAACTCGCTGCTTAAAATTCCCGCCCGCGATATTTTTTACCCCAAATACTAATTGTTTGATCGGGTGAGTAATTGTCAGGGCATTAAATACAGCGCCCAAAATAACCATCACCCAAATGGTGACAAATACTGCTAAAGTGACATCCCTAGTCAGATTTGAAGAGATCACTGCTGCGGGATTTGGGTTAATGCCGATCGCCAAAACGCCTAAATATTTATCTTCGTGAATTAGCGGTACAAATACATCAGTCACTTCTCCGTCTGGCGTTAAGTGCTGCCGCACCAAAGGCAAAGAAGTCAAATTTCTCGCCTCAATGTCGGCGATAAAATTATCCGGGAGTTTAATTTGGCGGCGCAGCGTCAGGGAAGTGCGCACCTCCGATTCCGAGAAAGGTATTCCCAGAAAAATATCCCCTGCTTCGTCGGCGTACAGCATATAGCGGACGCTGGAGGTGCTGCTGTAAAATTGGCGGGAAAAACGGGCAACTTCTGAGCGATCGTTTTTCGCAATCAGTGGCGCCACATTGGCCGATAACAGCAAACCGAGGTCGCGGCCGTAGCGAGTATCGTTAAGTCTGGCATCTTGCTGGATAGTATTCACGGCCCAGAAAGTCAGGGCGCTCATAATTAACGAAACTACGAGGGTAGCACCGGCCATCAGGCGAGTCTGGAGGGTAAAATCCGACCACCAGCGGGCAATAATTTCTCCGATTTTGTTTAGTATGGCCAGCATTTTACCAGTTCACCAGTTTAATATTAAAAGCAAGATTAAGTAGAAGGAAGAAGGAAGAAGGAAGAAGGAAGACGGAAGACGGAAGACGGAAGAAGGAAGACGGAAGACGGAAGACGGAAGAAGGAAGACGGAAGAAGGAAGACGGAAGAAGATATACACAGCAATCTTTTTAGCGATCGATATTTTACGTTTAATTAGGTAGATTTGCTTAATAGAGTTTTTGGTCGATCGAATTTTCAGCAGCGACCAGTCCGCTACCGCCACCGCAGAGATACCAAACTTCATTGTTACACTTCTACTTTGAGAATGCTTGGCTTGCCGATGGCGGTCGATGTCGCAATTCCTAATTTTGATCGCCCAACGCTCGACGGCCGATGTCCCGGCGACAGTAGACCCCTTCAAATTCAATACAATCTACTGCTGTGTAAGCTTTGTTTATAGCTTGTTCCAAAGTTTCCCCCGTCGCAGTCACACCCAAAACGCGGCCGCCCTCGGTAACTAACTGCTGCTTCAACTGAGTGCCGGCGTGAAACACTTCTGCACCTTTGGCTTCAGCTTCCTCAATACCTGTAATAATTTTGCCTTTTTGGTAATTTCCAGGATAGCCCCCCGAAGCCAAAACTACGCACACAGCAGCCCCCGACTTCCAGCGAATGTTGGAATATTCACCGAGACGCTGCTGACAACAAGCCAGCACCAAATCTTCCAGAGGAGTCTCCAGCAGGGACAAAACCGCTTGAGTTTCGGGATCTCCGAAACGACAGTTGAATTCTAAGACTTTGGGTTCTCCTTCCGCTGTAATCATTAAACCTGCGTAGAGGACGCCCCGGTAGTCGATGTTGCGTTTTTGCAGCGCGGCGAGGGTGGGTTCCAGAATTTCTGTTTGAATCCTCTCCATGAGCTCTGGGGTGACAATGGGCGCTGGGGCGTAGGCTCCCATACCGCCGGTGTTGGCTCCCTTGTCGCCTTCGCCGATCGCTTTGTGGTCTTGGGCCGGCAGCAGCGGTTCCACCGTGATACCGTCGGTAAGGGCGAGAATCGAAACTTCTTGACCAGTTACATATTCTTCGATGACGACTCGGATGTTGTCGGTGCCGAATTCACCTCGAAAAATGGTGTTGATGGCGCTGTGAGCCATTTTGACGGTGGTGGCAACGGTGACTCCTTTGCCTGATGCGAGTCCGTCTGCTTTGATGACTATGGGAATTCCTTGCTCCACAACGTAGGCTTTGGCTGCTTCTGCGTTTGTAAATACGGCAGCTTTGGGTGTTGGGATGCCTGAAGAGAGCATCAATTCTTTGGCCCAGGATTTGCTCGATTCAATTTGGGCGCCGGCTTTGGTGGGGCCGAAAATCATCAGTTTTCGCTGTTGGAAGTAGTCAACGATGCCTAGCGATAGGGGCAATTCTGGGCCCACGATGACGAGTCCGATGTTGTTCACCATCACAAAGCGTTCGATGCCTTGGAAGTCGTCGATGTTGAGCGACAGATTTTGACAGCCTTTGGTGGTAGCTGTGCCGCCGTTGCCCGGTACGCAGAAGACTTGTTTAATCCGCGTAGATTCTAGCAGTTTTTTCGCGATCGCGTGTTCGCGACCTCCATTCCCCACAACCAAAACTTTCACAGCATCCTCACCTATAAATTTTGTTCTCTGAATGTTTGATTTTCAGTGTTTGCACCTGTCTATCTGCTTTTTGCAGTGCTGTCAATTATGCCATGCTTGGCGCGAAGGAATTGCTAGATGTGGCACTTTTCTGGAGGAGTGGGACTGGAGCGCTGTTTACCAAAACCTGGGATCGTTCAAGAATCAAAGACTTTCGCCTCCAAATTTTTCTGGGTACTGCCTCGATTCAATCATGCAATTTGAAAAAAGAACCTGGCTTTTAAATATTCAATTACTCTCATTCATCCTGGTACAAATAGCGATAAAATAGACAGGTTGACACCAGGAATTTTACTCACATGAAATCAAATCAAACCGCTGCGAGTTCGTCTGCCAAATTGAAGCGGGTGGGCGTTGTCGGCGGCGGCCAGCTAGCTTCGATGATGGGAGATGCTGCTAGCGCGCTGGGTATTGAATTGGTAGTGCAAACTCCTAATGCTACTGACCCGGCAGTTTCGGTTGCTGCGGGTGCTGTTTTCGCTGCTGTTGATGATGTTTTGGCTACGGATCAATTGGCGGATGGCTGCGATGTTATTACTTTTGAAAATGAGTTTGTAGATTTGGATGGTTTGCGGGTATTGGAACAGCAAGGTGTGTTATTTCGACCGAGTTTGTCGTCGCTTTCTCCGTTGTTGGATAAGTACGTACAACGCTGTTATTTAAAAGATTTAGGTTTGCCAACTCCGAGGTTTTGGGCGCTGAATGATCTGGCAGATTTGCGCCTGGATTTGTTGCTGGAACCGCAGGGTGTGGAGGATGATCCCATCGTTAATGAAGTTGCGATCGATAATTTAGCAATTTCTGTTTCCGACAGCGCACAGATGGAACAAGACTCGCAATCTGGGGCAATCAACTTTCCGTTTGTCGTCAAAGTTCGCCGCCACGGTTATGACGGCCAAGGTACTTTTATTGTTAAAGAACGGGCAAGTTTTGAGTTAATTAGTGCTAAACTTAAAGGTCAGTCTTTGCTGGTAGAAGAGTTTGTGCCGTTCGATCGCGAATTAGCAGTGATTGCGGCTCGATCGCCAACTGGGGAAATTGCGATTTACCCGATCGTCGAAACTCAACAGCAAAATCAGGTTTGCCGCCTGGTGATTGCACCCGCCGATATTAGTTTAGATGTCAAAACCGCAGCTTGTGCGATCGCCCGCACTCTCCTCAATGACTTGGAAGCTGTCGGCATATTCGGTATTGAATTATTTTTAACCGCCGACAATAAGCTGTTTGTCAATGAAATTGCCCCCCGCACCCACAACTCAGGACATTTTACCATCGATGCTTGCGAAACTTCACAATTTGAACAGCATTTGCGCGCAGTTTGTCAACTGCCTTTAGGCAATTGCGATCTGAAATGTGCAGGTGCTGTGATGGTAAATTTGCTAGGCTACGAGTCTGCCGAGTCGGATTATTTAGAGAAACGAAAAGAACTGGCACAAATCAGTGGCGCTTTTGTGCATTGGTATGGTAAAAAAGAATCGCGTCCGGGTCGCAAACTCGGTCACGTTACTGTTCTGTTCGACGGGGACTTGGGGGGGAATGGGGGAAAGTCAGCTAGTGCGATCGCTCAAACCGTAGAATCCATCTGGTATGCAAGTTAAATTGCTCAAAGCTTGCCAAAATCTGGTTAGTTGCTGTATATTAAATAAAGGTTCTACTGCGACGTTGGTGACTGCCAATAATGTTTTTTTGATCTATAACTCTTAACTCTAGGGAATCAAGATGTTTGGACAGCAGTAAACTGGGCTTGTACCCAGAAACTTTAAGTCCGAGCCAACGGTGCCCACCTGGTAAAATACCAGGTCAAAAGCTGAGGTAAGACGGCGTTGCGGTGAACCATCATAATTTTGATTGAGATAGGCGCTGTGAAATATGGCTAGCCTATTTTTTTTTGATATATGGGAATTGAGAATTGGCAATCTTTAGGTTGATTTCATAATTTTTTGATTGATAGGAAAACCGCAGATTAAGGCGGATAAACGCAGATGCGGATTTGGCTTTTTCTGTTTATAAAACCCATTTGAGATATATTCTGCGTAAATCTCAGAAACCGCGTTTATTTCTATATTTCTCGTCACCCAACCCAAAAACTCGTAGAAAGCCGGTTTCTCACCACTCGCTGTAAATCTCAGAAACCGGGTTTATTTCTATATTTCTCGTCACCCAACCCAAAAACTCGTAGAAAGCCGGTTTCTCGCCACTCGCTGTAAATCTCAGAAACCGGGTTTATTTCTATATTTCTCGTCACCCAACCCAAAAACTCGTAGAAACCCGGTTTCTCACCACTCGCTGTAAATCTCAGAAACCGGGTTTATTTCTATATTTCTCGTCACCCAACCCAAAAACTCATTTTGCGAAAAAGCAATTTCTTAACAGTGCGAGCTTAAGAGATCGCGAGTGTTGAATAGAGCGCGAGTTCTTAAGCTCGCACGCTCAAAATTGCAACTGAGATGCTCCCTGAAAGTAGGTTTGAGACAGTGTGCGGCCGAAATGGTGGCGGCTCAAAAGTTTAATGAAATTAACAATATCCCGATCGCCACAATTTATGGCAGCGTCACCAGCGGTACTGTTTGGAGATTTTTGAAGTTGGAGGCAAAAACTCTGACAATTGACCTCAATGACTATGCTGTGCCTCCTGTGGCGCACTTTTGAGGCGGTTGGTTTGGATGGTGCGCGACGGTTAGCTCGATCGACCTTCAGCTAAAATTCTACAATCTGGGGTTGCGCGAAACCAATGTGATCGCGCGATCGCCCTCCGACGCTCTCCCTAAATCGCAACCCGCAAATCTCCCTTGCAGAAAGTACCAAAAACGTGATACCGTTAGAGCTTGTGTCCAAATAACACCATCCCATGCCAAAACTCAAAACTCGCAAAGCAGCCGCAAAGCGCTTTAGAGCGACCGGCACCGGTAAAATTGTGCGCCGCAAAGCTTACAAAAGCCACTTGCTTTCACACAAAAGTTCAGCTCGCAAAAGCCGTCTCTCTAAGCTGGTCGTCATCGATGAGACCAATGATGCTAACGTGCGGTTAATGCTTCCATACTTGTAAAGTTTAACGGAAATTAAAGATGACACGGGTAAAACGCGGTAATGTCGCCAGAGCGCGCCGCAAAAAAATTCTCAAATTAGCTAAGGGTTTCCGAGGCGCACAGTCCAAACAGTTCCGCACAGCTAACCAACGGGTGATGCAAGCCCTGCGTAACGGTTATCGCGATCGCAAAAAACGCAAACGCGATTTCCGCCGCCTGTGGATTGCTCGGATCAATGCTGCATCTCGCCTACACGGTACGAGCTACAGCAGACTGATCGGCAACATGAAGAAAGCCAATATCGAAATCAACCGCAAAATGCTGGCACAAATGGCAATCATTGACCCTGCAACATTCGGTAAAGTCGTGGAAATGGCAAACCGAGCCGGAGCGTGAAAGCTCGATCGGTTTTGAGAAGGAAGAAAGCAGAAGTAAGAAAGATTTAGCTATCTGCCAGAGAAGGAAAACTCCTGATAAATTTAGGAGATTGAGACCAATTTTCCTTCTTTGTTCTTACTTCTGGATTCTTGCTTTTTGTGAAATCGCGATCGGGCTAGTCGATCGCCGTTTTCGTGTTTTTTATACAGTTGCAGAGGCAAATCTCTGAGATTAGCTGAATTAAAATAAATAAAACCTTCCACTGAATCTACCTAATTTTAAGAAAAACATGGACAGTAATTTGCTAATTGTTTACGTGTCTGTTTTGCTGATTATACTCGGCAGCAGTGCCTGGTTTATTGTGCGCCAGATTTTCAAAACTCGGAGGCTGGAAATGTCCTTGGAACGCTTAGAAAACAAGCTGACCCTAGAAAAAGGAACAGCACAGGAATACTATGAGTTGGGAAGTATTTATGTAGATAAAAAACTTTACTCCCAGGCGATCGTACTGTTTCAAAAAGCCCTGAAAACCCAAGACGTAGAAGGCGAAGCAGATCTGGCGTTTCTTTACAACGCCCTAGGTTTTGCGCACTTCGGCCAAGAACAGTACGACATCGCAATCCGCCAGTACAAAGAAGCCCTGAAGTTGCAACCAGAATACGTTACATCTCTCAACAATCTGGGTCACGCCTACGAGCGCAAGAAATTAATAGCTCAAGCCTTGGAAATGTACGAACAAGCCCTCGCCTACGATCCAGAGAATGCCACGGCTAAAAAGCGAGTAGATTCCCTCAGGAAGCGTTTAGTAATCTATAATTGATCGCCGGTGTTACAAGCAATACAGATCCCGCCAACCTGGTTTCATTCCGAAACCGGGTTTTTTGTTCCCATAATCAAAGAGACTCAACTATCGAACACCTTAATGCGTTAGTTTTTAAGAACAGCAATTCAGCCACTGCGATCGCACACCATCCCAACAGTTTAAACTACTGTCAAGATCAAAGCAGTACCTGCAACGCCGGTCAGTCCTAAACAATTGAAGGAGGAGAACGTAGTGACATCAATTCTCGTTGTCGAAGATTCGTGGTTGACTCGCAGGGTAATCTGCAAAATCCTGCGAGCAGAAGGATACGAGACTTGGGAAGCAGCGAGCGGCCCCGAAGCTCTAGAGCTGTTGGCGACTAAAACCCCAAACTGTATGCTCTTAGATCTGCTGATGCCGGAAATGGAAGGTCGGGAAGTCCTGCAAGCCATGCGCGAGAGAGGATATAAAATTCCAGTCATCGTCATTACCGCAGACATTCAAGCGACCACCAAATCCGAGTGCATGGAACTCGGAGCCCTGGCAGTCATTCACAAAATGCCGAACTCAGACGAACTGATCGGGTGGATCAATAAAGCTCTCAGTGCCAGCGAGGAGATCACCCCATGAAATTAAGCGCTCGACAGCTCGATGCTTTGCAGGAACTCGTCAACATCGGGATCGGTCAAGCAGCAGGGATTTTGAACGACATGATCGAATCTCCCATTCGCTTGCAAATCCCTTACCTCCAAGTCTTGTCTCCTGCAGACGTGCAAGCACAATTAGAGCAGCATCTCAACGGCGAACAAATCGCTGCCGTCCAGCTTAAATTCACTGGTTCCTTTGGAGGTATTGCCCAGTTAGTCTTTCCCACCAACAGCGCGGCAATGCTCGTGACGATGCTGACAGGGGAAGAAGTTGGAACTCACGACCTAGATTCAGTCAAAATTGGTACGCTGAGTGAAGTCGGAAATATTGTGATCAATGGGGTCATGGGTGCAATCAGCAACGTACTTCAGCAGCGCCTGAACTACTCAATTCCCAATTACACGGAAGGGACGATCGCTACTTTGCTGACATCTGGCGGTGTGGGTACTGATACAGTTGTTTTATTAGCCCAGACCCGTTTCATTATTGAAAAGCTTCACATTGAAGGAGATATCATCCTCATTTTCAATGTCAGTTCCTTTGACACCTTGTTGGTTGCGATCAATCAACTTGCCGGGGGTCTATGATCGAGGAGAGCAAAACTATTAAGGAAAAGTTTGGTGTTCTCGACAGCGTACCAGTCGGCGCATGCTTGCTGCAAGATGATTTTGTGGTGCTGTTTTGGAATGCCTGTCTCGAAGACTGGACAAAAATTCCCCGCAGCCAAATATTGGGAACAAAGATCACAACCCATTTTCCTCACCTGAGTCAGCTAAAGTACGCCACTCGCTTCAAGCAAATCTTTGCAGGAGGCCCGCCAACAATTTTTTCTTCTCAAATTCACAAGCACCTGATTCCGGCAATTTGGCAAGACGGCCAGCAGCGCATCCAGCAAACTACTGTGAATGCTGTGCCGGCCTTGGAGGCTGGCATAGAAGAACAGGAGATTAGAGACTGGGTTCTCCATACTCTTGAGTTGCAATCAGACGGTACTCTCGGAGTCGGATCACCAAGAAGTGCTTTTTTGTCTAGAAAATCTCCACCCTCAGCTTCGTCATCAATATGGCCGGGGGTCAATTGCCCATCGTTTTACGCACTGTTGGTGATTCAAGACGTGACCGACCTCACCCACCGCATCCAAGCTTACCGCACAATGCGGGATCAAGCTGTGGAAGAAGTGAAAGTGCGCCAGCGGATCGAGGAAGAATTGCGCGAGAGCCAGCATTTCATCCAGCAGATTGCTGACGCGGCGCCTTATTTGCTTTACATCTACGATGTGACAGAACAGCGCAACGTCTACGTCAATGGTCAGGCTTTTAATTTGCTCGGCTACCATCCCGAAGAAATTTTACAGATGGAAACGGCTTTGTTTTCCAGTTTGGTGTACCCAGAAGATTTGGAGAAGGTTTCCGCGCACCTGCAAAAATTTCCCAAGGCCCAAGACGGCAGGATTTTGGAGTTGGAGTACCGACTGAAACATCGATCGGGCGAATGGCGCTGGTTCCGCTGTCGCGATCAAGTGTTCGCCCGCACAGCAGAGGGCGAGCCCAAACAAATTTTCGGCACTGCTCAAGATATTACCGAGTACAAGCGGGCAGAAGAGGCACTGCGGCAGCAAAACGAACGGGAAAAATTGATGGGGACGATTACTCAGCACATCCGTCAGTCTCTGGATTTGGGCGAAGTGCTCAGCACGACAGTGACAGAAGTGCGCCAGTTCCTAAATGCCGATCGAGTGATGATCGTCCGCTTCAACCCCTGTAGCGGCGGCAGTCTCTGCCCTGGACCCGCCACGGGGTCGGTAACAGTGGAATCTGTAGCACCCAACTGTCGGCCGATGCTGGGAGAAACCCTGGAAAAGTTTTGTATTGACGAATTCTATCTCGAAGCATATCAACATCGGGCGATCCGACCAATCGCCGATGTCTCGGCCGCCAATTTGCCCCAAAATCAAATTGACTTGCTCGCACAATTTGACGTGAAAGCTTATTTGGTGGTACCGCTAGTGCAAGGGGAGGAGTTGTGGGGGCTGTTGATGGCTCACCAGTGCAGTCCCAGACAGTGGATGCAGTTGGAAGTCGAGTTGCTGTCGAATCTGGCCGCCCAGTTGGCGATCGCGATCAAACAAGCAGAACTCTATCAGCAGTTGCAAGCAGCCAACCTCAAGTTAGAGCGTTTAGCAACTTTAGACGAACTGACGCAGCTAGCAAACCGCCGCCGCTTCGATCAGTATTTAGACAGGGAGTGGCGCCGACAAGAGCGGGAACAAATGCCTCTGTCCCTAATTTTGTGCGATATTGATTCTTTTAAAAGTTACAACGATACCTACGGACATCCAAGGGGAGACGACTGTTTGCGGCAAGTCGCCCAGGCGATCGGCAATGCAGTCGATCGCCCCGCCGATTTAGTAGCTCGCTACGGAGGCGAAGAATTTGCCGTTATTTTGCCGAATACGGCGAGTGAAGGGGCCACGCTGGTAGCCCAACACATACAGCTCAAAATCGCAGCTTTACAGATTCCTCACGCTGGTTCTCAGGTGAGCCTGTACGTCACTGTCAGTCTGGGGATAGCGACTATAGTTCCTGGATCTGAATCCCAAGCCTCTATTTTGGTTGACGCAGCCGACTCAGCAGCGAGTATGGTTCCTGCATCTAAATCCCCAGCCTCGATTTTGATTGACGCAGCCGATGCAGCGCTGTACCAAGCCAAAGACGCAGGGCGCGATCGCCTCCAAGTTTACCAGGCAGAGTCTGCCACAGCCAAGACCAACGGCACTGCCGCTCCCGATCGCCCGATCGACTGTTCCCGACTCAATACTAATTTCCCCTCACCCACAAGCGCTTGACTGCTGCCAATATTTTTGAATTCGGAATAGATACTAACCATAATCCGGCATTAAAGATTAGAGATTAAAGATTAAAGAATTGAATAATTGAATAATTGAATAATTGAATAATTGAATAATTGGCAAAGACTTATAGCCATTCTCAAGAGCGGTGAGGTACATCAGGTAATGGGTAATGGGGGAAAAAGTCATTAGAAAAAAGGCAAGAAAGAATCGATCGCGCTTGACAAAACTCACACTTTTTTGCGCTATATGACTATCAGGGTTTCGATCGCGAGTCTACAGTTGCATTCTTTTTTTTTACTGCATCCCATCTTTTAGTATAACAACGAAGCGAGGGCACACCAGCTAAATCATTGGGATTTTTTAGTCAAATTGAAAAAAGTCAAAAGTAACAAAGCTTTAGTAAAAACAAGATTTTTGACTTTTGACTTTTGACTTTTGACTTTTTAAAGATCGAGTATTCAACTCAAAACTCAAAACTCTTAAGGCGCTGCCGCCGCCCTGCGGTTGGCAACAATCAGATTAGCCTGATACTCTGCCGCTTTTTGCTGGGCTTTTTGATGGTTCGGGCTAGTTGACGGTACTGTTTTCATAAGCTGAACCGCTTTCTGCCACTCGCTTGCTACTGCAATCCACTCAGTTTGAGATTGAGCCGTCTGGGCCAAAACTGCTGCCTTCTGAGCGTTGTTAACGCCTTCTCTCCAAAAGTCAGGCTTAGGTGCGGCGGCTTTTGGTGCAGGAGATGTTGCCTTGGGCGCGGGAGATGCAGGAGAAGCTGCCTTGGGAACCGGAGATGCCGATGCAGCTTTGGGTGCTGGAGTTGTCGGAGGTGGGCTGGCTGGCGCAGCAGGAGTGGGAGCGGCTTTTGGTGCAGGAGAGGCTGCTTGTGGGGGCCCCGATGGAGTGGGAGAGGATGTGCCGGGTTTAGACGCGCCAGATGAGGCTTTCGGGGAGGGGGAAGCTGCTTCGGGAGCACTCGGTTCTGGGTTTGAGCCACCGCCGAAGGGTAAATTGTTGGTCAAGTAAAGCCCTGCGATCGCCCCCAGAGGCACTAAAATACCCACAGGTATTAGCCATTTGGGGAATTGTTTTTTGGGAGGCGGAGCTACATCTTCGTCTTCGTTTTCCTCATTGTCGTCTTCGTCATCTCGATCGAATTCTCCCTCTTCATAGTAGTCTTCGCTATCGGGCTCGACATCATCTAAACCTATAGAGTCGTCAGGCATTCCAGTATCCGAGGCATAAAGCATTGGCTCTGCGGGCATCAGATCTATTTCATCTTCCCACGCAGGCGATCCGTCACCTGTGCGACGCCCGTAAACCTTGACAGTGTGAATTGATTCTACTCCCAAATTCGTCATCCCGCTGCGGATGAAATCGACCAATGCCGTTTGATTCGGTACTTTGTCTGACTCCAGAATTATGTGGAGGCAGCCGTTGTCCCGCGTCACATCGGCGTTGATGCCTTTGGGTTTGAGTGTACGGTTGATGCTAGATGCGATCGCTTTTGGATCGCCCTGCTTCAGAAGTTCCCGCAGGTTCTGTTGTGTCATGGGTAGCGCTCTTTTTTTTGGGGGGGGTGGAGAGCCGGCAAATAATATTAATCGATCGGCGTTCGGCGGCGGACAATATTTATTTACCACATTAACTTCTACTGTGGCATTCTGAGACTATTTCTTCTATCTATTGAGCTTTTTGCCAGATATCGGGCATCAAGGATCTATCCGATCGCGCAATTTGTTGTAAAAATTTACACTGACGAGCCACTCCTGCTGCGCTGTCTCTCGTCAGCGAAACAAGCTAGAAAGTTCTATCACCTTGGTTTGCAAGGTGGAGATTTCTTCCCGGCCCCGCTTTAAAGAAGCTTCTAACTCTAGCAGCAAAGGCAAGCTTTTTTGCAGTTTTTCTAAGCTGGCGTTCTTGACTTCTTGGCGAAAATAGTATACTCGTTTCGGATTGCCGAGGTCTAGAGCTTGAGCAATTTTATCATCCCGATCGCCCGCTTGGATCATCGCCTTCACCCACAGCCAAATCCGAAACTTACCAGTCAAGCCAGCCACAATCCTCAAACCAGGCTCACTCCGGGCCGTTAAGCCCGCCAATAGCTCCAAAGCGGAGGAGGTATTGCCCTCGCGGATCGCATCGGCTAGCTGGAAGGTATTCTGGGCGTGACAGTGCACCAGTGCGGCGACTTCCTCCGGGTTGAGAGGTTGGCTGCGGTTGCCGGCAAACAACAGCAATTTTTCGAGTTCGCTGTATAGCTGACGGGTATCGCTGCCGATGGATGTGGCCAAAAGTTCGATCGCCGTGGCGGTCAATTTGACATTCATTTCGGCGGCGACTTGGCGGACTCGCTGGGCTAATTCTTTGTCATTCCAAGGCGGAATCGGTGAAAATTCTCGAAATTCGGCGGACTTAGCGAGTAACTTAGTAGACTTGAGCCTGCTGTCTGGTTTTTTGACGGATGTCAGCAGTAACACCGTGGTAGAGGGAATTACTGGCAGCGTCCGTTCAAATTGGGCTAACAGTTCCGCAGAGCACTGCTGCGTGACAGTCGTATTTGCTAGCCAGACAAAACGGCTGCCGGTACCGAAGGGTGGCGTTAAAGCTCGATCGAGTCCTTCAACCACAGCGTCGGCTCGATCGGCAATAATCTTGTCATAGTTAAAACTAGCCCAATTGGGGTCGAGGACTGTTTGGCGCAAACTTGTGACTGCTTGCGCGATCGCAAAGTCATCTTCCCCCCAAAACAGGTAAATTTGCATTATTAACGCTCAGTAGCCGAAAAAATTAGAGTTGCAGGCGCAGCCAGTCCAACATATCCTGAATCGGAGTGATGGAAGCCCGCAGCATAATATAAAATTTGGTGTGGGAGTATTTCACCGCGAGGAAATCAAGATTGGATGATACTTATCAAGCTTACGTAAATCGGGTGGCGCGAATGACGCTGCTGGACTCCTACAAGTCCCAGGTGGAACACATTCAGGAATCTCCAAAATTTAAGCCCGACGAAGCCGGTCGGAGAACTCCTGTACCTTTTCCAGGTTATTCGGTGATTACGCCACCTGCGGGGGAAGATGCAGAAAATACTGCACTTTATAGTAATTTAAACTCAGTCCAACAACGGCTATTGCAGGAAATCGCGGACGGTGCGCTTGTGGCACTGCCTCCTGATAGCTTCCATTTAACCCTGGCTGATGTGATTTGGAGCAGCGCTTTTCGAGATGCCTCTGATAAAAATCCAGAATTTGAGGGGCAACTCCGCGATCGCATGAAAGATCGTTTTGCCGCCTGCAAACCCCTAGCGGGCGGCCCTCCCATACGCTGGACGGTGCTGGGGTTGATGGTGATGACTAGAGCTGTGGGTGTCTGTTTGGCACCAACGGACGAAAACTCTTACAAGCAAATTCTGGAGTTTCGTCGATCGATCTATCAAAATCCCGATTTAATGGCTTTGGGAATTGAACAGCAATATCATTTTACGGCACACATTACTCTGGCTTATTTTGGGGACATCGGGCCGAACCTAGACCGCGCTCGTTTGTGCACCCTGATGTCTGAGTTAAACGACCAATGGCTCGACACGCCCCAGGAACTGTGCGTGCACCGAGCCGAACTGCGGAAGTTTGACGACATGACTAGCTATGTTCGGCAACCGGATTGGCCTGTTTTTGAATTTTAAGGAAGGGGAAGGAAGAAGGAAGAAGGAAGAGGGAAGAAGGAAGAGGGAAGAAGGAAGAAGGAAGAGGAAAGAGGGAAGTTCGGCAACGAGCCAGGTAGGGAATTTAACGGATACAAGTCAGAATTCAGAGGACTCAATCAAGGAATATTTTCCCAATTCTCTCAATTCTCCCCCTCTCCCCCTCTCCCCCTCTCCCATCTCCCCCTCTCCCCTCTCCCATTCTCCCCCTCTTCCCCTCTCCCCCCTCTCCCATCTCCTCTGTTTCAAGAGTCAGGATATTGCCGATTAAATGCTTTAATTATTCTGGCTTGGTAACAAAATCAAGCAAAAAATTTATGATAAACCAGGAAAAATCAGTAATTCTGGTTTTTTAATTTTTGATGAAAAAGTGACTGTACACGTTGTTGGTATTGGTTTAGATGGAGCTGCTGGGCTGAGTTCCTCGGCGCGGCAGGTTGTAGAAATGGCGGCTCTGCTGATCGGGAGCGATCGGCATTTGAGCTATTTTCCGCAGCACAGCGGAGAGCGCTGGGCGTTGGAAGATTTAACCGAAGCAATTCTCGAAATTCGGCGTTGGTTGGCTACTGAGCCGCAGTTAGAGCCGAATGCGGAGACGGTGGAAAGGGGGCGAGGGTCGATCGTACTTTTAGTAGCCGGCGACCCGCTGTTCCACGGCTGGGGAAAGTTGCTAATTGCCCAAATTCCGGCAGATAAATTGACATTTCACCCCCATGTGAGCTCAGTGCAGTTGGCTTTTAACCGCTTGCACATCCCCTGGCAGGATGCTCATTTTGTGGGTTCCCAGGGACGTTTTTTTGAGGAACTGACGGCAAAACTCAAGCTGGGTGTCGAGAAGATTGCGGTACTCGCGGACGAAACTCGGACTCCGGCGACTATAGCAAGTTTAGTAAAAGCTCTAGATTTGCCCACACGCTACCAGTTTTGGGTTTGCGAAAATTTGGGTTCTGCCGAGGAGACGGTGGGTTGCAGGTCTCTGTCAGCTTTGCTGGGAGAGTCTTTTGCCGCTTTGAGCGTGGTGGTGATGCTGCGGCAGTCTCCACCGACAGAAGCTTTGGATTTGGGAAAGTTGCCTTTGTTGGGGATTCCCGATGCAGCTTTTATCGGTTGTGGCGATAGGCCTGGTTTGACAGTTGAACGGGAGGTGCGGGTGTTGGTACTGGCACAATTGGCTTTGCAACCGGAACAAGTTGTCTGGGATGTGGGTGCTGGTAACGGTTCTGTGTCGATCGAGATTGCTCGTTTATTCCCGCAGTCTGAAGTATATGCGATCGAGCAAACGGTTTCTGGTACTTCTGCGATCGAACTCAATTGTGGCCGTTTTGGGCTGCAAAATGTGTTCTCAATTCACGGAACCGCCCCGGAAATCTTGCATCGCTTGCGTCCCCCGCACCGGATTTTTATCGGTGGCAGCGGTGGAGGGTTGACTAAAATTTTGGGTGTTTGCGCGCTGCGGCTGCTCGCTGGAGGCTCGATCGTGCTGGCTTTGGATGCTTTTGAGGATATTGCTACTGTTTTGAGCTGGATTGGCGATCGGGTGCGCCGGGAACCGCACTGGAGTTACCGAATTGTGCAGGTGCAGTTATCACGTTCTGTTTCTGCGGGGAGTTTGACTCGTTTTGATGCGTTGAATCCAATTTCGATTGTGACGATCGATCGACATTTGAATTAATTTTAGACTTTTAACCGGAGATGAAGGCTGGTTGATGGCTCTGTTATCTGTGTTTTTTTGTGGTTTTAGTTTCGGAGTGATTGAATCTAATCTTTTTTTTTACCGCAGAGGGCGCAGAGGGCGCGGAGGAAGAGAGGAAGAGAATAGCTAATTTTAAAGGGGTTTGGGGTGTTAGGTTTTAATTTTTAATTAACAAAACTACGGCTGCTGTTGCTAGCAGTAACAGGATTCCGGCTGCACCTGCTAGGGGTTTTGCTGCTATTCCTGTAATCCATTCGGGTACATTTTGGGTAGGTTTAATTGCGCCTTCTGTATCTACGGTAGTTATACCCCAAATCCACCCGGCGTGAAGTCCGATCGCCAATCCTAAACTGCCATTGTCGGCGATGCGGGCTAAGGTTAAAACCATGCCCATCAGCCACAATCCTGGGAGTTGCGGTAGAGTTTCTTTGGCGGCCCAAATTAGGTGGGCGATCGCGAAAATGAAACTGGCGATCGCACCTGCGGTTAATATTGAGTAATCTTGCTGGAGTAGATTTTGCAAACAGCCGCGAAAGATTAACTCTTCTGTAGCGCTAATCCACACTGCTAATAACAGAGTCAGCAGAGTGGAAGGCTTCAGGATTGCAGCCGCAGGATTAATGATTGTTTCGCCTATTTCGGTTTGAACTGTGCTACTTTGCAGTTCGATCCAACCAGCGGTTAATTGCACGCCGAACAAAATTGCTAAGCTGACTACTGCTAATGTTAATCCTAGCAGCGAGGATATCAAAGTTGCGGGTTGCCAATCCCAACCCCAGTCGGCAAAAGATGTGCCTTCGATCCAAGTTGTCGCCCACAAAATGAAGGGAACAATTAAGTAGAGGGAGGCGAGTAAAGGTAGTTTTTTGTTGCCTAAAGGTTGGGGCGGATGCCATTTGAGGGCGATCGCCAGCACAATCGCTACAGGTAGCCACACCACAATCCAAGTCGAGAAAAACAAGATTATTTTGACAATTGCTGGTATTGACGGCGACATTAGTCGCAGGTTAGTTATACTATTCCACATTTAAGGAGTTGCAACTATAATACTGTTGACTGTTAACTGTTGGCTGTTAACTGTTGACTTTTGACTGTTAACTGTTAACTGACTACTGCCAACTGCCAACTGCCAATTGACTACCGATCGATCCGGCGCTGAATTTGCCTCAAAGATTGGTACATTTCCGGTAAGCGATTGTAAACAGCAGCGGCTTTGAGAAATAGTTTGTGGGGAATTGCTGGAACCCCCGTCACGATCGCACCTGCGGGCACATCGCTGTGAATTCCGGCTTTGGCTGTGGCGATCGCCCCATCTCCAATTTTAGCTTGATTAGCAATGCCCACTTGACCTGCCAAAATTACATTGTTACCAATTATTACTCCGCCCGCTAAGCCAACATGGGCGGCAAAAACGCAATTTTTCCCGATTTGACAGCCGTGACCTACGTGTACTAAATTGTCGATTTTGGTATTGTGGCCGATGCGGGTTTCTCCGACAGCGGGCCTGTCGATCGCGCTATTGCAGCCAACCTCAACGCCCTCTTCTAATACAGTGCATCCAGACTGCTCCATTTTCACCCATCCTGTGGCTGTTGGTACGAACCCAAAACCTTCGGAACCGATCGCCGCACCGCTGTGAATCACGCAATTTGCCCCGATGCGAGTACGTTCGTGAATCACACAGTTAGCGTGTAAAACCGTACCTTCACCAATTACCGCATCTGGGTAAATTACGACATTTGGATGAATGCAAACGTTATTGCCGATTTTGACTTTTGCTTGAATAACGACGTGGGGGCCAATATAGACATTTTCACCAATTTCTGCTGAGGGGTGAACGACGGCTGAGGGATGAATTTCGGATGCAGGGCGAAACGGTTGATAGAAAATGGCGATGGTTTGAGCAAATAACAATCGGGGATCGGGTGCGGCTATCCAAGCGATGTTGCGATCGGTACATTGAGCTTGCAGGCTTTCGTCTAAGGGTAAAATTAAAGCCGAAGCATTTGTAGTGGCTGTATGAGCGGCAAATTTAGCACCTTCTATGTAACTGATTGTACCCGATGCAGCTTCATCGACTGGGGCGGGGCCTGTGATTTCTCGATCGTCCGCGCTAGAGGCCTTGAGGCTGTGGCTGTTGGTTAAATTAAGTTTTTGTACTATTTCGCTAAACTGCATTATTTATCAAGATTTCCTATTCACACAGATTTCTCACAATTAAAGTTACCAGCTTTGGGGCGCTACCGGAGCATTTGCCCAAAAACTTTGGTAGGGTTTCAACCGCCGTCTTGAAATTATCTGCGTTGATCTGCGTTGATCTGCCTTGTATCTGCGGTTGATCTATCAAAGATTTAGGCAATTCAAGCCTAGTTTAGCAGCGCCAATGGAAAAGGGAGCCGATCGTCTTCTGCTCCCACTCACTCTCAAAAAGCTGCAATATTGATAGATTTTTGGCAGTTATTGTACAGAGGATGCTTCTACATCAACGGTGCGGGCTGTACCTTCTGAATAGGTGCCGGTTGCTTCAGATGCTGAATCTTTCTCTGTTTGACGGGATTTAAAATGGTCGATCGCCATTTGGGACACTTCGGAAATCAGCAATACTGCGATCGCCAAGTCGTCAATTTGTCCGATTACGGGGAGAAAATCGGGCGCAATGTCGATCGGGCTTACCAGATATGCCAACGTTCCCAGAATAATCCACCAGCGGTACTTGGGGTTGCGGAGCGTGTCGCGATACCAGTTGTAAACAGATTGTATAGAAAAGTTCATGGGTTGTCCTCTCGTTATATTTTCCATCTTGACAAATTCTGGATCGAAACGCTTGTCGAGATATCCCCCCTAGGGTTGGGAAGAGAATTCTACTCGGAGGTATTTGGAATTGGGGAGGGAGAAGTTGTCAAGCTGTGTCGGAAGGGCGGGGACTCTTGACAACGCCCCTACAAAAACCTGACAGATGAAAGCCGATCGAATTAATCTGCGTTGATCTGCGTTGATCTGCGGTTTTAAACCATCTTGATCTATTACGTGTATGTAGTGATTAAATCAAGTTACTTAGATTGGGATTTTTTAACCGCAGATATCAGCAGATAAACACAGATGAACGCTGATGGGATTTATCTGTGTTTATCGGGTGTTTCAAATAATCTTCATATCTCTCATTCACCCGTCTTGAAACACCCATTTTTGGTCGCCGATCGCAATTTCGCAACCATTCGCCAACCAAAAAGGCTCGTTAGCAGCCAGTCTCTGTCCGCCCACAAAAGTGCCGTTGGAACTGCCACAATCGACAAGTTGATATCGCTGTTTGCCAACTTCGTCAGTGGCCCGGCGGATCTGGGCGTGGTAGCGCGAACTTTGCGGATCTTGTAACACTAAACTGTTGGTGGGTTCCCGTCCAATTGTAAAAGGATTCGCCGTTAAACCGATCGCCTGTCCCGAAAACTTGTAGATTAAATATGCGGTGTTTTTGCGATCGCTACTTGCCAATATCGTCGGTGCAAGTTGCGGGCGATTCAGGGCTGGTGGGAGACTGTTTTGAGCAAGTTTTTCTGTCAGTTGTTGCAAATCGCGATCGAATGATGCTGCTGTTTCAGAAGCTGGAAGACTCGCCGGAGAATGACCTGAAATTAAGTTTAACTGCTGGATGGGGGCTTGAGGTGCGATCGGGCGGCCCGCTTCAGCAATTCTCATTTGCAGGGCGGCGGAATTTTCTGCTTCCTGTCGTGCACTCATTCCCTCAACTTGGCGAATCACTCCGTTGGTTTCGGGAAAGCTGACATCGCCAATTCGCACGTCTTCTAAGGTAAAACCTAGGGTATAAAAATCTTGGACGCGATCGAGCAAATTTTGGCGCAGCAACAGCCGGCCTTGGGTGATAAGCTGTTGTAAGGAAAATTGCCCGATCGCCATTCCCATACAATCCTTAACTGCACTTGCTAAAGCTGCGATCGGATCGGACAATTCCAAAGCTACCCGTTTCGGATCTATAACTTGATAAATAACCGTCAGAGTCGCATCAATTAAAAATCTATCCTTAGACAAGAAATCTCCGTGGGATTGCACGTCCAAATTGCGGAGTTTGGTGTCTACAAGGACAATTTGACACTGTTCCAGCAGGGGAAGGGCGAAGCTGAAATGCCGCCCTGATTTTAGGGTACGCACGGCGCGGCCGTTTTTGACCAACAGCCCCGTGTAACCCGCCCCGATAAAGTCCATACTAAACCCGGCCCAGCGTTCTGGGGTGACGGTTTGAATTAGGGGAGAGGCGTTGTTCATGGGATGCAGTGGAGGGAGGTTTGATTCTACTTTTAGGGTAACAAATTGCTGGGGGGCGATCCTCTTCGAGGGCTTCGCTAACGGGCGATCGGTGTGCCGGTTCCGCAACTTCTATACTTTACGCCTCCACGAGTCCCGATTCAGCACGTACTGGCTCTAGTTTGGATCTAGAATTTATTGGCTACACTTTACGAAGTTATCGCTCAAAATTTGATTCTTATAGCAACTATAATTTATTTGCTACACTTAAGAAATCATCCTAGTTTGTAAGCGAGATGAACACCATCACGATCGCCATTTCAGATGAGCGCCTGCTGAAACTACAAAAAGTCGCTGCCGATCTGAATGTATCAATAGAAGAGTTAGTCTTAATGGGTTTGGAAAACTTGCTTGCAAAACGAGAATTTTCCTCTCCACATACTGCCACAGATATCCTCAATAAAAATGCTGAATTAGACTCAGTGGTAGTTGACAAATTTTATCACCTTGCCGATCTGTGGCAAAGTGAAGTTGCGGGACTTTCTTCAACTGCCCAAATGTCTCAGCATCCTGCATATCAGGAAATTATTAATATGGGAAATCCAATTATACCGCTACTGCTATCAGAACTGAAAAAAAATCCCCTTTACTGGTTAGCAGCATTGAATGCAATTACAGGTACAAATCCCATCAAAGCAGAACAAAAAGGAAGAGTCAAACAAATGGCATCAGCTTGGATCGAGTGGGGTAAAAATCAAGGCTACGCGATTGAATAAAATGTATAGAAGACCTGAGCTTGAAATTAAATGGCCGAATTTGTCTCAGACTGATTATCAAGTTACCAGCCTAAAATCAGAGGAATATAACTGCTTTGCTTGGGCTGCTGGCGAAGATGATCGATGGTGGCAACCCATACCTGGAGAGCAATTTTATTGGCCAGAAGGCGTGCCACAAGAGGAGACGCTAGAAGCATATATTCTAGCTTATAAAACGCTGAAATATGAAATTTGTAATTGCAACACATTAGAACCTGGATCTGAAAAAATAGCACTATATATTGACTCTAGCGGTATCCCAACTCATGCAGCAAGACAATTACCTAATGGTAAGTGGACAAGTAAGCTGGGCTGGTTGGAAGATATTGAACACGAACTCGATGGATTGGTTGGCGATAGGTACGGAGTTGTCGGTCAAATTCTTAAACGTGCGGTAAATTAGGGAAGAGCGATCGCACTTTTTGACTTAGAATGAGAAATGGGAGGGCAATCGCATTTAAGTAAAACAACCTTGCCCACCCATCATGTAGCACTCTAATCTTCCATCTTGCCGTACTTCCGCTTTAAGTAATCTGGCATAATTGTCGGAATATAGATAGTCTGTTCCCATTTACGATATTTTCCGAGCTCATCAAAGTGATAAGTTTTGGGGTTGCAGTGGCGCCCATCTGGGAATTTGTACGTGCATTTTCCCGCATCATGGGTGGCCCAAGGCTTGTTTTTGCGGTATTCAGACCAACACCGTCCCACACTCCCGTCCAGCAAGTCGGTTTCACCTACAGGCATTTTTAGCACTGATTGTACATGAATGAGCTGGTGACTTGATTCGGAAAGGACGCACCAATGATCTTCTGGAATACCTGACAAGCTACCTGATAGCTGTTCAATCCGCTTGATGTAGCCAGTAATTTCGCTCATTTGATTTCTCCTCTGTGGTTTTTTGAACAAAGGAGAAGTTCGTTGGCCAACGTGCTTCTCACACATCCATAATCGTGAGTTAGCAAAGGTTTCGCACGATCGCATTTAGATCGGAGTTCAAATGATCTAAAATTGATCTTGACATCTTATAAATTATGTGTATGGCTCCGACACTCAAAGCTTCTGAAGAAGGAAAAACGAAAATTGACATCGCCTTAAGATACAAGGGATGGAATAAAGGGCCGCTTAGTGAAGCTATTCCAGCAGCGAGTCTCTTGCTCGTGCTGCCATACCTTCGTGAAAAAAACTGGACGGGCGAGAAACCATTAGATCGCCAAAAACTAAAAAGCTCACAGCTTTTTACAAAAAATTCTCTCGATAAAATATTTTATGCTTATCAAGTTACGAATTATACAAAAATTGAATCGGACATCCAATGTGGAGAATTAACAGCAAAGGGAATTTCCTATGGAACTTGGAATAGCTTTTTATATAAAAAACCTATAAACACAAAAGCATTTAAGGCTTACTGCAAAGTCTTAGGACTGAATTGGGAAGAGATTAAAGAAGATCCACCACAGTCCGATCGCAAAAAGCCTATTAAGACTGAGACGCAATCTTATAGAGGCTCGGAAGTGAGCGATCGCACCTTGGCACTCGTCGAGGAATACACCCAGCTATTTGTTGGGCGCGAGGATGTTCTATCAGAATTAGATAAGTTGCTTACCCAAACTGATAAAAGATATCTGACGATTACCGCTCCTGCTGGATTTGGTAAAACAGCACTGCTAGCAAACTGGGTAAAATCACGGCAGGGAAACGATTATTTTATTGCCTGTCACTTCTTCCGCCAGCGCGATGAAATTACCTGTTCTGTCGCTAATGCCTATCGTAATTTGCTCCAACAAATTTACAATTACTGCGAATCGAGTAAAGCGTTGCCCTATGATGAAAATCAGTTGCGGCAGGATCTTTATGACATGGTTAAAGCCTGGGCAAGCAAACCTTTAGTGATTATCATAGATGGCTTAGATGAAGCCGAAGGTCTTTTCTCGCCACCTTTTCCTACTCCTTTGCCACCGAATGTATTTGTAATTGCCTCAGCGAGAAAGTTTGAAGAGGAAGAGCAAAATTACTTGTCCGGTTGGACAAATAATGAGGAACCGATCTGGCTCAATCACTTGACAAAAGAAGCGATCGCAGACTGGTTACGAAAAACTGGTAATAGTAAATTAGTAAGTCTGGCACAGGACGAAACTTTTGTGGCGCAGGTGTGCGATCGCACTGAAGGAATACCACTTTTTCTTAAATACTTGATCGATGAGTTGTTAGAAGTAGCACAACAGGGTGAGGAAAGTGCAATCCGCAAAACACTTGCAGCAACACCCAAGGGTTTTGCTGAGTACATTCGTCAGCAGTACCAAGCTTTAGATCGATTAGAAGATTGGCGTTCTTGCCCAGCTCTGCGAAAAATATTCTATTTTCTGACTATTGCCAAAGGAGAGCTATCTTCATACGATTTCGTAAAACTGATGGGAGAAAGTCCAGTCGGACTGCCGTGGCGGGTGAGTCGATGGTTCAAAATTCGCGAAATAGCCAAATCACGCTTATTCTCCTTCGCTCATTCAACATTAGCCCACGAATTTGCAGCCATTCCTGAAATTAACGAAAACACCGAAGAATCTCAGGAAAAACTAATTGAATATTGTGCCAACTGGCAGGAACATCAAAAAAGTTGTTATGCGTTGCGGCATTATGCAGAACATTTAAGCCAGACAGAGAAGTGGGATGAGTTGTATAAGTTAGCACGTAATAAAACCTTTGCCACTCGTCAACAAAAACACTTGCCCGATGAGCCTAATTTATCCCTGAAGACGGTGCAGACAGCAATGCTGGCTGCTGCTGAAACAGATAATGCGGCTGGAATAGCAGAGTTTCTCCTGGTACACGCACGGCGGCTGGTGCAGACAACTGGGCAAGATTCACCACTGGATGCACTGCGGAAAGGCTATTTAGAACGAGCTTGGAGACTGACAGATTTATATGAAATTGAGCGGCGTATATTGTGGTATTTATTGCTGGCGTGGGAGTTGAAAGATACAGACAAATGTGAGGACGCAGAGGAAACACTGAAGCGATTGCAGCAGCAGGAATTACCTCGTTTATCAACTCATCCAGATATAAAGTGGCACAGCCAGTATGCTACTTACCTACTCGCCCATGTTTTTGAAGTGAGTGAGGATATCTGTACTTCTTTAGAGCAAAAGCTTTTTGATAATCGCTACCGCTGTATTTTGTGCGCGCATCTTAGGAATTCTGGTAACTTTGCTGCTGCCCTGAAAACTGTCGAGAGTATTAGACCGGAGTCAACGCAAGTATTACATCTAATAAATATAGCAAAAGCGCAGGTGCAGAAAGGAGATATAGAATATTCTGCTACCTTTACCAACGCTCTTGAGATTGTAAACACACTTGTTTCAACCTCATACCGGGAAAGATTGATAGAGGAGATAGCCAAAGCCCAAATAGAAGTTGGCGACAGGGCATCAGCACAAGCCACTTTGACTGAAGCTCTTGAAACAGCAGATAATAAGATAGACAACCCATTGCATCTATCAAGAGCGAATGGTATTGCGAGTGAAGAGAAACAAACTGATTTTTTACAAAAAGTTGTAATAGAACAAGCTGAAGCAAGAGAGTTGGCGGATGCCCGTGAAACGGCTAAAAAAATTGACTATTTAGACAGACCAGATGCCTTAATGAGAATAGCAGAGGCATACGCAAAAGCAGGGGATTTTACTACCGCTTTAGAGATAGCTACAGAAATAGATATTCAATTCATGCGAGCAAAAACTCTAGGAGTAATAGCAGAGATACAGGTACAAACTGGACAAACTGAAGCAGCACTATCTACTTTTGCTAATGTCCTTAAAATTGAAAAACCCCTTGAAGCTTCGATCTCCTTTATCAGGTTATTAGCCCTAGCAAGGGTAGCAGAAGTACAGGTAAAAAATGGTCAAAAAGAAGTAGGAGTGACTACCGCTAGTATTGCCTGCGAAATCGCACAAAGTATGGATAATCCGATGGAAACAGCAAATGTACTAGCAGGAATATTAGTACCAATACTCATTGAAGCAGAAAAAATACAAGAAGCAAAAATTATCGGCGATCGCGCCCTTGAAATTGCACAAAAAATTAGTAATAGCGGAGAATACTATCGCTCGAAAACTTTTGGATTCGTAGCACAAGCACAGGCAAGGTTAGGAGAGTTTGACGTTGCTCTTACAACTTTGGAAACAATCAGTATCCCATCCTTTCACGTTAATGCACTCAGAAGTATACTACAGTTGCAGATAGAGGCAAAGCCACAGCAAATAGAGAAATACAAGATAGTTCTGAATAAAGCTGATAAATACTATAAAAATGCAGATTCTATCTCTCTGATTTTGGCAAACAAGGTTCAGCTTTTGACTATTATAGCAGTGGCACGATCAACTATAGGAGAAACCGAAGCAGCCTTAGCCACGTTTGCCGACCTTCTTGAAGCTGCAAAAACAAAAGAACAACGGGAACGTGATGAAGATTTCTCTATAATAGCCATAGGATATGTAGAAGTAGGCGAATTTTCGACTGCTATTAAAATTAGCAAAGATCTTGAAGATGGAGAGCAGAAAATAAGCATATTTTTGGCAATTGCCTGCGAGCAGTTCAAAAAAAGACAACAAGTTACAACTCTTGACATTGCCCTTGCAGCTAAAGAAAAAATTGAGGATGCACAAAAACGCTTGGAAGCGCTCAAGAGCATTGCTCAAATACAAGCAATAGCAGGAAACGGTGAGGAGGCTCTAAGAATATTAGAGGCGATGCTTAACGACCGTAACACGCACTTACGTGACATTGCCTTATTGTTCGCTGAAACAGGTGATAGAGTAAATTTTAAACGCTTGTTAATTCCCTGTGCATACTACTTAGATACTGCCTATCAAATGTGTGGATATTTAGCGCGGCTGTATCCAGAGCAAGCATCAGCAGTGGCAAAAGTTTTGAGCGAATTGAATGAAGGGGAGCAATAGTGTGCGATCGCCCTTCCACCGACAAATATAGCTAAAGTGCGATATTCTAATTCTATCCATGCGTTATCAACTTAATCTGGTGGTTGCTCTATCACTCGATCTTTCCAGTATCCTGGTTCTCGATTGCAGTGCATTACTGCCAGAATTAAAATAAAATCATCCTCTATTGTGTAGAGAATTCCATAAGGAAACTTTCGCGTTAAGCAACGGCGAATATCTTCATCAACAATCGGCCAACGAGTTGGAGATTCCACTATACGGAAGATAGCATCTTCAACGGCGTTAATAAAAGCTTGCGCTAACTCAACTCGACGCTTTGTATAAAATTGGACAGCTTCAGCATATTCAGTTAATGCTGCCGGGTGAAAAACGTACCTCATTGTGCTACAATTCGCCTAATTTGAGCTAAAGCTTCTTCTCCTGCAATGGGCTCGATCGTACCGCTGCGGATTTCGTCTCGACGCTGCTTAGCTTCCGCCGTCCACAACTTTTGCACTGTTCCGTCTATATCAAATTCAAGACTCTCAACTAGCCTCTCTGCTAACTGCGCTCTCAACGCATTTGGCAAAGATAAAGCTTCTTTCATTAGTTGCTCAATTGATAGCATGATCGTACTCTAAAGGAGCTTACCAAAAATATTATAGCACTCAACCAAAATGCCATTAATTAAATAAGCGCGTACAGCGAAGCTATCCCCTAGGCGATCGCCCTTGTCGCAAAATTAACCCAGTGCTAAAATGATTATAAAATCAACAAATCCCAATAAAGTCCTATGCCCTCACCCTTTCCCGGAATGGACCCCTACTTAGAACACCCCGATTTCTGGCAGGAAACTCACCATTGGTTAATTTCCCTGATTGCAGAATCTTTAGTCCCCCAAATTCGCCCCAAATATGAAATAGCTATCAAAAAACGCATCTATCAAATTAACGACACCAATGACAATAACGAGGACTCGCTTTTAGTCGGCATCCCCGATGTAGCCATCAAACGTCAACCCAATACCCCCGATATTCCTACCGGTTCAGTTGCCACTGCAACCCTCACAATTCCCACTACCGTCAAAGTGCCAGCCCCCGAAAAAATTAAACAGACTTACCTAGAAGTACGAGAAATGGCAACTAGACAAGTTGTCACCGCAATTGAAATTCTTTCTCCAGTAAACAAACGCAGTGGAGATGGCAGAATTACTTACCTCAAAAAACGCCAAAATATTTTAGGTAGTCTAACCCATTTAGTTGAAATCGACTTGCTGCGAAAAGGGGAACCTATGCCCGTACTTAACAATTCTATTCAAAGCGATTACCGCGTTTTAGTCAGTCGCAGCGATCGCCGTCCTATGGCAGAACTTTATGCCTTTAATCTGAGCGATTCTCTACCTGTATTTCTACTTCCCTTGCGCGAGGAAGATGTAGAACCTATTGTTAATTTACCAGAATTGTTCGCAGGTGTTTACGATCGCGCGGGCTATGATTATCGAATTGATTACGATCGAGACCCGATACCGTCCCTGTCAGAACAAAATCTGGTTTGGGCAAGCCAACTTTTACAAGAAACTGGACTGCGAGATAATTAATTCTATTTTACCTTATTAATAATAAATACGCTTGAATTAAGACTGTCCGGTCGTCAAAACGATGTAAAAAATAGATACTGCGATTGCTTCGTCTCTCGCAATGACAACTACTAACTTAACCGTATTGTATTAATATTAATCAACGTCCACGTACAGAGAAATTGCCACTTACAACAACCCCTGAGCTCGCATTCTCACGAAAAATGGTGAAGGCGAAAGCAGAGATTTTTCCTGTTGTACCTGCTCCCATTCCATCCGAATTTCTCGATCGATTTCTGCTTGAAAGTCGAAGTAATAAGCCATCGCTGCATGAGCCTCCGACTGCATCAAATAAGGATGCTGGCGGCATATTTCCTCCACAGACCAACCGTAAGCTAGATAATCCATCACAATCTGAGCAACCCGCACGCGCGGTATCCGCTGCAACCGTGCGGGTTGACCCGCTACTTTCTCGATATGAGGATAAATTAAAGCTGATGTCATTGCTTTTTGGATCTATCTCTACAGGAGCTTAGCATCAATATTATTATAACACTCAACCAAAATGAAAAGAGTTAAACAAGCCGATCGCCCTTTCATTCCCAAAAGGCGATCGCACTTTTGACTTACCGCACCAAAAACGCCACACACTCCACATGAGAAGTCTGAGGAAAGAAGTCCGCCGGCTGCACCCGCGCTAACTTATAATCCCCATTTTCGCACAAAATCTTTAGGTCACGAGCCAAAGTCGCAGGCTTACAGCTAACATACACAATCCGATTTGGCTTAATTTGCTTGATAGTTTCCAAAACCGCGCGATCGCACCCTTTACGCGGCGGATCTAACAACACAATATCCGGCGTCAATCCCAAAGCAGGTAGCAAACTTTCTACACTTCCCACCTGAAAATCGACATTTTTCAGATCATTTAATTCAGCATTTAGCTTAGCTTGCTCGATCGCCGCAGGTTGCACTTCTAAACCGATCGCTATTTTGACTTGTTTGGCCAGCGGTAAAGTAAAAGTCCCAATTCCGCAGTAAGCGTCAACCAAAACCTCATTTCCCTGCAAATTTAATTCCCCGACAATCACCTCTAACAGCCCTTCGGCGGCCTCAGTATTTACCTGGAAAAAAGTATCTGCCCTTAACTCAAAATTCAAACCCGCAAATTTTTCTCGCAGATCAGACTGACCAGCAATGCAGCGAGTTTCCGCACCAAAAATTACATTAGTTTGAGCTGAATTCACATTCAAACAAACACCTACAAGTTGAGGATACTGTTTTAGCCACTCAGCCGCTTGTGCTTCAATTCCCGGCAACTCTCCCGTGCGAACTATTAAAGTTAGCAGAATTTCCCCGGTGCGCCGTCCGATTCGTAAGGACAAATGACGCAATTCTCCTGTATGTTTCTTTTCGTCGTAGACTGGCCAATCTCTCCAGTGTATGTCTTCTTTGATTTCTTTTAATAACGGATTGAGGCGCGGGTCTTGCACCGGACATTGATTGAGATTGACTAATTTGTGGGTGCTTTTTTGATAGTAACCTGCTTGCACTTGACCTGTAGCAGAAATTGCCACCGGATAAGTTGCTTTGTTGCGGTATCCCAAAAATTGGGGAAATCCCTCGATTTTTCCCGTTAACATTTCATCGACTTGCAAATCGCTAAATCCGCCAATCCTTTCTAAGGCTTGAATAATTTGATTTTTCTTGGCTGCAAGCTGATATTCATAGTCTACGTGCTGCCACTGACAGCCGCCGCACTTATCGGCGACAATACAGTTGGGTCGGATGCGGTGTTCTGATGCTTCGAGAAGTGTGTCCAGCTTGCCTGTAGCATAGCCTGGTTTGACTTGCACGAGGCGGGCCAGGATGCGATCGCCCGGAACGGTATCGGACACAAACACTACAACCTGCTCAAAACGACCAACTCCGTCGCCGGTGTCTGCCAAGTCGGTAATCTCAAGCTCAATCAGTTGACCTTGCTGGCAAGGGTTTGCCACTTTCGTCGAGTTTCGGGTGGGGAATTTAGATTTGGTCACAAGTAGTCGTGGTAGGATTTAATATGGTAATGCAATATCGTTCTCTCTTTCGAGAGATAAGTAGATCGCACTTAAGCTCAAGCGCAGCCTGTCTTCCTGCGGCTGAACGTCTTGCTGCTACAGCCAAGCTTTAACCGGGGAGATTGTACTCGATCGAGCCTGTGCGATATGCTATTGGGGCCAAGCAGTCCAAACTCGTCAAACAGTCTCAATGTCTGCCGACATCCAAACTCTTGCATCGCAGTTTTTGAATTTTCCCCCCAGTACCTTGGGACACAAGGAAACTGGCTTAGTCACTAAGCATAACGCTTGCGGAGATTTACTATCTACTTCTAAGATTGATTAATGTTAGCAGCAAGGTAAGTCGCCCAAGCAGGAATCTCATCTTTAAGAGATGGGAATGTCAATTAATCTTTTCCTCAAATATCCTCAAATTTGAATAACAATGAGCGTAGTTAGCCAATTTATTCTCCAAGCCGATGACGAACTTCGTTATCCCAGTACCGGCGAACTCCAAAGCATCAATGATTTTTTTAAGACGGGAGAACAGCGGGTGCGTATTGCTACTGCGCTGTCTGACAGTGAGAAAAAAATTGTTGAAGAAGCTAGCAAAAAACTCTGGAAAAAACGCCCTGATTTTATCTCCCCTGGAGGCAATGCTTACGGCCAGCGCGAACGGGCTTTGTGTCTGCGCGACTACGGCTGGTATTTGCGTCTGATTACCTACGGTATCTTGGCCGGTGACAAAGAGCCGATCGAAAGCATCGGTTTGATTGGTGTTCGGGAAATGTACAATTCTCTGGGCGTTCCTGTTCCTGGCATGGTGGAAGCTATTCGCTGTTTGAAGGAAGCTTCTTTGGCTTTGCTCAATCAGGATGATGCTCAGGAAGCTGCTCCTTATTTTGATTATATCGCTCAAGCAATGTCTTAATTGAAGAGGCGATCGCTTTTGTGGATGTGGCGGAGCATTCGCGGGTGATTTTTGGGGTGATTTTATCTCGCCATTGCTCGCAAATGTTTCGCTTCTGTTGACAGTTGACAGTTGACAGTTGACAGTTGACAGTTGACAGTTGGCAGTTGGCAGTTGGCAGTTGACAGTTGATAGAATCTAAGGCAATGGTTTGAGCAATTAACAGCGTTCTCACCGTTGGGTGCGGTTGTTAGATTTAGGGAATCTGCCTGATTTCTGCTACGAAGCTATGCAGTTTGAGCTTTCCCAGATTTCGAGAATGTCCTGTCTTTCAATGCACATTTGAATCAAAAAGTCAAGCGTTTTTTGTAAGTATTGTTTTTTGAATTTCCTGGTGTCGCGCTGAATTGATGTTTTGAGCTGCGAGAGTTCTCTCAGGGTGGGGCAAGTTTGAATTTGGTGGGCGATCCTCTTCGAGGGCTTCGCTAACGCATTTTGCCATTCTTCCAGCCTGCGGTACGAGATAAATTGTCCGCCTCTGTGATGGTGCACAAACACTACGCCAGCCCAGCACTCCACTCGCTTAATTAAATTTTGGCTGATTTTGAGGAATTGGGCGATCAACCGGGCGGTGATACGGAGCTTTTTCGAGGGCTGGATACGGCGAAAAAGTGCTGTCATGGCTGAGTCACTCCTGAAATTGGGGCTTGAGTTAGTTTGTGTCTGATTTACACCTTATAACATTCTACACGAATGCAGACAAATTGCAACTATGTTTGTGAATGTGTAATGCTCAAATCTTGTATGCTGCCTTTCGTAGAGCAAAAGTAAAGCTCGCTTAAGGGTTAAATTAGGTCTGTAAAATGCCGGGATTTCTTGACTTTAAGGCTGTAGTCGAGCAGGAAAGGCTGCGTCCTGTGCGATTTACTGATACGGGACGCGGTAGATTGGGAAAGCTTCTGAAAGCAGGTAGAGAGCTTCGAGGTTGGTCAATTATTGAAACAGAAATGGTGACAAAAGAATATGAGGCGGCTTTGTTTCGGACAGCGGGAGAACCCGTACCCAAAGATGTCGGTATCAGTAATGCAACTGTCAGCCGCTACGAACGGGGCAAATTAGAAAGCTTGGATTGGCGATCGCTCTCCCTGTTATGCTTTGTCCTGAAGCCGATCGATCCCATAACACATCAACCCCTCGAACCCACAAACGCCCTTTACATCGCCTGCGAACATCCGCCGTACAACGATGCGAAGCTTTACGACTAAATTACGGCGCGCCCTTTTGCTTCGCCAATAAAGCCTTAGCTTGCTGCCACAAAGCCTCTAACTCTTCGGGCGGATAATCCGACAAAGGCCGATCGCACGCAGCCTCAACTTTAGCAAACCGCTGTACAAACCGATCGTTCGTTCCCTGCAAAGCAGCCGACGCATCTAAATCGTACCAGCGAGCCAATTGAACCAACACAAACATAATATCCCCCAATTCCGACTCCTGTGCTGCCTTGTCCTCGTGTTTGAGAGCGTGTTCAAATTCCGCCATTTCTTCGTGAAACTTATCCCAAACGCCGTCTACATTGTCCCAATCAAAACCCACTTCCGCAGCTTTTTGAGAGATTTTTACCGCTGCGGTGATCGGGGGCAACGTGCTAGCATAACGGTTCATTTTCGAGGCTAAAGTTGGCGGCTTTTCCGAATTAGTGCCTTTTTCTGCTGCTTTGATTTTTTCCCAGTTTTCGTTAACTTCATCCACGCTGTTGACTTCCACATCCCCGAAGACGTGAGGATGGCGGCGAATCAGTTTTTCGGTAATCCCCGCAGCGATTTCGGCGAAGCTAAACTGATGGGATTCGCTGGCAATTTGAGCTTGCAAAATTACCTGTAACAGTAAGTCGCCCAATTCTTCGACGATCGCACTTTTGTCTCCTTTGCGAATCGCATCGGCGGTTTCATAGGCTTCTTCGATGATGTGCGGAATCAGAGTTTGGGGAGTTTGGGCTAAATCCCAAGGACATCCGCCGTCGGGCGATCGCAATGAGGCCACAACTTCCATCAGGTTTTCCAGTGCTACGAGCGATCGACTGTGAGAATTTGACATCGGAATTCACCTATTAGATTTGTTAGACGTGCGGCGGGGAGCTTTGATTTTGCGCCTCTTAATTGTCTGAGGAGGGCGCAACCCGCTAAATCCTTTCTTTTTGAATCTTTTGTAAGCCGAGCCGCCCCAATCGCTCAGATAGTGGCTCATCGCGCCCAATTCAAGACCGATGTAAATGGCTATAAATTCGATATAGTGTTCGGAGATCGATCGACCCAAACCGAAAACCGCTTCTTGCCAATTTCCGGCTAAGTTGCCAATTTTTTCGGCGATCGTCAATCCCAACAGTCCCACAACCGCGATCCAGATCGCGAGGTACAAAATTCGCAAAGCAGTGCCGATCAGAGGCCCGTGGGACAAAAAAGAGCGGTGGCGCAGGCTTTTTTGGTAGGGAAGCCAAATAAATTTGAACCATCCCCAGCGCTGATACTGACAGGAGTAGATGTCTAAATCTGGGCCAAACATCAGTCCGCCAACTAAGAAGCTGCCGGAAACGAGCAACGTCAGGTTGCTGCTTTGAGTATGGCCAAAGGTGAGGCCTGCCACCAAGGGCAAACTCCATAGGGTTATTTGATCGTGCGTGCGGCCAGAGGGCATTAAAAGTTTATGATTTTTTTAGTTGATCTTTCTGGGATACTGTGATATGATAAATCCCTGTAAGCGCAATTGGGCGATTAGCTCAGTGGTAGAGCGCCTGCTTTACACGCAGGATGCCGTAGGTTCAAATCCTACATCGCCCATACCCAATTGATGCAGACGCTGTATAGATTTGACCTACTCACATCCCGCGTGTAAAGCAGGCATATCCGGTTTGTATCCTAAATTGTACTATTTTAGGGGCTATTCCTGTTTAGCGAACGCTACTGTGTTATCGGTTGTGGTAATTTTGCGATCGAACTCTAGACCGTGAGCGAGTAGCAATTTTTCCCATGTGGCAGTGCTGCTGAGCTTTCCAAAGGTGCGAGCTTCCTCCTTTGAGAGGTTGCAATCACGTGCAAGAGCTTTCAGTTGGTCGATACGACGATGCGAGACTAGGGGCTTAGCCATTGTTTAAAGCTCGCATCAAAAAGCTGGCGGTTCGATGGAATTCTTTGTCTGCTGAATCTCGAAACAACCTGAGCAAGTAAAGTATCTCATCCCTGTTTAGGTCACGACTGGCGAGCAAATAATGCTCTAAGGCATCAAGATAAATCTCATTGCCCCTTGCGAGGTTGAATGAATCAATGGCATCCAAAACTAAAGGCATACTTCCCCCCACACTCGCTATCGCGCGTCTAAGCAGCCTTTTGGCGTTGTAAAGCCGATATGACTTGATAGCACTCCAATGGCGTTCAGGAGGGCGTGGAGCGCTTACCAGTGGGGTAGTGAGTGAAAGTAGTGAAAGTACCTGTTGCAGGTCGCTACGCGAGACAACGATTTTACCGTCGGTCAACGTAAATAATTGCGATCGCCCGTCAAGGGTATCGGCTGAATGTGACACTATTATTAGGCTCCAAACTGTTGTCAGTTAACGGTTAGGGGAAGTCGTGACTTGATTAACGGTGGTACGTTAGTCAGTCGCGCATCAATCTTCCTTGTTACTTACGATCGCAGTATTTGAGACAAAGTGCAACCCGAAAATTGTTAAGTTTTGTGTTGCAATATCCCTGAGTTGTCGTTTTAGATATTAGCCCTAATATTTATCTATAATCTATACAGTGCAATGGTTTAAGCAATAAAGCCCCTTGTTGATGGGGCATAATTCCTATTTCCCCCTGATAGGGGTTGACCCTTCTATCATCTCCAAAAGCGCCTCAACATCTGCAAGTTCAGCCTTAGACTTCTTGCGCTTGGCTTTCAGTTGGTTAAGCAGGTCGGATGCCTCTGGTAGCTCAAATTCAGTCGCTGACTGAGTGTCCCTCAGTTTTTCATTCTCTGCCTGCACTGTTGCCAGTTGCGATTGGGCTTCTGTTAGTTCCACCTGCAACCGTTGGTTTTCAGCTTGTGCCGCTTCTAATTCATGCCTAAGTGATTCAATCTCACCCTCACTCAGGCTCGGAGTTTTCCCGGCAGTTCCCCCACTGTCAGCGCTTCAGTAGGTATGTTACTCTGTTCAGTCAGTGTGTTACTCATACCTTTAGGTATGTTATCCACTTCTAGAGGTATGTTACTGCCATCAATGCCTGATATCCCAAAAAACTCTGCAAGTACAGCATTCACACCTGCTGAGTACATAAAGCCCTTTTTAGATTTCAGTCCCTTCTGCTCGCAAAATGAAACCAGCGCCGCTTCTACAGCGGGGTCAAGGTAAACTGCGATATGTTTCTTGTCGGTAGCCATAGTATGTTACGTAATTGAGTACAATACCAAGATAACATACTTTCCAATGGTAACATACCTATACGAAATATTAGCGTTTTGAGGGAAATTTAGGATACAAACCGGATACGCCCTTAAAAATCATCATGCACTGCTACCCACAACCCTTACAGTGCAAGCATAGGGTATCGTAGGCTTCGATGCTGCGATACGCAGTTTTAGGGGAAAATTAACCTTAATATATTTACCACAACACGACAAAACGATATTAACCATAATAGTTAAGGCTAATACCGAGAAATCTATACGGGATAAGGGTTTAAGAGTTTTGGGTGCTTTCAAGGATTAGATTTTAGGTTTAGGGTGCTACCCGGTTTTGGGTTCAGCGAACCGTCGTGTTCTACCTTACCTAGGATGCAAAGCTGAATTAACTTATCCACCGCTTCACTCATGTTGCCTTGGGCTTTCAAAAGTGCGACGGTCTCCGGTCGCAAAGTTAAAGTCACCCTGACTGCGTTTTTGCGGTTGCCACCGGGTTTTAAGTTTGCGATCGACTTTGGGTTAACTGCCATGATGAAAAGTTCCTACAATCTAATTGTGTGCATAACTCGATTGTAGTTTCATTTCGTTCCGGCAAGCGAAGTTAGGTGAAAGTTTAGCGATCGGTGAGTTAGGTCAAAGATGTTTCCTTACCTAACTCACTGGTGAGTGCTACAGCTTCATTAGAACTGGAAAACCGGAACGATGCGGAACGGTGATGGTAACAACTTTATTGAGATGGGACTCCTTGTCTAATTGGATCGCATAGTCAGCCTCGCTGCTACCCCACTGAGTATCGATTACCTTGCCTTTTTGTTCGTGGTGCAATCCACGGTCAACAATCACTACCCGATCGCCGATAGCGAACTCTTTGTGGTTTGTTCCGGTGTTTGCGGGAGTTTGTGGAGTAGTTGGTGGTATCGGAGTTGGTATGGAACCGCCGTTAATGACCGCCTGCATAGCCTGCTTTTCTTGTTGAGTCAGTTGTTTTAGGAAAAAACCACGCTCTTGAGGGCTTTCAGATTGAACATAGGTGTAGATTTCAATCACTTGCTCCTTGTCGCCACTAGCTAGAGCTTCCCTCAAGTTTTGAACTTCAATACCCATCCGAGCTTCGATCGCAAATTTAGCTTGCTGTGCTGGATTCATCATAGGTGGTGACAGGGAGGTGGTGACACCTTCAAAGCTTTGCTGCGAAAGGATTTTGCTATCTTCAGACTGGGTGTCACCACCTATGTTTTCAAAACTTTCCCCGCATTTATTTTCCTTACTCTCATTTTTGCGAAGGGTAGTCGAAAATTCATTCTGATTATTTAGTAAAAAGGTGGTGACAGGTGGTGACAGTATATCAACAGCCCTTTCAGGGTAAGGGTTTAGGGGTGTCACCACCTCTGTCACCACCTTGTCACCACCTCTGTCCCCACCTCTGACTTTTTCCCAGTACCACTGATTTTTTCCATTTACTCGCTTTTGTTTCTCTGCTTTTTTCCAGCCGGAGCGGCGAAGGATATCGCTTACCCGCATTTGTTCACGTTTGCCTATTTGATGCAATTCGAGTCCAATCGCTTTGTCGAGCAAGTCTGTAACTGTACATTCATTGCGATTTTCGGTGTAGTGAGTAATTTCCGCTTCCCAAGGGTCGGAGGACTGCCATCCCTGGTTCGCTTCCGCCAACTGTGCATCTTCCTCCGCTGAAAGCCACCAAGACTCGCCCGCCTGGTAGCAGCGCACTGCTTCCCCCCAAATCCGATCGCGTTCAGTTTCGAGTAGGGTGACGGGTATCTTTTGCTTTACTGGGATTACCCAGTAGCGACGCTCACCAGTTGGGTCTTGTAGAAACTCCTCACGGTTAGTCGTACCCACAAAAATCGAAGTACGGGAGAAATCCTCAATCGCCCGCCCGTAGGGCTTTCTGAGGCTGTCGATTCGGCTAGAGAGGAAAGCTTTTAACTGTTCAACTTCCTTACGCTTGTAAGCCGTCTCAAATTCGGCATACTCAAGCACCCAGTAACGCCGTAGCTTGAGTTTTTCGTCCTTCTCGTTAGCATCACTCAAGTTGTCTGTGAACCAAGGTTCCCCAGTCAATACCTGCCAAAAAGTAGATTTAAGAAAGCCTTGGTCGCCCTGAAAGATGCACAGCGTATCGTGCTTGCATCCGGGCTTAAATGTCCTCGCAACCGCTGCTATCAGGGTTTTCTTGAACAATATCGCGTGGAGCGGGTCAGATGTGCCGAGATACTTCTGTGCAAGCTCATCTAGATTGATTGGCTCACAATCCGCAAGTGATTCGAGATAGCGGCGAACTGGAGAGTAAGCGTTTTTAGTGGCTAGCGCTAGGGTAAAGTCAGCGGCAGCATCCTTGCTGATATCGGTATCCAGTTCGTCAGCAACCTTGATATACATTACATCCAGCTTGCAATCTTCCCCGTCAAGCTCAACTTGCTGACTCATCTCATTAAGGGTCAGGCGTTCGCCGTACTGAGCCTCAAGCAAGTTCATCAGTCTTTTATTGCGGGATTTGGCAGGGTGATTATCGCCTACCGCTTCCTGCTCAAAGCTTTTCTGTAAGGATTGGATTGCGGCGCGCCGCTGAGATAGGTTTTCCATCAAGTCTTTTTCGGTTAGGTTTCTGCTGGTAATCCAGTCCGCAATATCCAGGCCCTGACTTTTTGGCAAGTTATCCCAAGCTGGTGACTTCGGATACGGATACAGCCAGAGAGCGCCGGGAAAGTCTTTGGCTATCCGTTCAGCGTGTTCAATACCCTTTTTATCACGGTCAGGGCAAATTACGATAATTGCTGCACCCTTCAAATCTTCAGTATCGCTTGCTTGCCATTTACCACCGCCACCGATGTTGCAAGTGGCGGCTAAGCCCATTGACCACAACAAATCAGCACACGGTTCGCCCTCAACTATGTAGATAATTTTGCCTTCGACGATCGCCTTTTGGATATCAGCGTAGCGGTAAATAGGGATGTCAGCGCGGATAATGCCATCCAACTTCATTATCCAATTTTGCTTGTCTTTATCCCAGCGCTGCTGCTTGATATCCCTCTTGCTATTATCCTTTCCGTTATCAATCCGACGTACTCTGACAAGTGGTGAACCGTCACGCGCTGGATAGTACCAGTAACGTGTTTGAGCGGGTCGGATGGCTTTCTTTTCTTCGGCGAGGCGGTAGTAAGTTTTGCCGTCGCTGTCAGCTTTACTTGTCGCTTCCCAGCCCGTAGCGGGTGGTTGGTCACGATTGCATACCGTCAATTCTCCTAGACTGTAGCACCAATCAGGCTTTTCGCAATGTGGGCAAGGGTTTTCCTTGGTTACACGGAGGAGGGCGCTTAACTGTGAAGTTTTGTTACGAGACGTATCAACAAAACTTGATGGATGCGAATTTTCGTGTATACTTGTCATAGTGGCAAACCAAAATAAAAGGTGGTTTCACCGCTATTCAATCTCAAAGTCGATCGTCGAGGCTTAGGCTATATCCCCCTTATGCGGTAAGGGTTTGGACACTTATAGCAAAAATATTATGGATAAACATTAAGGCTAATTTTCAAGTGACCGTGATATAGTTGAACTACTTTTTATTTTGACATCGCCTCGCCGAACCTGCTTCAAACAGGATAGCGGGCTTTTTTTTGGGAGAAAAAGCCACAAACTCACTCTGATTACTCAGGGTAGGATAGGTTTCAAGCACCTCAAGGGCGGTAACTTACTTACCCTAGTTTTACTGTACACCAAAACCTTGCCAATACTGCAAATTTCAACCTGTAGTAGGATGACAGTAAGCGCAAAGTGTGGTAAGCAACTGTGAAACCTAATAGGTTTAGACAATTTTTTCGCGATAAAGCGGGTAATGATTCACCCCCGTAACCCGTACAGAGCTATACTGTTCCACCGAAACCTATTAGGTTTAAACAAATACAACACTATACAGATCCGCCGCGCTTAAAGCGTGTAAAAATCACCACGGAACCTAATAGGTTTCAAGGTATTTTGGCGACTGTTGCGATATCATGACGAGGAACCTCCCCCCTTACCTTCCCTATACTTACCCCGTAAATTTCAGCCGTTAAGGCTATCGCCTCTGATGTTGCACCTATACGCCTAAGCACCGCGATCGCACCTTCTAGAGGCAACATCCTGCTACTCATTGCATCAATTGCCGCGATGCGGGTATTGGTCGCCTCACGCTTCAAGTAGGTTGCTGTATTCATCGCTACGCTATGCCCTAAATTGGCAGCCCTATCCTCAGCGGTGATACCCGCCTGTTTGCCGTTTTGATTTGCTAGATGACGCAAAGCGTGAGTCTGTGTGATTGGTGCATTCCAGCGCTTAAGTACCAGTCCTGCGCTGTGGCTGTATTTCTCGCAAATCACTTTAGGGTTTGTAGAAACAACATTAAGTTCGGGTAGCTCGCCGCCTCTAATGTCAAGCTCACTTATTAAATTAGGGTGACTAGGTGGAAGCATAGGCGCTGATAAGCGATAGCCTGTTTTCGTAGTCGTACCTGAGGACGTAACATCGCCCACCACAACTATCATTCTGATATTGCTGATATCTCTTAATGCGGGAATGGTTACACCATCGGGCGTCCTGAATGATTTATCAATATTTGCGATCGCAAATACTTCATGCACTCGCAGTCCATAAACTAACTGCATAGAAAATACCCACAGCCATTGCTTACGGCGGTGATAGTACCTCTCCCCCGCTTGAATGAGGCAGTTTTTCATCCATAGCAAGAATGTTTCTAGTTCAGCATTCTGTAACTGCCTGAATTGGGTTTGTGTGTGTTCGATCGCAAATAGCTCATCAATCACCTGCTTTTGCTTTGTGGTGGTAGCTAACTTGCGGAAAGCGTACAGGCAATCACCGTATACCTTAGTGCCTTCTGCTTTGGTTCCTAGCGCGCACAGTAAGTCTTTGCTGTTGAATAGCTTATCAACTGGCAGCAGCGCGTAGAAGCGTCCGTAAACAGAGTGATAAGTTGCCTGCTGACTTACGCTGGCGCGATCGCGCTTATTGCGTTTTTTGTCTGTCCCTTTCCAAAAAGCGGTCTCTACTTCCGCGATCGCAGCACCGAAGGTAATTAGATCGTTGCGTACCTTGTTTTTTGGGCGTATTTCGCGATCGTACCAGTCCAAAAATTCGGAATGTGTGTCACACTGCTTAAGCGCTTCAGCTACGCGCACGGCTTTATTAGCCGCCTCTGTGATACCTTGCATCGTGATATGACAATTACAGGATAGTGCATACTCTTTGCGCGCGATCGCAAAACGAAGTTGCAAGTACCCCCTACCGCCCGTAGTAACACACTTGATCGATACACCCTTGGGCGTTGCTTTCTGGCACTCCTTTAGATAAGCGCGTATCCGCTCGTGTCCGATATTATTCTGTTCGCTTGTTGTATCCACTCTTGATCCGATTGTGAGGTGATTAACCGGATACGCTGTGGTTAAGCTCAATTATTATGCCTAACTGTAGTGTGAGTAGGTTCAAATCCTACATCGCCCATACCCAATTGAAAAGCTGTGTGCAAGAGCTTGAAGTTTTAACCCCTTGGCTATCTGCTATTTCTTCGGAACAGGCAAGATGCCTGTTCCACAAGCAGAAATTTAATGTCTTGTGGAACAGGTATCTTGCCTGTTCTTAAAAAACTTATTGGCAACGGTGCAAGATGTGCGATCGGCTAAATTTAACATTTTGCGGCGGATGTCTCACAAGTTGGCACCCGATGCAGGAAAATTAATTAATTGATTTTCCTTTTTAGAACCTTGTATATGAAGCCTAAGATAACTAGCCCGATCGCCTGGAAACAAGCTGAACTGCTGATGCAGCCCGCGATGATCCGAGTGCTCGACAACATCCGCAAACAACTAGAGGAGTCAGTCTGGACAGGAACTTATCAAGAAGTGCAGGTTCCGATTCCCGGCTATCAACTAATTTTAGAGCATCAAGGCGAGCACAGATCCGTCGATATTTGGGAACTTTGCTATCGAGTCTGCTTTGTCAACTACCAGCCCGCCCACACTCAAATGCAAAGCCAAGAAGTCATAATTGACACTCTTTTAATTGACGAGGACACTGGCGATGTAGATTGGAATCGTCTTGATCTCAAAGCTAGTCAATTAATCCAAGAAGTCTTTACTAATTTGAATCATTAGTCAGTTGTCAGTTGACAGTTGACAGTTGACAGTTGACAGTTGACAGTTATCAGAAACTGGCTTGTTTTTTCAGAAGAATACTTGGTTACAGCCTGGAGATTCTGTAAAAAACTCGGTTTCTTGAGATCTGAGTGCGATCGCCAACTCAAACTCAGCATAAATCATTCAATACACGATCGCTAAGATCTTAAATCTCAAATCCTATGCTAATTCAAGAATTGCACGACATTCAAGCCGCCGCCGGTGCTACTTTTACAGAGTTAGCAACCACAGAAACAGTCCCCGTTAGTTTTGGTAACGACGCAGCGGCCATCGTAGCAACTAAACAAGGTGTAGCTTTGTGCGATCGCACTCACTGGGGACGCATTCAAATCTCCGATAGCGATCGCCTGCGGTTCCTACACAATCAAAGTACCAATAACTTTAATATACTCAAACCCGGTCAAGGTTGCGACACCGTTTTCGTCACATCTACCGCCCGGACGATCGACCTCGCCACCGCCTATGCTACAGAAGATGCTGTAATATTGCTAGTTTCAGCCAACCGCCGCCACCAATTACTCGAATTGCTCGATCGCTACATTTTCCCAATGGATCGCGTAGAATTAACAGATCTAACCGATACAAAAGTTGCTTTCAGTCTCCTCGGCCCGGAAAGCACTCAACTACTAGAAAAACTCGGAGTTACCGAACTTGAAAATCAACCCTACGCTACTCATAAATCGATCGACTTTGCAGGTATAGAAGTCAGAGTTGCGGTTGGTAGCGGTTTAGCCACTCCTGGATACACCTTAATTGCCGCAGCCAGCGATGCAGCCCGCCTGTGGACTGAGTTAGTCAAAGCTGGGGCCGTACCGATGGGCGATCGAATTTGGGAACAACTACGCATCGAACAAGGCCGCCCCGCCACAGATTTTGAACTCACCGACGATTACAACCCCCTAGAAGCGCGCCTGTTAAACACAATTACCTACGACAAAGGCTGCTACATCGGCCAAGAAACAATTGCCAGATTAAACACCTACCAAGGAGTCAAACAGCAACTTTGGGGCGTGCAATTGAGCGGCGCCGTTGCACCCGGAACAGTCATCACCATCGGAGAAGAAAAAATAGGAAAACTCACCAGTTTTACCAAAACAGAATCCGGCTTTTTAGGTCTTGCTTACATCCGCACCAAAGCCGGAGGCGAAGGACTGAAAGTGCAGCTAGGAGAAATTGCCGGAGAAGTAGTAAACCTGCCTTTTTTAAATTTGTAACTATTTTTGTGGAACGGGCATCTTGCCCGTTCCAAAATTCAATCAAAAGAACTTGTGTAAGAGATATTATAGATTCGTAGTGAGGAATTCAGTCCGCATAAATCATAGGACTGAAGTCCTCACTACAAACCCAAAGTATTTTACATATAGCGGTTTTCAAGCATGGTGAAGTATGCCCTATGCCCTATGCCCTATGCCCTATACCAGAAGCGTACCTCATCTTTCTGAGAAAGGCTATAACATATCAAATAATAACATAATCATCGCTCAAAACCGCTTTACTCACCTGCGGTTCCGGCTCTACGGGGTCGCTGTAATAAGCATCAATGTGTTTGATAAAACTTTCCCGATAAGTTTTCAAATGCGAGTTAAGTGCTTCGATATCCTGCTCTTTTTTCGCGTAACTGCTATCTCTTCTAAATTGACCAGATTCCTTAACAAAAGCCATATCAATTTGCCACAAAGCTGCATCAATCGGGCGATAGGCTAAATCAACAATATCGTAAGCTGCAAATCCTTGGGACTTCATAAAACTCATTACCTCATACATCTGAGCAAACAAAGTAACTTCTACAATTACATATTCAGTCTGCTGCAAAATCTCAGTTGCTCCCGCTAAAACATCTAATTCCTTGCCGTCTACATCAACTTTAATTAAATACGGGCCCGGTAAATTTCGTTCCCTGCATATGCCATCCAGTGTAATAGCTGGAATGTTTCTCAAATAAGGATTGCTGCTATCAGTAATGGGATGTTCCGAAATCGCAGAATGCACCATACCTGGACTGACACTGAGAGTGCAAACTCCCGATTCTTTGGCCGCCGCAGCAATAATGTATTCTGCACTTTTGAGCTTGCGGCAAATTTTGGCGAGGTAAGGTTCATTTTCGGCGATGGGTTCAATTAGCAAATGTCGCGCATTGGGGAAAGTTTCGTAAAGGTTAAATGTTCCCAATGCCGCGCCGACATCAATCACGGTTTTTGGCTCAAAACCTAATTTTTTCGCCAGCATTAAGCTGCCTGTCATGGTGTTTCTGAGAATTCCTGTTTGTTGTTCGCTCACAATTTTTATCCTGATTTTAATAAGATGGACTAACTTAATATTACGTCTAGTCGCAAAATTATTATATGTCATTGCGAGGAACGAAGCAATCGCAATCATCTGCGATTACTTCGTTCCTCGCAATGACGGATGAAGCAGCGATACAATAAATGAAATGTGTTAGAGATTGGGCGAACGGTAGGGTTTATTTCTCAACCTACCCTGCTATTATTTCGCCGACTTCTGCGCCTTTTTTTCCGATTCTACTGATTGCAAAGCTTCGTCAAGAATTGCCCGTGCTTCTTCAGCTTTTCCCCTAGCTTCTCGATAGCGGACATTAGCTTGAGCGAAATTTTTGAGAACCTTGAAACCGTCTTTGAGACGACCAATTTCCTCGGCAGTTACAGGCTCATCTGTAAACAAAATATCGATCGCCTCCCGGATTTTTAGGGCTTCTTCGCGGGATTCCATCACCTTCAATTTGAGACTTGCCAAATTGCTCAAAATCTGCACTGCTTCAGTAATTGCGTCCTCACCGTCAGACACAGAAGCATCTTCGATCACTTCAACAAACTGCTTGGGTCCAAATCCTTCTGCGAGCTCTGTAGGTAGCTTACCTTCATCCATCAGCAGCATCAGCCGATCCATCGCTTCTTCGCGGGCTTTCGCTGAATCTTTCCCTTTGACAGTTAAAATAATTTCGGGGCTTTGAGGAAGTGTATAACGAACCATATTTTGACCACAAGTATGCGAAAACAATTGAATGATATTTTATCTTGATTCGATCGCCTGTTGCAGCTATCCATCCGCCCCATTACCAGAAAGAATTGGTTTAAAGCCTGAACCCTTGTAGGGAGAGATTAAAATCAGACTATTGATTACTCCAATCCTCGGACTTCTTTTGTCAAGTGCTGTCAACCCAACGACTGGCTCCCCTCGGCTTCGCTCAAGCCAAGCTGTCAACTGTCAACTGTCAACTGTCAACTGAATGAACAACCGCTTGCCAAAACTCGACAAATATACACTCAAAAGGAACCCTCGACCATGAAAGATAAAATTCTTAACTTCCTCAACTTGATTCTAGTAGCGGATGTATTTTTCGTCTTTGCTATTTTTGCGTGGTTTGTGATCGCCGTAGCAGGGCGATCGACCGGGGTGAATCTCGGTTTCGATTTATGGTACAGTCTGTGGCAGCCCGTATTTAATCCCGCTCTCGGCATTCTCATGGGCGGTGCAATTCTCAGCGGCATCATTAACCAAGTTTCTAAACGCCTCAATCCCAAGTAAAATTTATGTTGTATTTGAGACGGTGATTTGGGACTTTTGAGCCACTAAATTAGGTCGAAAATCAGGATTGAACGAATCGGGATCTAAAAATATCAACTCATGTTCTGAGCAACAAAAGTCTGGCTTAATTATGGGAGAACAAAAACGTATCGGCATTCTCACCAGCGGGGGTGACTGTGCCGGCTTAAACGCAGTGATTCGAGCCGTTGTTTACCGCGCCACGGAAACTTACAATTGGCAAGTGATGGGTATTCGTCAAGCCACCAAAGGGTTGATGAGTCGTCCTCCCGAAGCAATTGCGTTGAATGTGGAAAAAGTAGACTCCTGGCTGACCATTGGCGGTACGATGCTAGGGACTACAAACGAGGGCAACCCTTTCGCCTTCCCGATGCCTGATGGGACTGTGCGCGATCGCTCTGATGACATTATCGAAGGCTATCATCAACTAGGTTTGGATGCCTTAATTGTCATAGGTGGCGATGGCAGTCTAGCCATTCTCAGGAAGATTGCCAAACAAGGCAATTTGAATTTAGTTGCTATTCCTAAAACTATTGATAATGATGTCGGAATTACCGAGCGATCGATCGGTTTTGATACTGCTGTCAATATTGCCACAGAAGCACTAGACCGCTTACATTTTACCGCAGCAAGTCACAGCCGCGTGATCATTGTTGAAGTCATGGGACGCGATGCCGGACATATTGCAATTAGTGCCGGAATAGCTGGGGGAGCTGATATAATTCTGATTCCCGAAATTCCTTACAAAATTTCCCAAATTTGTGCCAAAATCAAAGAACGCCAAGACCGTGGAAAAACCTACTGTTTAATTGTAGTAGCGGAGGCAGTTCGCACAGAAGCAGGCGAATTAGTAATGCACACAAATCGCTTAGGTCAAAGTCGATTAGGCGGAATCGGTCAGTATTTAGCTGATACAATTTCTGAATGTAGCGGTGCAGAAACCCGCGTCACCGTTTTGGGACACACTCAACGCGGGGGAACACCTTCTTCGCTAGAAAGATTAATTGCTTCTGCTTTTGGCGTCGCAGCAGTTGATTTAATTGCCGAAGAGAAATTTGACCGCATGGTATCTTGGCAGCAGCGAGAAGTTGTCAGCGTTCCATTGGAAGATGCGATCGCCAAATACAGACCCGTAGACTTCGATGGTACTCTGGTTAAAACGGCGCGCGGTTTGGGAATTTGTTTGGGAGATTAGACAATTACCCGTCCGATTTCTCAAAGATTAACAGTTTGTAGTAATGACTTCACTTTTTTCTTGCTTAACTCAACTGCAAGGACTGAAGTCCTTACTACAAAAATTTTGCACTTGTCCAAAAACTTTAGGGTGTAATCCGCACGGGTAGCCCGATCGCCAGTTTGGATGCCGCAGAGTTACCATAGAAGATAGTCCGGGATGCCAAGCCCGGTAAGGTTAAGCTTGGCGATAATACCCACAGGAAGGGAAAAATGACACTTAACTTGCGGCGACCGATTTTGATAGGCGGAATAGGACTTTCAGCAGCGCTGTGGCTGTTGGAAACTCTCCAGCATTCGGGTTCAGAAATGGGCGAAACGGCACTCATCGGCTTGGCGGCAGCCGGTGCAGGGTATTGGTGGTGGAAACAACAATCCCCCAAACTCGAACTCGCACTCCCGCAACCCCTGGCCAACCGGGAAGCAGCCGAAAAAGCGATCGCGACTGCCGAAGCAGCAATTAAACTACTCGCCTTGGAAGCTCAAAACTCGGCAAATCCGGCTCATCTAACAGCAAAGCTCGATCGACTCAAAGCCGAATTAGACCGACAAGACTTGCGGATTACCGTCACAGGCGGCAAAGCAGTCGGTAAAACTGCCTTAATTCAAGTTCTAAACTCTAATTGGGCATCTCAACAGCCACAAAAGCAGATTTTCTCAGAAACAGCAGCGCTGTTTGCCAATACAACAAATATCGATACCAAAATCGGCGGTGATTTAGTGCTGTTTGTGACAGCGGGCGACATCACCGATTCCGAGTTTAAAACATTATCTCAACTAGCGTCCGCAGGTCAGCGCGTGCTGCTAGTCTGGAACAAACTAGACCAATATTTGCCAGCGCAGCAGTCGCAGGTTTTGAACTCTTTGCAGCAGAAAATGCAAGGAATATTGGGGACAGAAGATATAATTGCGATCGCAGCTTCCCCGAATTCTATTAAAGTGCGGCAGCACCAAGCGGACGGCACATTTAAAGAACGCATCGAAAATCAAGTCTCTCAACTTGAGTCGCTGACAGCAAGATTGACTCAAATTTTAACTCAAGAAGGGCAACAGTTGGTCTGGGCGAGTGCCGTGCGCGAGGCTGCAAGTATCAAATTAGAGGCGAAAACTTTATTAAATGTCGTTCGGCGCGATCGGGCAATGCCCATCATCGAACAATATCAGTATATCGCCGCCGCCGCCGTTTTTGCTAACCCAGTTCCCGCCTTAGACTTGTTAGCAACAACCGCCATCAGCACCCAACTCGTAATCGACCTCGGCGCTATCTACCAGCAAAAGTTTTCCTTAGACCAAGCTAAAACAGTAGCGGGAACTTTAGCAACCCAAATGTTCAAACTGGGATTAGTAGAACTGTCTACCCAAACTATTACGGGACTGCTGAAAAGCAATGCCGTTACCTATGCAGCAGGAGGCGCGGTGCAGGGAATTAGTGCAGCATATTTTACCAGAATAGCTGGACTGAGTTTGATTGAATATTTCTCAACTCAAGAATTGGAAAATGCTAAAGGCATCTTCAATCTTACGGAACTGACGAAAACTTTGCAAGCAGTATTTATGCAAAATCAGCAAGTTTCCTTCTTGCAAGCTTTCATCAACCAAGTTGCAAGTCGTCTCTCGCCTCAGACATCTGGGCCCCAGGTTGTTAATTCGGCCGCCAATTAAATAGTCCTGGAGGCAAGGGCGGCCAGGAACCTTGTCTGTCTGACGATTAGGGCCAGATCCCCCCTAACCCCCCTTGCAAAAGGGGGGGACAAGAGCATTCTCAAAGTCCCCCTTCTTAAGGGGGATTTAGGGGGATCTGGCCTCGGCAGTAAACGAGATATACAAAGGGTTTGACGTGGTTGTTAACAGGCCTTGACAGTTCCGTGTCCCTACATAACTCCCAAATAAACAGCTAGAAATTTATCAAAAATTGTATTAAAATAAGAAATAGAATGTTATATTTCGACGCTCAATTACATTGCTTAAAAAAGCCGATCGCCAATGGCTGACAATTCCCTTCAAGAAAATCGCCTATCCCTAGCCCGCGCCAGTTTGCGCCAAGCCCTCGCGCGCTACTCCCACCTGCGCCAAGGCAAAAAAAACTCAAATAATACAGAATTAGAAGCCGCGCTGCAAACTCAGTTAGATATTTTAACTTCTACCTCGGAAAAACTTGACCATAATGTCATTCGCATTGCTACCTTTGGTCTTGTCAGTCGCGGCAAATCAGCCGTATTAAACGCACTTTTAGGTCAAAAAATCCTGCAAACAGGCCCTCTCAACGGCGTGACTCAGTGGCCGCGTTCCGTGCGCTGGACAATTCCCTCTATTCCCACCGCCGAAGGTACAGAAAAAATCCAAGTAGAATTAATTGATACTCCCGGAATTGATGAAGTTGGCGGCGAAGTGCGCGGCGAAATGGCCAAACAAGTAACTCGCCAATCTGACTTAATTCTGTTTGTTGTAGCGGGCGATATCACTCGCACTGAATATCAAGCTTTGTGCGAATTGCAAACAGCTCAAAAACCGCTGATTTTAGTTTTTAATAAAATTGACCTGTACCCAGAATTAGACAGAAAAGCTATTTACCAAAGTTTGCAAGCGCTGGGAAATTCCGAACAGTTAGCAGCCGATGCGGTAACAGATGCAACAGATAAAGGAGATTTGGACGATCGACCAAACAACATCCCTCCTGATAAATCTACAGCAAAATCACCCGCTAAAATTGCCAAATCCTTAGAAATAGTCATGGTAGCCGCCGAACCCGCACCGGTGCAAGTGCGCGTCGAATGGTCAGATGGAAGTGTTACTAACGAATGGGAGTCGCCTCCCCCCCAGATAGACCAACTCAAACACAAGATTTTGACAATTCTTAACAGAGAAGGGCGATCGCTCCTCGCACTCAATGCTTTAGTAGAAGCTAGGGATGCCGAAGCAAATATTGCCCATCAAGTTCTCAAATTGCGGCAAACAGAAGCCGACGATTTAATCTGGCAATTTGCAAAATATAAAGCCTTAGCGGTAGGCTTAAATCCCGTTGCTTTCCTCGATGTAATGGGAGCAACAGTCGCAGATTTAGCCTTAATTCGCTCTTTATCCAGACTTTACGGTTTACCCATGACTGGTTACGAAGCCGGGAAACTTTGGCAAACCATTTTCTCCAGCGCAGGCGGCGTACTTTTGGGAGAATTAGGTAGCAGTTTCCTCTTGGGATTTGGTAAAAGTGCAGCGGCTGTCGCCCCGCAAATCGGCTTTTCTACCTTCGCCGGAGTTGCTGTCACTCAAGCTAGTTTAGCAGCTTACGGAACCTATGCTGTCGGTCGCGCCGCCCAAGTTTATTTAGAAAAAGGCTGCACCTGGGGCCCGATGGGACAAGATACCGTCATTCAAGAAATTCTAGCTACCATCGAGCGTAATACAATTATCGATCGCTTGCAGCAAGAATTTAAAATATGACACAAACAACAGCCATTACTGAAATTATTGCAACTTTAGCAGATGTTGAATCTCGATTCAGGATTACGCGCACTGAATCCGAGGGATTTTTTCCCGAATGGTATGCAGATTTGCCCGAAATTACAGAAGCTGATAAAAGTGCTCTCAATTTAATTCGGCGGCGATATCTCTATCATCTCAATGATGGAAATCTGACAGAAGGAACTGTCACCCTAATCATGGGTTCGCCTCTATTGGAACGAGCAGGTTTTTACGATTCACCTTTTAAAATGACTGCTGAAAAATCTGTAAGAATTGTTTTAGAGGAGGAGGATGAGGAAGTAGAAACTCTCAAGGGACGGATTGATGTTTTAGTGATGCAAAATCAGTTCTGGGTGACACTCTTAGAGTCGAAACGCACCACCATTTCAGTAATGTCTGCACTTCCCCAAACACTAGCATACATGACAGCCAATCCTCGGAAGGATAGACCGAGTTTTGCTGCGATGACAAATGGCAGTGAAATTGTATTCGTCAAGCTAGACTTTCAGAATCTACCTCAATATGACTTATCAAGAATATTTTCACCGCTTCCTTTAATGAATGAACTTTATACTGTTCTTCAAGTCTTAAAAAAAATTGGTCAACTGATTACTGAGTCCTAAAAATTGCAGAAGACTCGGCGGTTCAAACCGCCGAGTCTTATCTTCAGTCTGCGGAGGCAGACTTCGTTTGTATAGTCGCGGTTTCAACCGCCGAGTCTTATCTTCCCGCGATTCTCACACCTTCCCTAAAATGAACAATCGTCGCAATTACCGCGATAGAAAAATAAAATAGTCTAATCAGCCAAAAACAAACCCGCATTGACCAAGAAACAATCGTCGGAGCCACACCCGTTAACTGCACAAATCTGGAATTAACTTTTTTTTCAAAGCTGTCGAGGTCTTTCATTTCAGATTGTTTGGTCGGAATCACCGGAAACTGACCAGTGTATACGTAATAACCGAGAAAACCCTGCAATCCTACCTTTCTCTGCAAAAATGAGTTAGTTAATGTTGCAGTATCCGCAGGCAATAAGTTATCTGATTCCCCTACTTTTTCCAGCCAAGCATTATATCTAATAGCTGGCGTACTCATAAAAACCAAGGGAACTATAACTATCAACAAAGCCGCACTAATTTGCCGTCCATATTGAGGAATCAAAAGTTTTGTAGCCACGCCAAATCCCATGCCGATAAAAGCAAATATTAAGATATTTAACAGTTCAATAATTTCGATGCCCCTCAACAAATCACCGATAATTAGAATTGTATATAATAATTTGTCTGCCAGCAGCAGAGCTGCGAATTTGATCAGAATTGAAACGCCTACAATAGTAGCTGCAATCGCTAAATACCCGATGCCACCTAGGATGTACAGGAAAATCGAACCGGCTTGTTTTAATGGCTGCATGGAATTATTCACTAAGTGAAAGTTTAGGAGTCTGATTGACAAAACAATTTGAAATTTTAGATAAATCTGGAGTTCTAAATTTGAATTGTAAAATTGATTAGCTCGATCGGTTGCAGTCAATCTCAAATCTCAAATCTCAAATTTACAATCGATTGACAAGTTCCCGCGCGGCCGCTTTGGCGACTTCTGATATCCGTTCCTTCACAACACCTTCTTCGTTAGCGCAGCCCTCGAAGAGGATCGCACTTTCGTCTGGTTCCGGTTCGCGATCGATCCCCAACCATAAAAGATACTCGATATTACCAGCCGGGCCAAGTAAAGGCGACCACGTTAAGCCTTTTTCCTGCCATCCTAAAGCTGTAGCTGCCTTCCACACTTGAAAAATCGCATCGGCTTGAGTTGCTGAGTCTCTGACTACGCCTTTTTTCCCGACGCGATCGCGCCCAACCTCAAATTGCGGCTTTACCAACAATACCGCTTCTCGCGGCGGTGCCAACAATTCCCACAGCGCCGGTAAAACCTTATCGAGGGAAATAAACGACACATCCACTACCGCCAAATCTGCTCGCCCAGACTCCCCATAAAGTTCTGTAGCCGTCATGTACCGCAAATTGGTGCGTTCTTTCAAAATTACCCTCGGATCGTTACGCAAGCGCCAATCTGCTTGACCGTAGCCCACATCTACGCCGTAGACTAGAGTCGCGCCGGCTTGTAGCAGACAGTCGGTAAAACCGCCTGTGGAAATGCCGCCGTCGAGACAAATTCTGCCCGCGACGGGAATCGCAAAAACTTCTAAAGCTTTGGCTAATTTGTCGCCACCTCTGGAAACGTAGCGCGATCGCTCTTTAATCTGAATATTTGCTGCAATATCAACCTCAGTCCCTGGTTTGTCAATTACCTGCTGGTTGATGGAGACTTTCCCAGTCCGAATCAAGGCCTGAGCTTGTTGTCGGGAAGTGCACAAATCTAGGTCTACCAATAAAGTGTCTATTCGTTGTTTAGCCAAGGTTTTTAATCTGTACGGATCGGGTTTAGGACAGTATCAGATTAGCACTTACGCACAAGCCCGACTGCTGATTTTTGGCTACCATCTGGTTTTCCCAGTAGAAGCTGGCCTTCTTCGCCCACCGCCATTTTTTCCGGGTTTTCCAGATCTGGTGGGCGATCGCCCTCACCTCACATTATGTGACTGAGAACGCTCTCCGTGTTGAGTTCAATCACAGACAAACATTCGTAGAATCACACAAAAACTTTGGCGAATAGCGGATTATGTAGCTACAGGTCAAACGGTTACAAATAAAATGCGATCGATCATAAAAAACTTTAACTTTCCAATCAGAAATCCGGGCTTTTGTCAAGAAAATCCCCTGGCCTTCGTCAGCGGTAACATCATCCACATCCTTTACGCAAACGGCGAAGTAGAAGCCACAACCGCCGAACAAGTCGATCGCGGCCAAACTAAAAATCCCCTTGATAAATGCCTCGTCTGGGGATGTATCGGCGATTTTTAACCCATAAAAAAGATCGCTTGGAGGCACGGATGCCCAAAAAAGCGATCGATCCAACGGCTCCTAACTGCAAGCCACAAATACAATTTGCTGCTAAAAGAACCAGCTTGCTTGACTTAAATATCTTGTTCGCTCAATTCGCGAATCATGTAATCAAAAGGCTGTTCCAGAAAAGGCCCCACAGACAAGCCGGCAGCTTCCACCTGAGCCTTAACCATCTCCTTCATAATGCCGATCCCCATCACAGTCGGGCCAATGGGAACGCTCAGAGAATTGTAAGTTTCCCGCAAACCTTGCAGCACGCGCTCGTCCAGCACATCGGTACTTCCAGCCACCAGGGCGTAAGTAGCGTAGCGCAAGTAGTAGTCCATATCCCGCAAACAAGCCGCGTAGCGACGAGTCGTGTAGGCATTTCCACCGGGACGGATCAGTTCGGGCTGTTCAGCAAATAGCTGAATACCAGCTTGCTTGACAATTTCCGCAGCATTGCTGTTAATCGCAGCCGCCGCCTGTACCCGTGCTGTGCCCGTTGCAAAATAAGATTTCAACCGATCGATACCATCTCGGTCTAAATACCTACCAGCAACATCATAATTTTCAATCAGGCTCGTCACTGCATCGCGCATAAGTTTCTCTCCCAAAAATCTTTATCAATACTTTTCTATCTGAGATAGACCGCCTATTGTAGACTACTACAAATCGGCCTTTGATTAAGATTTGAGATAGGATTTGCACAGAGGGTAGTCCCTCCCCAGCAACTGACCGCAAAGTTCAGCCTTTTGCCTTAGATCAACAGCCGAAACATAGACCAGGCAAGAATCACGAACTGCCCGCCCGCACTGGGCGCACTTTGAATATTTTGTATCTTTTGCTACAAAAACGTGGTTACTGAAAGCCTACGATCGCCCAAACAGTCTAAAATCTGCCGTTAGCGAAGCCCTCGAAGAGGATCGCCAAGACACAACTAACATCAGGAGTAAGTCATGTTCCAGACACCCCAAGAAGCCCTAAACTACATAAAAGAAAATAAAATCCTGATCGTTGACCTAAAATTCATCGATATGCCGGGGATCTGGCAACACCTTTCCCTGTACCACGACCAAATCGACGAAACAGCCTTCACAGACGGCGTACCCTTCGACGGTTCCAGCATTCGCGGCTGGAAAGCCATCAACGAATCAGACATGACAATGGTCATCGATCCTACCACCGCGTGGATCGACCCCTTCATGGCAGAACCCACCATCAGCTTCATTTGCAGCATCAAAGAACCCCGCACCGGCGAACCATACGGTCGCTGTCCCCGCACGATCGCCCAAAAAGCCATAGACTACTTAAATACCACCGGCATCGGCGATACAGCATTCTTTGGCCCGGAAGCAGAATTTTTCATTTTTGACGACGTTCGCTTCGACCAAACCCAAAATTCCGGGTACTATTACGTAGACTCGATCGAAGGTCGCTGGAATTCCGGCAAAGAAGAAGCAGGCGGCAACCTCGGTTACAAACCACGTTACAAAGAAGGTTATTTCCCAGTAGCACCAACCGATACCTCTCAAGACATGAGAACGGAAATGCTGCTGACAATGGCAAAATGCGGCGTACCAATCGAAAAGCACCACCACGAAGTCGCCACCGGCGGTCAATGCGAACTCGGTTTCCGCTTTGCAACATTAGTCCAAGCCGCTGACTACTTAATGACATACAAATACGTCATCAAAAACGTCGGCAAAAAATACGGCAAAACCATCACCTTCATGCCCAAACCGCTGTTTAACGACAACGGTTCGGGGATGCACGTTCACCAGTCGATTTGGCAAGACGGCAAACCGTTATTTGCAGGCGATCAATATGCAGGTTTCAGTCAAATGGGACTGCATTACATCGGCGGCATTCTCAAGCACGCGCCGGCACTTTTGGCACTCACCAACCCGACGACTAATTCCTACAAGCGTTTAGTTCCGGGCTTTGAAGCTCCTGTAAACTTAGCTTATTCTCAAGGAAATCGATCGGCATCAGTGCGGATTCCGTTGTCTGGTACCAACCCCAAAGCCAAGCGGTTAGAATTCCGCTGTCCCGATGCCACATCCAACCCCTATTTAGCCTTTGCAGCTATGCTGTGCGCCGGCCTAGATGGCATCAAGAATCAAATCGATCCGGGCGAACCTTTGGACGTGGATATCTACGACCTTTCCCCTGAAGAATTGAGCAAAATTCCTTCAACTCCCGCTTCCTTGGAAGCCGCTTTAGAAGCTTTAGAACAAGACCACGCTTTCTTAACAGAAACAGGCGTCTTTACCGAAGACTTCATCCAAACCTGGATTTCCTACAAACTCGACAACGAAGTCAACCCGATGCGGTTACGTCCTCATCCCTACGAGTTTGCTCTCTACTACGATTGTTAGGAAATTAAGCATTAAAAATGGCATAATTCCCATTTATAATTCTTAATTAAAAAGAACGCCGCCCTGAAAAGCGGCGTTTTTTTGGAGTTTATATCAATTATGAAAAATTGCCACATAGAAATTATAGGCGATAATTTGTAGGGAAACGGCACGGTGGAATGTCCGGCGGGTAATCATACAAATGACAGATAATTTATATAGAATTAATAATTCTAGCAAGACTTTTCAGCAAGACTTTTCAAAGTGGTATCTTTGAGTCGCGGGTTGGCAGCGATATTTGGTGGGGGAATTGCATATATTGAGGAACCCTCCCTAAGACGGATGATTGAAATTGGTGCTCTGCGCATGACTTTAACCTCGCACCCAGAGCACCAATATCGTCATCTTGGTTTCTTGCCACTGAATCGAGTAAAATCCTAGGTTTCTCGTGGCTTTTACCAGATTTCTCCGGTATGATTGACAATGGTATAAGATGTCGGTTTAAGGCGAATACATAAACTATCAATTCTTAATCTATCGGAAGTCATAAATCTAGGCAGAGAACTTGTATATTAAGATACAAAATTGGCCAACCTGCGATCGGATAAGTTTAAAAAAGGCGACTTTTCTGAAATCACAGGGCAACAAAAACTCGTGAAACGAAGCTGTCCCGGAATCCCAAATTTTATCTGTTTTACCAAATAAATCCATAAAACTCGCTAGTTTTTAACCCGTACCTGCCAATTAAGAGTCATTTCACAAGAGCGATCGGTATTTTAACCGCTTTTGAACCAAGAGTGCAAGCTAGGCGCGCCCTGAGATCGAAGTCATCCTTCAGATAGAAGTAATAGCAGTAAAATTGAGTTAGATTTAGCAGCAATAGCAAGTTTAACAAAATTAACTTATCTCCAAGTTTCACTCCTGAAAAAAGCAGATAAGCGTGTTTTTACGCAGCTAAGCAGTTGCCTTGTTTGGTCTAATAAATGCGCCGCTTGTTCGCCAATAAAAATTCTCTGATTAATGCTTGCGACTTTCAGTAAGACACTGCCAAGCAAGATATCTTATTGACAATTTTTCATTACTAAATTTTCCTGGAAAAAATTTCATCAACCAATTATCGAGGCTAATTATGTCCCCGCCAGAAAGCTCAATAAACAATAATTATAGCAATAAAGGTCGAGCATGGGAGATCCGATTTACCTGGATAGATCCAGCAAAATCTCCCTCTCAATTCGCTCCCTCGCCAGCCAACTTATCAAAAGCTGCTGCTTTAGATGCACCGGATTTAGTTTGTTTGTCTCATTTGCGGTGGAATTTCGTCTATCAGCGTCCGCAACATCTCTTAGGCCGCTGTGCCAAAAATCGCCGCGTATTCTTTATAGAAGAACCTGTTTTCAACGCGGCAACTGATTGGTGGCTTGATGTCAGCATTCACGAAACCGGAGTCTGGGTAATAGTACCGCACCTGAGCGAAGGAATCAGCGAACAAACAGTGCAAACTGCTCAGCAAGCCATGCTCGATGATTTGTTTCAATCAGCAGAAATTAGCCAGTACATTCTCTGGTATTACACACCAATGGCTGTCAGTTTTACCAACCACTTAAAACCGCTAGCTGTAGTCTACGACTGCATGGATGAACTGTCAGCATTCCAAGGCGCACACCCGGATTTAAAAGCAAATGAAACCCAACTATTAAAGCGCGCCAACGTCGTATTTACAGGCGGACACAGCCTCTACGAAGCAAAGCAGCACCAGCACCCAAACATTCATGCTTTCCCTAGCAGCATCGAAAAAGAACACTTTGCCGCAGCTAGGAATTTTTCAGAAGCACCTGCGGATCAAATAGACATTCCTCACCCGCGTTTGGGATTTTTTGGCGTCATAGACGAACGCATGGATATCGAACTGCTGGGCGGCATTGCGGAAGCGAGACCGGACTGGCATTTAGTCATCATTGGCCCGGTGGTGAAAATCGACCAGGCAACTCTACCAACTCACCCAAATATCCACTATCTCGGCGGCAAATCTTATCAAGAACTGCCAGCGTATCTTGGCGGGTGGGATATAGCAATGCTGCCTTTTGCGATTAACGAATCGACTAAATTTATTAGTCCGACGAAAACTCCCGAATACCTCGCTGCCGGCAAACCGGTGATTTCTACTCCGATCCGCGACGTGGTGCGGCCCTACGGAGAAAACGGCTTGGTTCGGATTGCGAGCAATGTTGAAGAATTCGTTGCTGCTGCTGAAGCAATCCTGGGCGAAAGTTCGGAAGTTCGCGCCAAGTGGCTGGGCGAAGTGGATGCCTTTTTAGCAGACAATTCTTGGGACAATACCTGGGGTGAAATGCTGGAATTGATCGAAAGTGCGATCGAAGGCAGAAAGGCAAAAGCAGATGACAGGCTAAAAGTTTTAAGTTAGAAATATCGAGGTTTAACACTCAACCATACTAGCTTACCAATTACCAATTACCGATTACAAATTACCGATTACAGATTACAAATTACCAAACAATAGAGGTACTTTAATGTTTGACTATTTAATTGTCGGAGCCGGATTTGCAGGTAGCGTCATTGCCGAAAGACTAGCAACTCAGGCGGGCAAAACAGTCTTGATAATTGATACCCGCAATCACATCGGTGGCAACGCCTACGACCACTACGACAACCACGGCATCCTCGTTCACAAATACGGCCCCCACATTTTTCACACTAATTCGCGCCCTGTTTTCGAGTACCTTTCGCAGTTCACCGATTGGCGGCCCTACGAACATCGCGTCCTCGCCAGCGTGGACGGTCAACTGTTGCCAATTCCGATCAATCTCAACACTGTAAATAAACTTTATGGGCTGAATCTGACATCATTTGAAGTCGAAGATTTCTTCGCGAAAGTAGCAGAACCAAAAGATTATATTCGCACTTCCGAAGATGTCGTTGTCAGCAAAGTCGGCCGCGAACTTTACGATAAATTCTTCCGCAACTATAGCCGCAAACAGTGGGGAATAGACCCGTCAGAACTTGACAAATCAGTGATTGCGCGCGTACCCACCCGCACTAACAGGGACGATCGCTATTTCACCGATACCTATCAAGCAATGCCCCTGCACGGCTACACTCGGATGTTTGAAAAGATGCTGTCTCACCCAAACATCAAGGTGATGCTGAATACCGACTACCGGGAGATTGAAGGTTTTATTCCTTACGGGGAAATGATTTATACCGGCCCTGTGGATTCCTATTTCAATTATTGCTATGGCAAACTGCCTTACCGTTCCTTAGAATTCAAGCACGAGACGCTGAACGTACCCGTACACCAAGCAGCACCCGTGGTAAATTACCCGAACGAGCATTTATATACTCGCTGCACGGAGTTTAAATACCTCACCGGACAAGAGCATCTCAAAACGAGCATTGTCTACGAATATCCCCAAGCTGAGGGAGACCCTTATTACCCGGTGCCTCGTCCGGAAAATGCCGAAATATACAAGAAATATAAGGCTTTGGCTGATGCCACTCCGGGAGTTTCTTTTGTGGGGAGGCTGGCGACTTACAGGTATTATAACATGGATCAAGTTGTCGCTCAAGCTTTGACAACTTATACTCAGATTACAGCCAAGCCGATGATTGAAATGGTGGGCAATCTTAACGCTTCTGCCTCTAATTTAAGCTCGTCGAACGCAGTTGCCGAACTCCCAGCCGCTGTTTCTCTAGAAGTCGTTGCTGTCAATGGCAACGGCAAATCTGCTAGCAAATAGCTGTAAGCTGTGATTTTGTAAGGGGGAAAAGTCTACGGCGATAGTTGAAAATGTAAGGTGCGCAGTGCGCACCCTACTTGGTTTCCCTCGAAATTTTTTTTAACAATTCAAACAAGGATTGAGGTAAAAATGAGCGTGATCGTGAAAATAATTTTGTCTCATGAGGTTTTGGAAAAATCTCAATTTTTTTATTTTCAAAAAGAAATAAAGCGCCTAATTGAAAGCGACGGCAAAATTCTGATGCTGGATTTCTCAAATATAAAATTCTTGAAAAATTCGGAGTTAATGGCTGTAGTGGCGATCGTGAAATTAGTTAGAGACAGCGCCTGTATACTTTTGATATCTGCTATGAGCGAACAAGTTAGAATGCTATTTGAACTCACGGGATTAGAACAGATATTTCAGTATTTGCCACATCCCGAAGAAGTTCCTCTCACAAGTGACCTAACTGAACCTTTAGGAGGTTTGCAAAGTGTTGCCAGCTAAAGGGAGAGGGGAGAGGGGAGAGGGGGAGAGTGGGAGAGGGGGAGAGGGGGAGAGAGGGAGAGTTGGAGAGGGGGAGAGGGGGAGAGTGGGAGAGTTGGAGAGGGGGAGAGGGGGAGAGTGGGAAAAATCTTCCTTCCTTCCTTCCTTCCTTCCTTCCTTCCTTCCTTCCTTCTTCCTTCTGACTAATGACTAATGACTAATGACTAATGACTAATGACTAAGCCTTCAGATGAGGCTGTTTTAAGGTGCAGAACTTTTGCAAATTAATCAGCAAAAAACTTGTCAAAGTCGCGAGAATTGTCGTTAACCTATAAATATAACTTTGGGTAGATGTGCCGATGAGTTGGTTAGGTAGAGAAGTAGAAAATTGCGATCTTGAAGAGTCTTCCACTCTAGACAATAAGGTGACTGTTCAAGGGCGCAAAACAGGTTATCCGCGCCCGCAATTGCGCCGCAGCAACTGGATTTGTCTTAACGGTCAGTGGAGGTTTGCTTACGACGATGCGGGACGCTGTGTGCAGCCGATCGACATTACCGACTGGAGTCACACTATAGAAGTGCCATTTGCTCCCGAATCGGCAAAAAGCGGGATCGGTGACACGAATTTTCACGCCAACTGCTGGTACGATCGCGAATTTGACTTACCCCACACAGAAAGCAGAGTTCTCCTCCACTTCGGCGCCGTAGACTACCGCGCCCGCGTCTGGGTAAACGGTCACTTTGTCATCGAACACGAAGGCGGACACACTCCTTTCTCGGCAGACATTACAGCAGTTCTTAACCCCATCGGCCCGCAGCGGGTGACAGTCTGGGCCCAGGACGATCCGCAAGATTTGGCAAAACCGCGCGGCAAGCAAGATTGGCAAGTGCAACCGCACAGCATCTGGTATCCGCGCACGACCGGCATTTGGCAGACAGTCTGGGTAGAATTGGTGCCTCACACTTATATCGAGCGCATCCGCTGGACTCCGCAGTTTGAACGCTGGGAAATCGGTTTTGAAGCGTTTGTGGCGGGCGATCGCCAATCCGGGATTCAAATTAAAGTTAAACTGTCGATCGGCTGTTTGCTGCTGGTTAACGACACCTACGAAGTGATCAACGGCGAAATCCACCGCCGCATCGCCCTTTCAGATCCGGGGATCGACGACTACCGCAACGAACTGCTGTGGAGTCCCGAAAAACCGACATTAATTAACGCACAAGTGGAGTTGTGGGCGGACGGCAAACTGCTCGACGAAATTAAATCCTACACCGCGATGCGGACTGTCAGCATTCAGCGCGATCGCTTCATGCTGAACGGCCGCCCCTACTACCTGAGACTGGTGCTCGATCAAGGTTACTGGCCTGACACCCTGATGACTGCCCCCTCCGACGAAGCTTTGCGCCACGATGTCGAATTAGTCAAAGCAATGGGCTTCAACGGCGTTCGCAAACACCAAAAAATCGAAGATCCGCGCTTTTTGTACTGGGCCGACGTGCTGGGGCTGCTAGTTTGGGAAGAAATGCCCAGCGCCTACCGCTTTACTCGCAAAGCCGTTGACAGGCTGACGCGGGAATGGACGGAAGTGATCGATCGCGACTCCAGCCATCCCTGTATCGTAGTCTGGGTGCCCTTCAACGAATCTTGGGGAGTTCCCAATTTAGTCGAAGCGCCAGCCCACCGCCACTACGTCCAAGCGCTGTATTTCCTGACCAAAACCCTCGATCCGACTCGCCCGGTAATTAGCAACGACGGCTGGGAAAGCACAGATACCGATATCCTGGCGATTCACGACTACGACAACAACCCGCAAACTGTGGCCAAGCGCTACGGGCCCGAAGTCCAGTTAGCGGATTTGTTCAATCGCGGGCGTCCGGGAGGGCGAGTCCTCACCCTCGACGGCCACCCGCACCAAGGACAGCCGATGATGCTGACCGAATTCGGCGGCATAGCCTGCGCCGGCCGCGAAAACCCCGATTTTCACAGAGTTTGGGGCTACGTGCGCGCGTCGGACACGCAGGAACTGCAAAAGCGCTATACGGCGCTGTTGCAGGTGGTAAACCGAGTGGAAATGTTCAGCGGATTTTGTTATACACAGTTAACCGATACTTTCCAAGAAGCTAACGGTTTGCTGTATGCCGATCGCACTCCCAAATTTCCCCTAGAGGCGATCGCGGCGGCAACTCTCGGCTGGGATATTCCCGAAGAAAGTTCGCTGTCGCAAGCTATTACTCAGTGCTAAATACACTACAAACCAAAATCTCGTTTGTAGTGAGGAATGCAAGTCCTTTTTTAGGAATATTTAAGGACTAAACTCCCTACTACGAACCTTAAAACCTCGCTGTCAACTGTCAACTGTCAACTGTCAACTGTCAACTGTTTAATGATGTTTCAAAGTTTTTTCATGGGCGGTTTTGAATGTTCCACGCACAAATTGCGATCGGGAAAACGCCTCGATGTCACAGCCGCTACCGGCCACGATAAATTCGCAGTCGCCGACTACCAACGCTTGCAACAGCAAGGCATTTACACAGTCCGCGAAGGCCTCCGCTGGCACTTAATTGAACAGTCGCCAAAAACATACGATTTTTCCAGCGCCCTGCCAATAATTCGCGCCGCCCGCGATACAAAAATGCAGGTAATTTGGGATTTGTTTCACTACGGCTGGCCGGATGATATTGATATTTTTAGTCCCGAATTCGTGTCCAGATTTGCCAAGATGGTGCGCGCTTTTATGCAAGTGCTGACTGACGAAACCGACCAAATACCATTTGTGACACCTGTCAATGAAATTTCATTTATTGCCTGGGCTGGCGGCGATGTCGCGTACATCAATCCCTTTGCGGAGGGGCGGGGAGACGAGCTCAAAATTCAGTTAGTCAAAGCTGCGATCGCAGGGATAGAATCAGTTTGGGAAATCAATCCCCACAGCCGCATCGTTCAGATTGACCCGGTAATTAACATTATTGCCGATCCTGACAAACCGGAGGATAAAGACGCGGCGGAAGGTTATCGTTTATCTCAATATCAAGCATGGGATATGTTGGCGGGACGCTTTCGCCCCGAACTTGGCGGCCAGGAAAAATATCTCGATATTATTGGGGTGAATTATTACGATCGCAATCAGTGGATTCACAATCAAGATCCGATGAAATACACCGATCCGCTGTACCGCCCGTTTAGCGAGATGCTGCAAGAAGTGTTCGATCGCTACGGCCGCCCCTTATTTGTAGCAGAAACAGGCACTGAAGACGATTTTAGACCTGTCTGGTTTAATTATGTGTGCAATCAGGTAGCGGCGGCGCTGAAAGCAGGAGTTCCGGTAGAGGGAGTCTGTTTGTATCCGATCGTCAACCATCCGGGTTGGGACGACGACAGGCACTGTTACAATGGTTTGTGGGATTATTGCAATGAATTGGGCGATCGAGAAATTTATCAGCCTTTGGCGGATGAATTGCAGTATCAAAGACAGCAGATTGAACCGTTGCTCAAGTCAAAAAACTAACAGTTTTAAGACTGGCGTTCTAACTCTAATGTAGGGTGCGCACTGCGCACCTTATATGCTGGGACTAACAAATTATTATAAAAATGCTCGATCTTAAAAAAATTTTGAATTTTGAGTCTTAACATGAGGTTGTTATTTTATGGTAAAACGATCGCTCCAAGCATCCACTTCTGGAATTCAACGGGCGAAAGCAGCGTTTGCCATCAAGGGCTGGACTCAGGACAATCTAGCCGGAGAAGTCAACTTAAAGACTCGTCAGCCAATTGGGCGATTTTTTACAGGCCAACGGGTCGATCGCCAGAATTTTTTAGCCATTTGTACAATACTAGATTTAGATTGGCGAGACATTGCCGACCATCCGGCTGCGGAATTTCCAGAACCCGGAGACGCCGCCGAGACTGCCTCTGGGAATATTGACAATTTAGTGCAAGTTGTGCGATCTCAATATCGCGACACAATTCAAAACCAATGCGGCATCTTGCAATTACTCGACATCAGCCGTCCAGTCAGCATTGATGACATCTACGTCGATGTCAACATTTTAGAAGAAATAGCTAGCCAACAGTGCTTTGAAATTGCCGACCTGCAAAACTTAGAGCCCGCCGAATTCGATCGCGTCGGCTTAGGCGCAGTTGACCAAAAACAAATACCAGGAATGCAAGCCGTCGAAACCTACTCCAAACTCAGAGTATTAGGTAAACCAGGAGTCGGCAAAACCACCTTTTTGAAACATCTTGCCATTCTGTGCAACCGGGGCAAATTTGCCGCCCATCAAGTGCCAGTTTTCATCGCCCTGAGAGATTTTGCCGAAGAATCCAGAGATGATGGCAAGTTTAGCATCCTAAATTACATTCATCAGGCATTTCTCACATCAGGTATTCCCAATCCGTCTGTAATTGAAACTTTACTCAAAGCCGGTAGAGTTTTGCTGTTGCTAGATGGCATGGATGAAGTGCTCAACCAGGACATTACAGTAGTTCTGAAAGAGATGCGCAAATTCTCAGAAAAATATCACAAAAACCAGTTCGTCGGCACCTGCCGCACCGCCGCCCAAAAACTGCAACTGCAAGGCTTTACCGATGTGGAAATTGCCCCCTTAACCGAGGCTCAAATCACCACCTTCGCGGAAAAGTGGTTTGTAGAATTTGCCAAAAACAACTCTCAATCTGGGAAAGCACAGTCTATGCAGTTTATGCGGAAATTGGACTTGTCGGAAAACTGGCAGTTTCGCCAACTGGTAGTCACGCCACTGTTTCTGCATCTTGCTTGCTGGGTGTTTCACGGTCAAGACAAATTTCCGACTAAACGCACGGAGTTTTACAAGCAAGGACTGGATTTGCTGCTGGGGAAATGGGATGAAGCTAAAGGAGTCGAACGCGATGACGTGTACCGAGGGTTTTTATTACCTCAAAAACTCAGGTTGCTGAGTCAGTTGGCGGCAGTCACCTTTGAAGACGGACAGTATTTTTTTGAGCAACGGATCATCGAACAATACATTGGGGATTATTTGCGGAATTTGCCAGGTGCGACATTATTAGAACCAGAGGAACTCCAACTCGAAAGCGAAGCCATACTTAAATCAATCGAGGCTCAACATGGGTTACTTACAGAACGAGCGCGAGGAATTTTTTCGTTTTCCTATTTAGCATTTCAAGAATACTTCACGGCTCGAAAAATTGTTGCCAGTCACAATCTGGGAGGATTAGAGCAAGCGCTGTCCGGGTTGGTGAGTCACATAACTGACCCGCACTGGCGCGAAGTTTTCTTGTTAACAACTGCGATGTTGCGGAGTGCAGATTCGCTGGTGCAGTTGATGAAACAGCAGATTGATGTATTAGTGGCTCAAGACCCTTATCTGCAAGAATTTTTGCTGTGGGCCAGTCAAAAATCGCAGATGATTCCCAAAGAGCCCAAAGTTGCCACTTCACGAGCGTTTTACTTGGCGCTTGCCCAAAGCCCTCATACAGCAGCTCACTTTGCGTTAGCGTGCACCCTGGATCAAGGGATGTTTTTAGATGCGGCCTTAGATAATTTGCTGCTGGAATGTGCGGTTAATCAAAGTCAGGATTTTGCTTGTGCCAATGCTTGCAGTGAGGCGCTCAACAATATTCTGGTGACGGTTCTGGATGCTGGATTTTATAAGTCTTTGCAACAATTGAGAGACGAATTGCCATCTGCGAGTCAAAACCGAGAATGGCTTGATGACTGGTGGCAGAAACACTATTCTGCTTGGATGGAAGAGTTGAGGGAGACGATCGCCCATTACCGCAATATTAACCATACTTGGGAGTTTAGTCCAGCTCAACAGCAAGTGCTGCAATCCTACTACAATGCCAATCAACTTCTGCTCGATTGTCTGCACAGCAATTGTGAAGTGACAGCCGCCATCCGACAGGAAATCGAAGCGACTTTATTGCTGCCTCAGCAGGAACTGGAAGCTAGGGAATGGCAATAAATTCTGAATTGATACATATTTATGTAAAGAATTATCAAGTATTCACTCAATTAATACAAATCAAACATCTGTTAATACTCGACTTGAAACGTCAAGTGCCTATAATTTTTATAAGATAACTCACTCTTAGCTCAATACGGTTCACTTAGGACTGCTCCCCCCTAGCCCCCCTTAAAAAGGGGGGACAAGAAAGTTCTCAAAGTCCCCCTTAAAAAGGGGAGGACAAGAAAGTTCTCAAAGTCCCCCTTCTTAAGGGGGATTTAGGGGGATCTCCGGGCAATCAACAGCGCTAACCCAAGCGTATTGATCTGTAAAAGCTTTGTGGAAAAAAACGGCACGTTAACTCGATCGACTCAGGATATGAGATGAACACTTTATTGACTAATGCAATCCCATTGTCAAGGAACTTAAAACCCGATCGCACCCAGCAGGTTTTAGACACACCAGCGATCGACGGCTGCATGAGCAGCCGTCATACTTGTCTGTGCTGTTCTACTGTTTTAGTCCGACATATGCGATCGGGAAGGATTTACTGGCGTTGTGGCTGTTGTCATACAGATATGCCCGCTTAGTCAACGCCGACAAGCAATCGTTTTCGGACTCAGCAATTTTAAATTAGAGGTACAAATGTCATTCGAGCTAATCAATTTAACATTGCCAACCGTACTGCGAGAAATTGGCGAAGTCTTAGATGACTACCCAGAACATCCCTATCACTCAGCTTTTGCGATTCATGAATTTCGGCAAAAGCTGATTGCTCACGTTCTGAGCCAACTTCCCAACCATTACGCGATCGCCGGAGAACCAGCACCGACGAGAAAAATCAGCGCTCCACATCGTTCTGCTTTAGCTGAGCGAATGTACCGAGAAACGGTGATTCGAGGGGGCATTCTGCACATTTTGAGAGAAAATGCCGATCGATTGAGTCATATTTTTCAGCAACAAAGCGCTTAGAGTTTACTGCTGATAGTGAAACTGGGAGCAGATATTTCGGAGTGTCATACCATTTCTAAAAATTTTGCTATGACAGAATTTTTGGGTGTGTTTACTCAACTATTTTGTCCGGTGCGTCGCTGTGAGATTGTCGATTTTTCTTTGGGATTTTCTTTCTTCGACGCACCGTACGGCTACTCATTTAGAAAATCTGACTTTTACCAAAATGTTTTTTCTTACGTTTGTTACGTAGTGAATCAACTCATTCAATTCATTCAAAAAACAACCCAACAGCTTGTCAGAATCAGAGTAAATACCAGAGTTTTTAATTCGGATCCGGCAAGCAGTCTTAACATTTAATAACGCAGATGATGAGCTTAAAAAATCGAGCCAAGGCAACCGCCAAAAATATTGAAGGTAAAGTTCAAGAAGGAGTGGGCGATTCCCTACGGGATAGCTACGCCGCGCGTACTAAAGATGGCAACACTCAAGCGATCGCCACGGCATCTAGAGTCGAAGTCCTCGCCAAACTCTACCTAGAAAGCGCCCCGGCTGAAATTTCTGATACAACGATCGCCCAATTGTGCGATTGGCTGTGGAGTGAGTTTCAGAATACCCCGCTAAATATAGAATTCTCATGGTATGAGCGTTACAACAGTCCCGCAGAGATGTTTGCCGATATCCAGCAAAATCATCTGTGGGTATCTGCCGAAAATTACGACACAACCCTGGGTATTAATCCCATCTATAACTTCATCTTCCAGGCAGTGCACGACGATGACCACTACCGCACTGATAGCGATTTTAATCTGGAAGGCGAAATCGCGACTTACAATGCCACCGCCAAACGTGCACCAAGTCTAGAAATCCAAAAGATTATCTATTCCGAAAGTGTGTTGCGATCGGCGGCCAACCTTTTCCTGGGACATCCGCCGATCGCCAAAATTGTCTTTCCGTGAATTACAGATACTCAATCCACGAGTGTCCTTGTGCTTCACCTTAATCACCTCTCTACAATCAAGAGCCAATCCCATGACTGCAACCATAATCTCATCGAAAAATACCACAATTCATTGGGCGGATGTCATTGAGTATTCCCAGACTCAAGTCAAGAGCAAGATTCTGCTAGAAGATAGAAACTGCCGATATTCCCTGATGTCGATCGCGGTGGGAATGCACATCGCAGAACATTCTTCGAGTCGCAATGCCACAGTGAATGTGATTGAAGGACAAGGCGTGCTGACGCTGGAAGGCACAGAAATTGTCCTTCAATCGGGAGTGTTTGTTTTTGTACCTGCTACCGCACGCCATGCTATTAAAGCAGTGACAAACCTCGCCTTTTTATTAACACTCTCTGAACAGGTTGGTGACTCCAATCATTCTTCTTGAAATTGTCTGCCTTCATCTCCGTGAATCTGCCTTATATCTGTGGTTGATCTATCAATCAAAAATTTAGGTAATCTGGTATAATAAAATCAATTGAGTAAATCGTGAAAAGGAGAATAATGATGTTAGATATTGATGAAATGGGACAAAAAGAAATTCAGGAGTTTCTACAACAAGTAGGATACGGTCATCTTGGCTACATACACGAAGGAAAACCCTACGTGATGCCAATGCACTATTATTTCAAAGACTCTGATATCTACCTGTTTACAACCGAAGGTATGAAGACTCATGACATAAACGTGAATCCAGAAGTCTGCTTACAGGTAGAAGAAATTCACGATCCGCTGCATTGGCGCAGCGTGATTGTGAGTGGCAGAGCCGATCGCCTAACCGAGCAGCAAGACATCGATCTAGCGATGGAATTAGTCAAAGGGCAAAATCCCACACTTTCGCCTGCGATCAATCGAACTTGGATCGACTCTTGGGGACGTGCAGAGGTAATAGCAATCTACCGCATTTCTCACGGCGAGATGACCGGACGCACGACTGATGGACCAAGCAGTCATTAGCGCTCCTGATTAATCAATCCGTTCAATTTATTTAGGAAATAACCCAAACGAAACAGCCCTGCTTAAGAAGGAAGGGATAGGATATTCTTAAAATCCTCTTCTTAAGAGGGATGCGATAGGATATAGATTCGGTTATAAACAAGACATAACAAAGGTTTTTAGGTTTAAGTTAAAAAATATTAGTGAGATCAAGGAGAAAAAAAAGAATATGAGGAAATTTCTTTTAACATTATTGGTGGGAACGCTATCATGTATTTGTTTTTTGGCGATCGCACCAATGCCAGTCATAGCGGCTAGTTCAATGCCCCAAGCTCAATTGTCAGAAACCATCGATAATTTTTTGACTTCTCTTCCTCGCGATTATTACACGATTAAAAATACAGAAGCTCTCAAAAGTATTGTCAAAAATGATCATGCTTCATTAATTGATGTCAGACAACCTTCTGAATATACCTCCGGTCACATTTCAAGCGCTATTAATATACCCTTGGAAACTTTAATGGCAAATCTTGATAAAATTCCCAGAAATCACCCTGTAATTCTCTATTGCACAACTGGTTATAGAAGCGCAATGGGAGTTATGACTTTGCAAATGTTAGGATATGCTAACGTGAGGGGTTTTCCTCCTAGTATTCAAGGTTGGAAAGCGGCAGGAGAACCTTTAGAAAAGTAGGATGTAAGTATTTATGATACTCAACCTAATCCAGCATAACTAGCTAGGAAAAAGACGATTCACTCAGTTTTTCAAAGAGGGCAATATTTATGTTCGGACGTTTTGTTGGAAAAATAATTTCCCAGTTACTATTACTGGGAGCCTTGGTTTTAACTGTAGTTCTGGGGTTGGGAATATTTACTAATGCCCAGGCACTTGCAGAAATTACAGAACTGGAGGAAGCACCAAGCCAAATGGTTTACCAATCTCGGCAGAACCTCAAAGATCAGCATGGCAATAGCTGGCAGGCGATCGCTTTTAAAAGGATTTCTCCTAATGGCCAAATGACTTTTGAACTGCGTTTAGTAGGTTTCCCAGGTGTGGCAAAAATTGACCGTAGTAAACCCTTATTGTTGACTAATTCAATGGGTAAAACACTGAGTGCTAATGATACCTCCAGCCTTATTTTTACTGATTTGTCTGCTCCCGAATCTAATGTAGGTCAGTATGATATTCAGCCGTTGTTACCGGAGTTACAGCCAGAAAACCCCCTAAAGTTGACGCTATCAGCGATGGACGGTGAAGCGATTAATCTATCAGTTCCACCACTTTTTCTGCAAGAGTGGCAAACCATTTTTTCTTCAGGAAATTAGGTTCGGTTGATAAGTTGCTGGCAAAGTTGAAGTAGCCGTAGGGTGCGTCGCCGTTGACAATCCCTAAGTTTCACAAACAATCTCACAGATCCGCACCTGATCAACAGGGCCCAGATAGGGAGCATCTCACTGTAAAAAAATACTTTTTTTTACAGTGCGAGCGTCCAGATACAGCCCTCGGTTTCACTTCGCCCAACACTTTTTTTGTAGCAAGAATTTGTATAAATCATATTAAATAACAAATAATGAATTCACAACTTTCGATGTTTTGGAGCTTACCTGCCGATCGGGTGCTGGCTCAGGTGAAGTCTACAACCGCAGGTTTAAGCAGCCAGGATGCTAAACAACACCTGAGCGAATACGGCGCGAACAGCCTGAAACAGAAACAGCAATCGAACTCACTGACGCTGTTGCTCAACCAGTTCAAAAGTCCGATTATTTTGATTCTGATTTTTGCCGCTGTGCTGTCGATCTTTCTGAAAGATGCGGCAGATGCGATCATCATTTTGGCGATCGTCCTAATTAGCGGCTTACTAGGATTTTGGCAAGAAAGGGGAGCGACAAATGCTGTTGAGAAACTCCTGGCTTTGGTGCAAGTGAAAGCAACGGTTGTGCGTGACGGTAAATCTCAAGAAATTCCCAATGAGGACGTGGTTCCGGGTGACATTGTGTTGCTTAACGCTGGCGATAGTATTCCCGGTGACTGCCTGATTTTAGAGTCGAAAGATTTGTCGGTGAATGAAGCGGCGCTGACTGGAGAAACTTACCCGGCTGACAAACTCAGCGGCGTTTTGCCCGCTGAAACCGATTTGGGTAAGCGCACTAACATCCTTTATATGGGAACTAATGTTATTAGCGGTACTGGCAAAGCAGTGGTGGTGCATACCGGAAAGGAAACTGAGTTTGGTAAGGTATCGGAACGATTGAAACTTAGGCCGCCGGAAACCGAATTTGAACAGGGACTCAGCAAGTTTGGTTACTTTCTGATGGAGGTGACGCTGATTCTGGTTGTCCTAATCTTTGCCGCCAATGTTTACCTGAAACGCCCGGTTTTGGAATCATTTCTATTTTCCCTAGCGCTGGCGGTTGGCCTGACTCCTCAACTTCTGCCCGCCATTGTCAGCCTCAATTTGTCTCGCGGCGCTAAGCAAATGGCTAACAAGCAGGTGATTGTAAAGCGGTTGGCTGCGATCGAGAATTTTGGCAGTATGAACGTGTTTTGTACGGATAAGACGGGCACGCTGACGGAAGGGGAGGTGAAAATTCACTCGGCGGTTGATGTGGATGGCAAGGAGAGCGATCGGGTTTTGCTCTATGCTTATTTGAATGCTGCGTCTGAATCTGGTTACGCGAATCCGATCGATCTAGCCATCCGCCAGCACAAGACATTCGACATCTCAGGCTATCAAAAGCTCGATGAAGTGCCCTACGATTTCAACCGCAAACGCTTAAGCATCCTGTTTAAACAAGAGAATACGCATCTAATTGTCACCAAAGGAGCGCTCAAGAATATTCTGGATGTCTGCTCAAAGGTAGAGACTGGTGACGGAATTGCGATCGACATTGCGCCACAACAGGACAAGATTCAACAACGCGCTGAAGAATTGGGCAGCAAGGGATTTCGAGTATTGGGAGTTGCTTACCGCAATTTTGAAACCGATTCCTTCAGCAAAGACGATGAAACGAACATGACATTTATGGGCTATCTGGCGCTGTTCGATCCGCCGAAACCAGGCATTGCTGACACCCTCAAAGATTTGGTAGCCCTGGGAATCACCCCGAAGATGATTACGGGCGATAGTCGGGCTGTGGCGATCAGTATCATTCAACAGGTAGGACTACCCGAACCAAAGGTTTTGACTGGTTCCCAACTGCAAAAACTCAGTGATGAAGCACTACTTCATCGTGTTGGAGAAACCAATGTCTTTGCTGAAGTTGAGCCGAATCAAAAAGAGCGGATTATCATCGCGCTGAAAAAAGCAGGGAATGTGGTTGGCTATTTAGGAGATGGCATTAACGATGCTTCTGCGCTTCATGCTGCGGATGTGGGCATTTCCGTTGAGAGTGCGGTTGATGTGGCGAAGGAAGCAGCCGACATTGTGCTGATGGAAAAAGACCTAAATGTTTTGGTTGAGGGTGTGAAGGAAGGACGGGTAACGTTTGCTAATACGCTTAAATACGTGTTTATGGCAACGAGCGCTAATTTCGGCAATATGTTCAGCATGGCAGGTATTTCTCTGTTTTTACCGTTTTTGCCGCTACTGCCCAGTCAGATTTTACTCACAAATCTATTGACTGATTTTCCTGAAATGACGATCGCCACCGATCGCGTAGACAGGGAATTGGTAAACAAACCCCGCCGCATGGATATCAAGTTCATCCGCAAATTTATGTTGGTGTTTGGTTTACTCAGTTCTGTCTTTGATTACCTCACATTTGCAGTATTGATATTTCTGCTGCACGCCAACCCCGCGCAATTTAGAACTGGTTGGTTTATGGAATCGGTGATTTCTGCATCCATAATTGTGTTGGTGATTCGGACGCGGCAATCGATTCTCACAAGCAAGCCGGGAAAGTATTTGTTGATGTCAACGATCGCGATCGTCATGATCGCACTCTTCCTTCCCTATACTCCGGTTGCAAGTTTACTGGGATTCCAATCCTTGCCGCTCGAATTCCTGTTGGTGCTAGCGGCAATTGTCGGACTTTACATCCTCAGTGCAGAAACTGTTAAACGAGTTTTCTATCAACACGTACAATAGACTTGGATTGCATATTTTTTTGATTGATAGATCGATCGCATATAAAAGGCATATCAACACAGATTAACCTGCATCACAGGGGATTTAAGCCCCCACCTTTAGGTGGATTGTTTTTAGGCAGGGGATTTAAGCTCCTGCCTAAAAACTTCGCACTCAACTGTCAACCGTCAACTGTCAACTGTCAACTGTTAACTGACTGCTGAGACACAATTTATGTCAACTAAACCTGAAAGATAGTAACAGTATACTGTTGGAGGATTCCCCTCGATAATTCTCTCTAATCTCCCTTAAAAATGCAGGGATTCGAGTATTTTTAAAGTCCACTTCTTTAGGAGGATACGAGGGGATTGGGACTCAGTTATAAAAGAGAGATATAACAACCACTAAGGTATTTATTACCTAATGTCTTTAATAAGCTGCAAGAAATAAATTTAGACAATATTTTGGGGATTTTTACTAAGTCTTTGTGTTTTATTTACCCTGGGGCAAAACTCAGTTTTGGCAGTGCCTTTCGCCAAAACTGGCGTGATTGCTCAAGAGAGTCCAGCAATCTCTGAAGTCGCTGTGAATCTGGAATCGGAGGTCGATCGCTTTCTCACGTCGCTTCCACCAGGCTATTTCACGATCGCCAATGTTGCAAGATTGAAAATCCGATTAAAAAATCCTCAAACCGTATTGGTAGATGTGCGAGAACCCTCTGAATATAAGTCGGGACATATCCCTAACGCGCTCCATTGTCCGTATCCTCAATCTCGGTTCACATAAGAACCTTTAAACCATGACACTCAAAATGCTTTCCCGCACACTTTCCCCGACATTACTTCATAACATTGATGCTTACTGGCGTGCCGCAAACTATTTGTCTGTTGGACAGATATACCTCTACGACAACCCGCTGCTAAAGGAGCCGCTGAAACTTTCCCACGTCAAACCGCTAGTCGTCGGACATTGGGGTACAACACCGGGGCAGAACTTCATCTATGTGCATTTGAATCGGGTGATTAAGAAGTATGACTTGGATATGTTCTACATTGCCGGGCCCGGTCACGGTGGCCCTGCGATCGTAGGCAATGTTTACCTCGAAGGCACCTGGAGCGAGATTTATCCGAACGTCACTCAGGACGAAGCTGGGCTCAAAAAGCTGTTCAAGCAATTCTCATTCCCCGGTGGGATTTCCAGCCATGTTGCGCCGACAACGCCGGGGTCAATTCATGAAGGCGGTGAACTAGGATACTCGCTCAGTCATGCCTTCGGAGCAGCCTTCGACAATCCCGATCTCATTGTCGCCTGCGTCATTGGCGATGGTGAAGCGGAGACGGGGCCTCTGGCGACCGCTTGGCAATCCAACAAGTTGCTCAACCCAATTACTGACGGTGCCGTGCTGCCGATTCTGCACTTGAATGGCTACAAGATTAACAACCCGACCGTCCTCGCTCGCATTGAGCCTGAAGAATTGGAGCAATTTCTCCGAGGCTGCGGCTGGACACCCTACTTTGTGGAAGGCGACGAGCCGGAAAAGATGCACGAACTGATGGCTAGCACGTTGGATCGCGCGATCGAGGATATCCGGCAAAATCAAAGCAATGCGCGAAACCAGAACAACGCAACTCGACCGCGCTGGCCGGTGATCGTCCTCAAGTCTCCCAAGGGTTGGACGGGACCGAAAGTCGTCGATGGCTTGCAAATCGAGGGCACATCGCGATCGCATCAAGTGCCACTGTTAGTAGATGCCGAGCATCCCGATCATGTCCAGCAGTTGGAACGCTGGATGAAAAGCTACAAAGCAGAAGAACTGTTCGATGAAACCGGACGCCTGCTGCCGGAATTGGCAGAATTAGCTCCGCAGGGCGATCGACGAATGGGCGCAAATCCTCACGCTAACGGTGGTTTGCTGCTGCGTGACCTGCATCTGCCAGACTTCCGCAACTACGCGGTGACAGTGCCTACGCCCGGTGCTGTTGACGGTCAGGATACGCTCGTGCTCGGCAAGTTCTTGCGAGATGTAGCCAAGCTGAATCAGGAACAGCGGAATTTTCGCATCTTCGGGCCTGATGAAACGCTCTCGAATCTTTTGGGTGCAGTGTTTGAAGTTACGAATCGACAGTGGGACGCACGAGAACAACGCAATGATGAGTTTCTCGCGCCCGATGGACGGGTGCTGGACTCAATGCTGAGTGAGCATCAGTGCGAGGGTTGGTTAGAAGGCTATCTGCTGACCGGGCGGCACGGGCTATTCAATAGCTATGAAGCGTTCATTCGCATTGTGGATTCAATGTTTAGCCAGCACGCCAAATGGCTGAAGGTCACGGCGGAACTCCCCTGGAGACGACCGATCGCATCGCTCAACTATCTACTCGCCTCCCATGTCTGGCAACAGGATCACAACGGCTTCACGCACCAAGACCCCGGTTTTATCGACCATGTAATCAACAAGAAAGCCGATATCGTGCGGGTGTATCTGCCAGCCGATGGCAACTGCTTGCTGTCAGTCTTCGATCACTGTTTGCGGAGTCGCCACTACGTGAATGTGGTGGTAGCTGGTAAACACGCCCTGCCGCAATGGCTGACGATGGACGAAGCGGTTATCCATTGCACCGAAGGCATCGGGATTTGGCAATGGGCAAGCAATGACCAGGACTCTGAACCGGACGTAGTGATGGCTTGCTGTGGCGATACGCCGACGCTAGAGATTTTGGCGGCGGTTTCGATTCTGCGCGAACATCTCCCCGATCTGAAAATCCGGGTTGTTAATGTGGTCGATCTGATGAAGTTGCAGTCTGCCAGCGAACACCCCCACGGACTGAATGAAGCGGACTACGACTCGCTTTTTACAACAGACAAACACATCATCTTTGGCTTTCATGGCTACCCCTGGCTGGTACACCGACTAACCTACCGCCGTACCAATCACAACCTCCACGTCCGGGGCTACAAGGAAGAGGGCACGATCACGACACCCTTTGATATGCGGGTGCAAAATGACCTCGATCGCTTTCATCTCGTGCAAGACGCGATCGATCGTCTGCCACATTTGGGTGCTAAGGGAGCTTACCTGAAGCAGATGATGCAGGACAAGCTGATTGAGCACAAGCTGTACATTAACCAGCATGGCCAGGATCTGCCGGAAATCCGTGACTGGAAATGGAGTGCAGGTGCAACGTAGAAAGGGAAATTGCTGATGGAAAAAACGCCTGTACCTAATTGAAACGAGGCTGCATGAGTCCCAAATGCCCATTCAATTCAAAGAAGAAAACGGCGGGAAGATTCTGCTTGTTCACGCAAGCGGCAATCCGATACTTCGATCGCACCAACACTCGCTCTTGGCGCGGCAGTAGTTGGACGAACCACAGAAAGATGAAGAAGGCCAATCACCCTCACACTCTTAAGAGCACTATGCAAGTCCAAATCAGAACTGACCACAACATCGAAGGTCATGAGGCACTAGCCGATCGGATCAGTAGCGTCATCAAGGATGCTCTGAACCGAGTCAGCGATCGCATCACTTCCGTCGATGTTCACCTAAGTAATCAGAACAGCGATCGTCACGAAGATGGCAATGACAGTATGCGCTGCATGATCGAAGCCCGCCTCGAAGGACATCAACCCCTTGCAGTCACCGATCAAGCCGCCACACTTGACCAAGCCGTTGACGGTGCTACCGACAAACTGACCCACCTGATCGATCGCACTCTGGGACGGCTAGAGCATCAACAAAGTCACCGGACTGACCCACCTCTATCGTGAGCGTCCTAGTCCTGAATTAAGCCTACTCTTAGCATTACCAGCCTCGAATTATCCAGGCTTTCAGTGATTCAAAATGGCTTATTTCAGTGACACTCAGCTTTTTAGATGACTTGAATAAACAAAGGAGAATGATTAATGAGTACACAAGTAGGACTGTGGATTGACCATCGCAAGGCTGCGATCGTATCTTTGACCGAGAAAGGAGAAGAGACTAGCGAGATCCTCTCGGAAGTAGAAAAACAACTACGACGATCGGGCGATTCACCCATGAAAGGATCTTATGAAGCACAGAAGGTACCCGCCGACAATAGCCGTCAGCGGGCACGTACAGGAGAACTCAATACTTACTATGACGAGGTTATTTCTCATGTTCGCGATGCCGACTCGATTCTGATAATGGGGCCCGGTGCCGCCAAGAATGAACTGCAAAAGCGGATGGAAGAAAATCGGCTTGGTGCCAAGGTGGTCGGGGTTGAAACGGTTGATAATCTGACCGAACCTCAGCTCGTAGCCAAGGTTCGACAGCACTTTAACGCATAGCTTGCAGGAAAGCCGAGTTAAGTAGTTGTGCAAAATTAATTACACAGGATTTCGCCTGAAACCCTTACAAGCATAAAGAGTCTTTATGTAATTAATTTTGTTCGGTTACTTAGGCGCACAAAGGAGTCCCAAATGCCCATTCAATTCAAAGAAGAAAATGGCGGAAAACTGCTCGTTGTTCACGTTAACGGAAAGCTAATTAAGGCAGATTACGAGCACTTTGTGCCCGAGTTCGATCGCCTCATCCAGAAGCATGGAAAGTTGCGCCTGTTATTCGATATGACCGACTTCCACGGCTGGGAAGCCAGTGCCATGTGGGAAGACCTCAAATTCGGCATTCAACACTTCGCCGACATCGAGCGGCTGGCGATGGTTGGGGTAACCAAATGGCAGCAAGGTATGGCAACGTTCTGCAAGCCGTTTACAAAAGCGACGATCCACTACTTCGATCGCACCAACTCGCTCTTGGCGCGGCAGTGGTTGGACGAAGCATAGCGACGGGAAATCCGCAACTGGAGATGGAGTAAATCCCAAATGAATGTCCAAAAGCTTATAGACACTGCCAAAATGCTAGTCGCCAATGACAAGGGACTGCTAGCAATGGATGAGAGCAATCCCACCTGCAACAAACGCTTTGCCAAATTGGGTATTCCGCAAACAGAGGAGTTCCGACGCGCCTATCGAGAGTTACTGATCACCACGCCCGGTCTCGGCGAGTTCATCAGTGGCGCGATCCTCTACGACGAAACGATCCGCCAGCAAAAAAAAGATGGTACGCCCTTTGTGCAAGTCATCACCGAAGCGGGAATCATTCCTGGTATCAAAGTGGATATTGGAGCTAAGGATATGGCAGGTCATCCGGGCGAAACCATTACCGAGGGTCTGGATGGCTTGCGCGATCGCCTCCAAGAATATGCTCAAATGGGCGCTCGTTTTGCTAAGTGGCGGGCGGTGCTGACGATCGGCACTGACATTCCCAGCCAAGGCTGCATCGAAGCAAACGCACAGGCATTAGCTCGCTATGCGGTGTTGTGCCAGGAAGCTGGACTGGTTCCCATTGTGGAGCCAGAGGTATTGATGGCGGGTGATCATACCCGGTCGCAATGTGGCGAAGTGACGGCGAAAGTCCTGCAAACTGTCTTCCAACAGCTTTACACCCAACGGGTGATGCTGGAGGGCATGATCCTCAAACCCAACATGGTGCTGCCGGGATTGACCTGTCCCCAGCAAGCATCGGTGGAGGAGGTTGCGGAGGACACGGTGCAGTGTTTGTTGCGATCAGTTCCCGCTGCTGTTCCGGGGATTGCATTTTTGTCGGGTGGTCAATCCTGTGAACTGGCATCGGCTCGTTTGAATGCCATGAATCTGAGATTCAAAGCGCGATCGCCTTGGGCATTGACGTTTTCCTATGCCCGCGCCATCCAGCAGCCCGCGTTGGAACTTTGGCACGGCAAGGAGTCCAACGTGTTGGCGGCACAACAGGCACTGCTGCATCGAGCCAAGTGTAATGGGGCGGCGCGTCAGGGCGAATACAAGACAGCGATGGAAAGGACGGCAGCATGAAACCAAACCCCCTGCGCCATTTCGGGATCGTTGCCCCCATGTTCAGCCAACCTCACTCCCTAACCTTATGAACATTCCAGCCCCCTCTCGTGATTTGACTTACACAGATTGGACGCTGCGTGAAGCTCAATTTGATCCAGAGCAGTTGTGTGCTAGAGAAACCGTCTTTACGATCGGCAACGGTTATTTAGGGACGCGGGGCAGTTTTGAGGAAGGATACCCAGAGGCTTCGCCAGCCACCTTAATTCATGGGGTTTATGACGATGTGCCCGTGATCTATACCGAGTTGGCAAACTGTCCTGACTGGCTATCTTTGACGATCGCTCTTGACGGAGAACGGTTTCGGCTCGATCGCGGCAAAATCCTCCACTACGAACGGCAGCTTGACTTACATCATGGGCTGTTGAGCCGCTCAGTGCGCTGGCGTAGTCCCACTGGCAAGACGTTGGATTTAAAGTTTGAGCGCTTTGCTAGTCTGGACGATCGGCACGTATTAGGACTGTGCTGTCAAATCACACCGATCGACTTTAGCGGCACGATCGAGGTACAGTCCAGCCTCAATGGTTATCCTGACACCCAAGGCTTTAACCACTGGGAGCAGATCGATTCGGGACAGATCGAACAAGGGACAGGGCGGGGCGTTTGGCTACAGGTACGCACCCGCAGGTCTCACATTGATCTCAGTATGGCGTTCAAACTAGCGGTGATCGGGGCTGATGCCTCTTTTCAGGTGACAAATGCTCGCGGTGACTCTACCGTATTGAGCGTCTTCAGTGCGATCGCGGGACAGACTATCAGCATTGAAAAGGTCGCGACAGTGTTTACGTCCCAGGATGTTGAGATCCCACTGCAAGCAGCCCAGGACAAACTGGCGAATCTGCCAGCATACAGGGTGCTCCTTGATGCTCATCGGCGGGCGTGGGATGCCGTTTGGGAACACAGCGATATTGAGATCGAGGGCGATCGCACGGCTCAGTTGGCAGTGCGCTACAACATATTTCAACTCCTGATCAGCGCCTCCTCTCACAACGATCGAGTCAGCGTTCCGGCTAAAACGCTGTCTGGGTTTGGCTACCGAGGGCATATTTTTTGGGATACCGAAATTTTCATCCTGCCCTTTTTTACTTTTACGCAGCCTGCGATCGCCCGCAACTTGCTCACCTATCGCTATCACACCCTGGAGGGCGCACGTCGCAAAGCCGCCCATAGTGGCTACAAGGGCGCAATGTTTGCCTGGGAAAGTGCCACCACTGGCGATGAGGTAACGCCCCAAACGTCGATATCGACCGACCCCTATGCAGAAGTAGTCCGCATCTGGTGTCGCGATCGCGAAATTCATCTGAGTGCTGACATTGCATTAGCTGTCTGGCACTACTGGCAGGCAACGAGCGACGATAACTGGCTGCGCGACTATGGCGCTGAAATCATCCTCGACACGGCGCTGTTCTGGATGAGCCGGCTGGAGTGGCACGCCGAGCAGGAACGGTTTGAACTGTGCGGGGTGATTGGAGCGGATGAATACCATGAGCGAGTCAATAACAATGCCTTCACCAATCGGATGGTGCAGTGGCATCTCGAAAAGGCTATAGCTGTCTACGACTGGCTACAACAGACGTTTCCAGATCGGGCAACTGCACTGGCACAAGAACTGCAACTCACCGCAGAGCAGCGGCGGCTGTGGCAGACAATGATTGACAAGCTGTATATTCCTCACGATGCCGAAACAGGTCTAATCGAGCAGTTTGAGGGGTTTTTCAAGCTTCAAGATATCGATTTGAGCAAGTACGAGCCCCGCGATCGCTCGATGCAAGCAATTCTCGGTATTGACGCCACAAATCAGCGGCAGGTACTCAAGCAGCCCGATGTGTTGATGCTCCTCTACTTGATGCGAGACACGCAAGCTCTCCCGGATTATTGTAATGTGCTGCAAAAAAACTGGGACTACTACGCGCCCCGCACAGACAGCACCTACGGATCGTCCCTGACACCCGCCATTCACGCGAGCCTCGCCGCCAATTTAGGTGACGTAGAAGAAGCCTACAAGCATTTGATGCAGGCTGCGATGGTCGATCTTGATGATAATCGCGGCAATACCATAGATGGTATTCATGGGGCTTCCGCAGGCGGAGTTTGGCAAGCTGTGGTGTTTGGCTTTGGCGGCATTCAACTGAAAGACAGTGGCCCCGTTGCCACACCGCACCTCCCTCCCACCTGGACTCGTCTCAAATTCAAGCTGAACTGGCGCGGCACTTGGCACTGCTTCGATCTAGTGCCGTCGCAGGCTCATGGATCTGACGATCACGCGACTGACATTCAGGGGTTCATTTTCGACCTTGACGGGGTTCTGACAGACACGGCTGAATTTCATTACCGTGCTTGGCAGAAACTGGCTGACGAAGAGCATCTGCCCTTTAACCGAAAGGCAAATGAGGCACTGCGAGGTGTCGCTCGACGCAAATCTTTGATGCTGATTATAGGCGATCGCCCGTACTCTGAAGCCCAGATCCAGGAAATGATGGAGCGCAAAAATCGCTACTATGTGGCATCGATCCAAACCATCACACCGCAGAATCTTTTGCCAGGAGCGATCGCGCTTTTGGACGAACTGAGGCAAGCGGGTATGAAAATTGCGATCGGATCTGCCAGCAAGAATGCCAAAGCTGTGATTGAGAAGTTGGGGATTGCCGAGCACGTCGATGCGATCGCAGATGGCTACAGCGTCGATCGTCCTAAGCCAGCCCCTGACATTTTTCTGTACGCCGCAACTCAGTTAGGACTTGCTCCAGCTCACTGTGTGGTGGTGGAAGATGCCCCGGTTGGTGTTGCCGCTGCGATCGCTGCTGGTATGGGGTCGATCGGCATCGGTTCTCCCAGTCGTGTTGGTGCTGCCAATCTCGTTCTACCCAACCTGATCGGGGTTCACCTGACCGAACTGCAAACCAAATTAGATCATAGAGCGTTAAAAGTATGACAAAACGCTGCAAGAAATGGTTGACGAAGCGCAATGAACGCTCATCAAGTTCTTAAAGATGGGGTCAGAGAATGTTTTTAATAAGCTGCAAGAAATCAATTCAGACAATATTTTGGGGATTTTTACTAGGTATTTGTGTTTTATTTACCCTTGGTCAAAACTCAGTTCTGGCGGGGTCTTTGGCCGAAACTGGCGTGATTGCTCAAGAGAGTCCAGCAATCTCTGAAGTCGCTGTGAATCTGGAATCGGAGGTCGATCGCTTTCTCACTTCAATTCCATCAGGCTATTTCACGATCGCCAATGTTGCAGGATTGAAAACCCGATTAAAAAATCCTCAAACCGTGTTGGTAGATGTGCGAGAACCCTCTGAGTATCAGTCGGGACATATCCCTAACGCGATCAATATTCCGCTTCGCACACTGGCTCAAAACTTGAATGAAATCCCGCGCGCTCGCCCGGTGGTGTTGTACTGTTCAACGGGCTATCGCTCGGCAATGGGAGTCATGACTCTACACCTGTTGGGCTATGAGAATGTACAGGGATTTCCCCCTAGCTTTGCAGGCTGGAAGGCTTCTGGAGAGCGTATTGCCTCCAATTAATTCACAAAAACAATTGGATTAAACCTCCAATTGTTTACACTGAAACTACCAAAAACTTGAAACTCATGAGGACTTTTATGATCAACTTAATCAGCTTTAATCGATTTAAAATCTCCCCTTGGCGCTGGCTGCTAACCGTTTGCATTTGCGGCTTACTGCTTGTCGGGAGTTCCTTACCCGCTTTTGCTATTGTGACGCAAATCGAAGAATATCCAGGCCAGATGCTCTACCAATCTCGGCAAAGCCTGCAAGATCAGGCTGGAAAAACGTGGCAGGCGATCGCATTTAAGCGCGTCCATCCCGAAGGAAGTGCGATCGTCTCTCTGCGACTCATCAGCTTTCCCGGTGGGGTGGCGCTCGATCGCACTCAACCGCTCACCCTAACGACATCCTTGGGACAAACACTGACTGCTAAGGATATTTCTAGCAACATTTCTCAGGACACAGCCACTCCAGCGAATGTTGGGGAATATGACATTAAGCTTGCCCTATCGCAGTTGCAGGCAGAAATTCCCTTGCAATTGACAGTCCCAACCCTCGACGGAAAATCTGTCCGCTTATCAGTTCCCGCTGCTGCAATTCAGGAATGGCAAACCCTTACCAACCCTTGAGCAAACGTTTTACATCAGGCGATCGGCAGCAAACAGTTAAATCAAGATATGCCCCGCTGGAACATCAATCAATTAAGGTCGGCGTGGGGCTGTAGAGCCTCTGCCCTTTCAAGTTATTCAGTCTTTGGGATTCGCTTCCAATAAGCTGTTATGCCCCTAAAATTTCAAATACATAACAGCTTAATCATTCAAAAATCAAAAGGATAATTGTTCATGTTTGCACCCATTGTTTCTTTAATCCGGCGAGTTCTTGGCGTACAGCGTTTTACTCATATCAGAGCTAAAGTCATTGAGATACATTCCAACATCATTATTCATGCGAGTGGATGGATGGGTCTGAACCATCAACAACAGATTGAGTTACTTCATATTGCTCGCGAAAACGGTAGAAAGCTGGGATTTCTTATTTAGGCTGATGCCGCACATCACCAAACTCATTACTATTCATCACCGTTAGCGAAATTTCGATGACGAACTGCTCAAACACTTCTGCTAAAGTCATCGGCGCAGTCATCTATTTCAAGGTAAGACCAAGCACATCATTCAATCTCCAGGGAGCAAGAAAATAATGAGCGATCGCCACAGCAAACCTGATTCAGGATTGAAACTATTTTCCAGCAAAAGTCATGCCGAATTTATGCGTCCCTTGATTGTGCCGCCAGGGCAGAAAATTTCCCTTGCCAAAGACTACGACCCAGATTATAAAGCCCATTATCTGAAAAAGTCGGACTCTAAAAGTGACTTGCGGGAAGTGATTGAGGCTTTAAAACATTACCAAGATATGCTTTATGCCCAAAATACTTACTCGTTGCTGATTATTTTTCAAGCGATGGATGCGGCGGGAAAAGATAGCACTATTAAGCACGTCATGTCCGGCATCAATCCCCAGGGATGTCAAGTGCATAGCTTCAAAGCTCCGTCTACAGAAGAGTTGGATCACGACTATCTATGGCGATGTTCCAAAGTGCTACCGGAACGAGGAAAAATTGGCATTTTTAACCGCTCTTATTACGAGGAAATTTTAGTAACACGAGTCCATCCAGAAATCATAGAGCAACGGCAACTCCCGCCTAGCCTAATCGACAAACACCTTTGGAAGCAGCGTTTTGAGGAAATCAACAACTTTGAGAACTATCTCGTCAAGAACGGGACAGTAATCTTGAAATTTTTCCTGAATGTCTCCAAAAAAGAACAAAAGAAACGCTTTTTAGAACGAATCGATCGCCCTGAGAAAAATTGGAAATTCTCCACCAATGATGCTAAAGAGCGTGCTTTTTGGGATGACTACATGACTGTTTACGAGGATATGTTCAATCACACCAGCACAGCGTGGGCACCCTGGCACATCATCTCAGCCGATCATAAATGGTTTACGCGCCTTGCTGTAGCAGGAATCATTTATTCCCAATTAAAGGAACTCAATCTTCACTATCCCAAGGTCAGCAAAGAAAAACACCAAGAACTTTTGCAAGCAAAGGCAATGCTTGAGAGCGAAAGCTGAAGACGGCAAACCTTTCACGACAACTCACGATCGCAAAAACAAAAGGAAGATACATCATGAAACCAAGTACCAAAGCTCCCAAAGCGCCCAAAGATCCCAAATCCCAGCCCGATGCCAAAGACGATTTGAAAACTCTGCCGCTACCAGAAGTGCAGAAAAGATTAAAGTCGTCACCAGATGGTCTCAGCCAAGCAGAGGCAAAAAAGCGCTTGACTGAAAATGGGCCGAATGAGATTGAGGAAAAGAAGACTAACCCACTCTTGAAATTCCTGAGCTATTTTTGGGGCCCGATTCCGTGGATGATCGAAGTCGCAGTGATTTTGTCAGCCGTGGTGCGACACTGGCCAGATTTTTTCATCATTCTCTTTTTACTGTTGACCAATGCGGTGGTCGGTTTCTGGGAGGAACGTCAGGCGGGCAATGCGATCGCGGCTTTGAAGGCTAAACTTGCGACTCAGACTCAGGTGAAACGTGATGGGCAATGGGTGACATTACCAGCGCGCGAACTGGTTCCGGGCGATGTCATTCGGCTGCGCTTGGGCAACATTGTGCCAGCCGATGCCCGCTTGCTGGATGGCGATTCAATGTCGATCGATCAGTCCACGCTGACGGGCGAATCCCTGCCTGCCACGCGCCACTCTGGCGACGCGGTATTCTCTGGCTCGATCGTGCGTCGGGGTGAGAGTAACGCGCTGGTTTATGCCACAGGTAGCAAAACCTATTTCGGCAAGACGGCGCAACTGGTGCAGGAAGCTCATACAGACAGCCATTTTCAAAAGGCAGTGCTCAAGATTGGCAACTACCTGATCGTCCTCGCGCTTGTATTGGTGACGTTGATTATTACTGTTGCGCTCTTCCGTCACGACCCTATCCTCGAAACGTTACAGTTTGCTTTGGTGCTGACTGTTGCCTCGATTCCTGTGGCGATGCCAACGGTGTTATCCGTGACGATGGCAGTTGGTGCACGGAAACTTTCTCAGAAAAAAGCGATCGTTAGTCGGTTGGTGGCGATCGAGGAATTGGCTGGTGTGGACGTTTTATGCGCGGATAAAACTGGCACTCTGACCCAGAACAAGCTGACCTTGGGCGATCCATTCAGCGTCAACAATATCCCCGCCGATCAAGTGATTTTTAATGGCGCACTGGCATCAAGTGCAGACAATAACGACACGATCGATCTCGCTGTTCTAGACGGACTCAAAGATCAGGATTCATTAAAGACTTACAAGACTGTTCACTTCACCCCCTTTGACCCGGTTCACAAGCGCACCGAGGCAACCGTGAAGGACGCGGACGGCAAAACGTTCAAAGTGACCAAAGGCGCGCCACAGGTGATTCTAGCACTGTCAAAGAATGCTGACCAGGTGAAGCCTGATGTTGATAAGGCGGTCAACGACTTTGCAAAGCGCGGCTTTCGCTCATTGGGTGTGGCGCGATCGGAGAATGATGATCAATGGCAATTTATGGGGGTGTTACCGCTGTTTGATCCGCCTTGGGACGATGCTGAATCAACGATCGCCAGCGCAGTCAAGATGGGCATCAAAATCAAAATGGTCACAGGCGATGCCATTGCGATCGCCCAAGAAACCGCTAAGAAGTTGGGGCTAGGCACAAACATTCTCGATGCGAGTAGTCTAGGCGATTCAAAGCAGCAAGAAACTGCGGCAGTCATGCAGTCGATCGAACAAGCGGATGGTTTCGCTCAAGTGTTTCCTGAACATAAGTTCCACATTGTCGATGTGCTGCAAAAACAGAATCACATCGTCGGCATGACGGGCGATGGAGTCAATGATGCCCCTGCATTGAAGAAGGCTGATTGCGGCATCGCTGTTTCGGGTGCAACAGACGCGGCGCGGGCGGCGGCTTCGATCGTGCTGACAACGCCCGGACTGTCAGTAATTATTGATGCGATCAAGGAGAGTCGCCGCATTTTCCAACGGATGAACAGCTACGCAATCTATCGCATCGCTGAGACGCTGCGTGTATTGTTGCTGATGACGTTGGCGATTTTGGTGTTTAACTTTTACCCAGTAACCGCAGTGATGATCGTGATTCTGGCATTACTTAATGATGGTGCTATTTTGTCGATCGCCTATGACAATGTGCAGTACCGCAATCAGCCTGAAGCTTGGGATATGCGCTTGGTGTTAGGGATTTCTACAGTGCTGGGTGTGATCGGGGTTGTCTCCGCGTTCGGCTTGTTTTATCTTGGGGAGCGTGTCTTTCATCTCGATCGCGATCACATTCAAACCTTGATGTATTTGAAGCTATCTGTAGCGGGACATCTGACGATCTTCCTCACGCGCACACGCGGCCCATTTTGGTCGATTCGTCCTGCACGCATTTTATTGATGGCAGTATTCGGGACGCAAGCTATAGCGACGGTAATCGCGGTTTATGGTGTATTTATGACACCCCTTGGCTGGGGTTGGGCAATGTTTGTTTGGGGCTATGCGCTGGCATGGTTTATCGTGAATGACTGTGTGAAACTGCTCGCGTATCGGCTTTTAATGCCACGGAGATCGAGCCAAACAAATTCTATCAGAACCGCTTGAGCCTGCGAAATCGACTGCTAAATTCACTGGCAGAGGCGGTAGAAACCAAACAATACCCAGTTGATCTATACAGCTATTTTCACAAGCATCAAAGCACAGGGGATTTAAGCCCCCACCTTTAGGTGGATTGTTTTTAGGCAGGGGATTTAAGCCCCTGCCTAAAAACTTCGCTGTCAACTGTCAACTGTCAACTGTCAACTGTTAAAAATACAGGTGAGTCAGATGTGGATTCAGTGGACTGCAACGATCAGTTTTTTAATCTATGGAATCGGTGATTTCTGCATCCATGATTGTGCTGGTGATTCGGACGCGGCAATCGATTTTCACGAGCAAGCCGGGAAAGTATCTGCTGATGTCAACGATCGCGATCGTCATGATCGCACTATTTCTTCCCTATACTCCGCTTGCAAGTTTACTGGGATTCCAATCCTTGCCGCTCGAATTCCTGTTAGTGCTGGCAGCAATTGTCGGACTTTACATCCTCTGTGCAGAAACTGTTAAACGAGTTTTCTATCAACACATCCACTCTTGACCATTCACAATTCACCGCATCAATTTTTTGGTAAGCTGAGAAGAAAAACATGATTACTGTCCACCACTTGAACAACTCTCGCTCCCAGCGAGTGCTCTGGCTGCTAGAGGAACTCGATCTAGAGTATGAAGTCAAGCGCTACGAGCGCGATCCGAAAACAATGCTGGCTCCCGCGTCGCTGCGTGCAGTGCATCCACTGGGAAAGTCTCCGGTGATTACCGATGGTGCGCTGACTCTGGCTGAATCCGGTGCGATCGTCGAATACTTAGTTGACCGTTACGGTGGCGGACGACTCGCTCCAGAGCTTGGCACGCCGGAACGGTTGCGATACATCTACTGGCTGCATTATGCTGAAGGCTCTGCGATGCCCCCGTTAGTGTTGAAGCTAGTCTTTAACCAAGTCGAAACAAGTCCGATGCCGTTTTTCGCTCGACCCATCGCGCGGTCAATTGTGGCTCGCGTCAATAAATCGTTCATTGATCCTCAAATCGCACTGCATCTGGGTTATGTAGAAGCAGAACTGGAGAAAAGCTTATGGTTTGTTGGTAGTGAGTTCACCGCAGCCGATATTCAGATGAGCTTTCCATTGGAGGCGGCGGCTGCACAGGTAGGGTTGGACAGCAGCCGACCGAAACTGATGGACTTTCTCGATCGCATTCACGCGCGTCCCGCATACCGCCGTGCATTAGAACGTGGCGGAGAATACGATCTGCTGAATTAAGTGGAAATCCTTTCATAAAATGAGGTGAAGCGTTCAGCCCGAAACGATTGTTAATAATGCTGGAAAGTCTGTGATGCCTTTGACATTATCACACCTTCTATTGTTGAGGCGATCGCAAGGTGCAATTGACGATCGCTGAACGCTTGAAGTTACCCATCAATGCTCTTAAAGTTGCGATCGACGCTCAGCGCGATCGCCGACGTGGAAGACGAACACAACGGCAATCTGAGATTTATGCGGAATGGCGAGACGCTGAAAATCCACCCCCCGAAGCACAAAGATTTATCTGATTTGAACAAACGATGTGGCAGTCATCGCGATCGCCTAGGCTTTGACAAAAGAAGTCAAACAGAAAGCTAAAATATTGGGAGAAAAGATTCAGAACGAGAATGGAGTTGATGGGGCAGTTAAAGCGATCGCTAGCTGTCTTCAGTAAAAATGAACCTGAGAGATGGCAATATTTTCCTTATGGTGCAGAATTTACATTCACGCACAATTTTTTTTTGGCGATCGCCTACAGCAAACTTTATTCTAAAGAGTGGTGAGGCGATCGCATTGACCTTGTAATAAAAGCTGCGGTAATGTTACATTAAAATAGGAATTAAACCTCAGTTGCGTGATAATACATAGCTATACTGCTTGTTCTGTCGGTGGAGGTGCAGCCGAAAGCTTATCTGTCATTATCCAGAGTTCACCTACTTTGGAGTTATCGATAGAGTAGCAGTCGGACAAGCCACAAATTTAAAGTTATCTTCAGTTTTCCAGTAATATGCAAACTATTCAAGTTGAATACTCAGGTCAAATCCAAGTTAATAAAGGCAAAAATCCTAGAGAACTTTACGCCCATCAAAATGAGGCAATTAAGGCACTAGATCAGAAAAACAAGTCTCCTTTTGAGGGTTTGTTGGTTTTGCCTACGGGTGGTGGAAAAACGTTAACAGCCGTTCATTGGTTACTACGCAATTTTATCGATAAGCGAAAAAAAGTTCTGTGGATTGCTCATCGACATGAGCTACTTGATCAAGCGTTTGAAACTTTAAAGTTTAGTGCTTATCCATCATTACTGAGTGATACTGAAAGATTCAGATATCGCGTGATTTCTGGTTATACCAAGCACGATCGCCCTGTTAACATCCAACCGACTGATGATATTATCATTGCCAGCAAAGATAGTTTAAACAGTGGGCTGAATTACCTCACAGATAATTGGGTTAATCATTCTGATGAGATTCTTTTAGTAGTTGATGAAGCCCATCATGCAACAGCAAAGACTTATCGAAAATTAATTGACAGCATTAAGCAAAACTTTAAAGATAGAGGAAAAGCAGATGGTTTCAGAATGTTAGGGTTGACAGCAACTCCATTCAGAACAGATAAAAGTGAGCAAGGTTTGCTTAAGAAAGTTTTTCCCGATGACATTATCTTTTCAGAACACTTGAGGACGCTCATTACAAGAGGAATTCTTGCAGAACCAATTTTCGAGAACTTAAAGACAGAGCTAGATTTCTATCGAGAATTAACAGACAAAGATATTAGATCAATTGAGGACTTCGACAAATTACCTAAGAAGGTTGCCGAAAAAATTGCGATGTCGAGTATCCGCAATAAACGGATTGTCGATCACTATGTTGAGAACCGAGAAAAGTATAAGCCCCTTCTGGTTTTTGCAGTTGACATCCAACACGCGATCGCATTAAACGGATTATTTAAAAAACGAGGAATTAACTCTGACTTCGTGGCATCAAAAATCATAGACGAAGGCACGGGAGCTACAATTTCTGTAAAAGAAAATTCAGAAAAAATCAAGCGCTTCAGGGCAGGAAAACTCGAAGTTCTCATAAACGTAGAAATGTTGACCGAAGGAACTGATTTGCCTAATGTTCAAACAGTTTTTCTGACACGCCCAACTACTTCTACACTTTTAATGACCCAAATGATTGGTAGGGCTTTGCGCGGACAGAAAGCAGGAGGTACAGAAAAAGCCTATGTTGTAAGCTTCATCGATAATTGGGAAGATAAAATTAACTGGGTTAATCCTGAAAAATTGACTGATATTGATGGCGCTGAGTTTGTTGATAGAGATATCGAGACAATGAAGAGAATTGCTCGACTCATCTCAATTGAAAAGATAGAAGAGTTTGCCCGTATAATGGATGATTCCATCGACACTACTGCTTTAGAAAAACTAGATTTTCTGAGGCGGGTTCCTGTTGGAATTTATCGCTTTTCTATTCTTGAATCTTCTGAGTCTGCTGAACCAGTGTCTAGAAACGCTGAACCAGTGTCTAGAAACTATGATGTACTTTTATATAACGGCACTGAGGAAGCCTATGATAGTTTGGTTAATGACCTAGATGCTGTATTTAAGAGTGTAAATATCCAAAATAGAGAAGTCTTGACTGACGAGGAGCTGGAATATTTACTGCAACTAACGAAGAACCTCTACTTCCCAGACTATCCTTTCCTGCTTGGATACAGAGATGATGATGTTAAAAATATTTTACGCTTCTATGCTCAAAAGGAGATGGAGCCAGAGTTCATCGCTTTTAGTGAGCGTAGAAAGTGTGATTTGTCAATTGTGGCAAGACATATCTACGAGAATGATTTAACACGGAAGCAGGAGGCTGAATATCTTACATCGCTATGGAATGACGGTAAATCCTTTTGGCAGGTTTTATTTGGATATAATTACCTTGATTTTAAGAAACAGGTAGACATTGAAATCAACAAGCTATCTGGAGTTTACCCAGATTTAACAGTTACCCCGCCCATTGTAATTCCTGATACAGTTCCATTAGAAAGCCTTTCACTTGTGGAAATCCGAGAGCGTGATCCAGCAGAGTATCGGGATATTAAGGATGCTGTCTTTGCCAAGTATACTGACGGGAAAGGATTCATCGTCTGTGCCTCTAGTGGGTTTAAGAGCCAGATGCGAAGAGATTTTCAAATTGACCACATTATACCAATGTCAGAAGGTGGCTTAACTACATTGGAAAATCTCCAAGTATTGTCGCGCAAAGCACACGCAGAAAAAACTCGGTTAGAGAATCTAAAAAGGTAGTGAGTCGCAAAGCTTGAACGAATCCGCAGTATAACAATTCGCTTGGAGCAGACTGCTGAAAGATATTGGTACTGAGTTCAAGGTTACTTGCAGCCGCTCAAACGAACCGTTATCCCGAATCGATAAGTCCATTAAGATTATCTGTTTCAGTTCTAGATTAAGCAAGCAAAAATAGTTGACTTCGTTGTTGAGTTCGGAGAGGTTATCGGCGATCGCCCTCTAAAACACATCAAATCATCTGAGAATATTTGTTGTTGGGTGAGATAGCGATCGCCTACAGCAAACTTTAACGGTCAAGTTATCGACATTTCCTGCTTGCCCAAGTGGTTCGCCGATCGCATTATCACGATCTATGGTGGCTTGCTGATAGTTGCGCTTCTGCTTCTTGCGATTAGATTGTTGAGTTGATGGGCAATCAGAATATCCGCCTGCGGATACATATATATATATGATGCGATCGCTATTCTGGATGATATAACCAAAAGCTTTTAACCAGTAACATACATCGTATTTTTAACCAAACCTTCAGCGCAAAGTGCTGTATCTTGCCCTTTCCACCTTTCAAAACATGACTAAAATCCAAGAAATTTCTCTAGACGATTTGTGGGAATCAGCACCGAAGAGCGATCGCCCGTGCATTAGTAAATCATCCACCATTGGTGTTAGCAGATGAGCCGACGGGCGCATTAGATTCTAAAACTTCTCAGGAGATTATGGATCTGCTGACGGAATTAAATCAACAGGGTACGACGATCGTAGTTGTCACCCATGATGCGAGTGTAGCGGCGCAGACGAAGCGAACGATTTATATAGTGGATGGAACGATCGCCCTGACTGCGAATGCAGGAGTGCAGCCTGTGGATAATCATTTGATAGCCAATGCTGCTATCGTACAGCGGTGATATCTCGCTCGGAAATCTGAGAAGTGACGATTAATATCGCGATCGATAACTCAACTTGTGGAACGGGCATCTTGCCCGTTCCACAAGTTGATTAAAAGGCAATACGGTTCACTTAAGACCGATCCCCCCTAACCCCCCTTAAAAAGGGGGGGACAAGAAAGCTCTCAAAGTCCCCCTTCTTAAGGGGGATTTAGGGGGATCTCCGGGGCATAAATAGTGTTAAGTGAACCGTATTCGATTAAAAGGACTTTTGCAATCTTGTCTAGTGGACGATCGATTAAAAACCTTTGCAGCAACCAAATAAATATGTTTGAAACCCTTTTTATACCCAATCCCAGTGCTGAAACTAAAGTCAGCATCCGTCCGCGCAAAGGTGTGATTATTGGTGCCGGACAGGTAGGGATGGCCTGTGCCTATTCCATGATGATCCAAAACTGTTTTGATGAATTGATTCTGCAAGATATCAATGCAGAGCGGCTTCAGGGAGAAGTCATGGATCTGATGCACGGCGTTCCTTTTGTCGAACCTGTCGATATTAAAGCGGGCAACGTTGCCGATGTCGGACAGAATGCAGACATGGTAATTATTACCGCAGGAGCCAGTCAGAAGCCGGGAGAGACCCGCCTGGATTTGGTTGTCCGCAATGTTGCCATTTTTAAGAACCTCATCCCAGATGTCGTCAAACACTGCCCCAATGCCACCCTGCTGATTGTCAGCAATCCGGTGGACATTATGACTTACGTGACGCTAAAGCTCTCCGGTTTTCCGGCGGCCAGGGTAATTGGCTCTGGAACGGTACTCGACTCTGCCCGTTTTCGTACCCTGCTAGCACAGAAAATGGGCATCGATCCGCGCAGCGTTCATGCTTACATCATTGGCGAACATGGCGACAGTGAAGTGCCCGTCTGGAGCAAGGTAAATGTTGCCGGAATGTCTCTTTATGACCGAGAAGATCACCCAGCACTTGACAACGCTGCACTACAGGAGATTTTCGATCGCGTTAAAAACGCTGGCTACGAAATCCTCAAACGCAAAGGATCTACTTCCTACGCCATTGGACTAGCGACGACTGAAATTGTTAAAGCTATTCTGCACGGACAAGAACGCATCCTGACGGTTAGTTCACTGGTGAATGACTTCTACGGCCTTCGCGATGTTTGTCTCAGCCTGCCCTCTGTTGTGAATGAAAAAGGTGTCGTTAAGACGCTCAATCTTACCCTCAACGACACGGAGCAACAACAGCTTATTCATTCCGCTCAGATTTTACGTGACATTTTTGACACGCTGGAACTCTAGTTAAATCATCTCTGTATGGACTTCCGATCTGTCAAGGTAAAACACAATACGGTTTAGTTAAGCCAGATCCCCCCTAGCCCCCCTTAAAAAAGGGGGGGACAAGATTCCGATCAAAGTCCCCCGACCTAAGGGGGATTTAGGGGGATCTCCGGGCAATAAACAGCGTTAACCAAGCGTATTGAGGTAAAACACAATGGCTAAATTAATTTTGATCCGTCACGGACAGAGCCTTTGGAATGCGGAGAATAAATTTACGGGATGGGTTGATGTTCCTTTGGGCGAACAGGGACGAGCAGAAGCAACGATCGCCTCCTGCAAACTGAAGGATTATCGAGTCAGAGTTTGTTTTACCAGTATGTTGTTTCGAGCGATCGAAACTGCGATCGCGATCTTGACAGAAGTAGATGATATTTGCGACGGCAGAATTCCGATTATCAAGCATGGGGCAGACGATCGAGACTGGCATGGTTAGGATCAATACAAGGGCGATCGCGAACGGTCGCTGCCAGTTTATCCCACAGCTATGCTAGATGAACGTTACTATGGCGAACTGCAAGGGTTGAACAAAGCTGAAACCGCCGCCAAATTTGGCTCATTGCAGGTGCAACTCTGGCGGCGATCCTATGCTGTGGCTCCACCGGGCGGCGAAAGTTTGGCGGATACGGTGAAGCGTACTGTACCATTTTTTCGCGATCGCATTTTACCGCATTTAATCGCCGGAGAGAATGTGTTGATTGCAGCGCATGGCAACTCACTCCGTGCCATCATTAAGCCCCGGTCAAATCTATCTGAAGCGGAGATTGTGAACGTTGAGTTAGGAACTGCAATTCCCGCCGTGATCTCTCGCTGGGAAATCTGAGAAGTGACGATTATTGCGATCGATTCATGCAGTGACTCAAGCGGTAGTTAATCAAAATTGTAGATGAGGTTGTCAATAATCAGCAGGAGAAATTAATGGATGTCCAGATATCCAAGACTCATCAAACCATTTACAGAGCCATCTTTCTACACCCAGCCACCCGAAACCTTGTCTGTAGGGAAACGGCACTGCCGTGTCCTCTATCTCTGCTTACCTGGAATCTGCTGTAAATCTTATTATCTGTAAGTTTTATCACGTAATCAATCAATTAATACAATTAATACATGAAATCACCCAACAGCCTGTTACCGTAATTGCATAAGCAGTAAACAATCTCTGAAAATCTTCTCTAGCCATCCAGAGGCAGAGAATGCTTTCAAGGAACTGCGAGATCCTGAATTCGCAATCAGGTATTGATCGTTGACCGAAATGTTGAAATCCCTGTCAATTAAACATCAAATATAATACCAGTATATTGTTTGACGCTTGGTCTCGGTTATTCCCTGTAATTCCTTAAAAAAAGGAGAAATTGGAGTGTTTTTTAAGTCTATTTCTTAAGGCTGATGTGATGAAATTGAGACTAAGTTATAAGTAAGTGATACAAATGTTTTAGGCTTGAATTAACATTTTTGGCAAGACATTACTTAAATGGCTGACCATATTTGCAACTCAAGGATTCGAGCGGATTGTTTATGCCTGTGAATAGAAATTTTGGGGATTTAATTTGGCAAGCATTTAGTCATAGTCTAATACTATTCAAGGATACAAAATCATGATGTCAGATAAGCACGAAATAGTTCATGTTTTCCCGACCCATGTTGAAGCAGAAAAAGCGGTATTGGTACTGCAAAAAGCAGGCTTCGATATGCAGAAGATTTCAATCATTGCTAAAGACTATCAAACTACAGATCATGTACGCGGATTTCTAAGTTGGAAAGATACCACAAAGGCCGGAGCGGGCGAAGGAGCCTACTGGGGCAGTTTTATGGGCGGACTGTTTGGCATCCTCACAGGTGCCGGATTACTATTTATTCCTGGAATGGGTCAGGTGATTGTCGCTGGGCCAATTGTGGGAGTGCTGGCAGGTTGGCTGGAAGGGATGATTATTGGGGGTGCTGGTGCTGCTGTTGTTGGGGGACTTGCAGGTGCTCTCGTCGGATTGGGAATTCCCAAGGAGCAAGCCCTGAAGTACGAGACAGAAGTCAAAGCAGGGAAGTTTATGGTGATTGCTTCAGGTACGGATCTGGAATTCAATCGAGCACAGCAAATTGTGCAAAATGCAAATCATGATGAATTAATTGCTGTTTAAATCGATCGCAATTGCATGATTGTTTGTACAGAATTTGAGTGCAGTCAAGGGATAAACCTTCTAAAACAGGGTTCATTTCTTAAATCAATGGTTCGGTTTGGATTCGCCAATGGCTTGCTGTCACAGCGAAATTAGATGCGAAGCCGAAGAGTTTAATTAAGGCGATTGAGGCAACTCGATCGCAACTGGCCAAGCTTGGCAAAAGGAGGAATTGATGGAAACTATGCAGATGTCCAAGGTTCATGAAACCACTTATAACGCCGTCTTTGCACACCCGATCGCCCGAAACCTTCAATGGCACGATGTGCGCTCAATGCTCAGCGCGATCGCCGACGTGGAAGAGGAGCACAACGGCAATCTGAGATTTACGCGGAATGGCGAGACGCTGACGGTGCACCCCCCGAAGCACAAAGATTTATCCGACATCGAGGAATTGATGCAGATTCGGCACTTCCTGGAGCGATCGGCTGTACCCGTAGAGGTGCCAGTCGTCGAGGTTGGGCACCTGCTAGTCGTTATAGATCACCGCGAAGCTCGCATATATAAGACCGAAATGCACGGCTCAGTGCCGCAGGTGATCAGGCCTTACGATCCAGACGGCTCACATCGCAACCTGCGCTACGTGGAAGAGAATTCCAGCGGTCAGCGCAAGCCGGAACTCAAACCCTTCTACGAAGCGGTAGCAAAGACACTGAGCGGTGCAGAAAAGATTCTGATTTTTGGTAGCTCGACTGGAGCAAGCAGCGCGATGGACTATCTGCTGGCCGAACTGAAAAAACATCACCCGGATATCGCTGGGCGAGTGATCGGTGCGATCGTCGTTAATGAACAACACATGACTGAAGATCAGTTGCTCGCACAGGCGCGATCGTTCTATGCGGCAAACTGATGAGGAATTTTTATGCTCGGATATTTTGTTAGAAAGATATTTCCCCAGTTTTTATTGCTGGTAACCTTGGTTTCGATTGTATTTTTGGGGTTAGGAACATTTACTAATCTCCATGCAGCCGCAGCAATTACACAACTCCAAGAAGCACCAGGACAAATGGTTTACCAATCTAGGCAAACCCTCCAAGATCAGCATGGAAATAACTGGCAGGTAATCGCATTTAAACGTGTTACTCCTAATGGCAAAGCCAGCTTTGACTTGCGGTTAGTTGGTTTTCCAGGTGTGGTAGCAATAGATCGCAGTAAACCTTTATCGTTGACAAATTCACTAGGTAAAATATTGACTGCTGATGATACCTCCAGCTATATCTTTACCGATTTATCTGCTCCAGAACCTAATGTGGGGCAGTATGACATTCAGCCCTTGTTATCGCAGTTGCAGGTGGAAATTCCCCTAATGTTGATTTTGTCAGCGATCGACGGTGAAACTATTCATCTATCAGTTCCACCATCTTTTGTGCAAGAGTGGCTAACACTCTTTGATTCAAGAGAGTAGAATGGTCGCAGCTAGCTTTTGGGGTATGTAATCAATTCGTTAATCAGGTATTGAACGTTTTGCCCTACAAGCTACGGCGCTAGGTCTCAAAAATGCACTGTTGAATCAGCCGATCGAGGTTTCGGCATTGCGTCCACAGTTCGCGACTTATCTTGGTATGGGCGATCGCAGGCCAGATCTGGTTCTGCGTTTCGGCTATGGCCCTGAAACTCCCAGATCGCTGAGGCGATCGCTCGATCGAGTAATCGTTGCATGAACATGAACCAGATTGAACATCTATTCTCAATCACATTTATCAAAGTCATTCATAGTGCGATCGACGACTGATTTTCGGGTATTCGTGGGAACGAATCCTCGCTGACTACAACCTAATATCAGGGGAGATTGATGTCCATCGGTCTAGTGCTAATGATGCTTTCGCCTTGGGCAGATCCAGAGAGGGCTGGCACTAAAACACTTAGAAATGCGATCGATACCGATCGCCCAAATTGGAGAACACTATGATTAAAACTCAAACTCAAACTAAACCGATTTCGATTGATGATTTGTGGGAATCAGCACCGAAGAGCGATCGCCCGTTCAATCCTGAATCATTAATCAATCTTCCCAATCTAGCCCGTCGCTATTTGGAGAATGCGATCGCCCCCGGCACACCCCTCGCATCCGCCGTTCGATTGTGGATGCACGGCGAAATCAAACTCGATCAAAAATGGCATCCCTTCAAGGGAGAAGAAGTTATCTACGGTCATCGGGGGATGATCTGGCGGGCGACGACTTGGGCGAAGGGGTTGCCGATTTGGGGAGGCGATCGCATCGTGGATGGTGTTGGCGAGTCGCAGTGGAAAATCCTGGGGCTGTTTCCAGTGGTGCAGGCATCTGGTGCTGATATAACCCGCTCTAGTGTCGGCCGAGTTCAAGTAGAGTCGATGTTGCTGCCTTCCATTCTCTGCAATCCCGACATCTCTTGGACAGAGTTGAACGCTTCACAGGTACAGGCAAACTTCAAAGCCCTCGGCGAACCTGCAAAACTCACCCTGACAGTTAGCGATCGGGGAATGTTGGAGCAAGCCAAAATCGATCGCTGGGGCAATCCCGAAGGTGAAGCGTTTCACTACGTAGATTTTGGGGGAATTGTCGAGCAAAGCAGTACCTTTGACGGCTACACAATCCCGACTCGTCTTCGGGTAGGCTGGTTTTTGGGGAGCGATCGCTTTGAGTCTGAAGGCGAATTCTTCCGATGTGCGATCGATAAAGCAATCTATCAATAAAGGAGTCATTTATGTCTAAATCAATGAACCAACAAATTCTGCTCAAAAGTTACCCGACGGGAGAACCCAAAGAAAGTAATTTTGCTTTAGTTGAAACAGCAATTCCAGAACCGCGAGAGGGAGAAATACTCAGCAGCACCATTTACTTGTCTCTCGATCCGTATATGCGAGGACGAATGAGCGATCGCGAGTCCTATGCAAGTCCGGCAAGGTTAGGCGAAGTCATGGTGGGTAGCACTGTCAGCCAAGTGGTGAAATCAAACCATCCCAAATTTTCAGCAGGAGACTTCGTGCTGGGATATGGCGGTTGGCAAGATTATGCGATCGCCAAAGCCGAAACCTTGAGAAAACTCGACCCCAGTCAAGTACCAATCTCTTACGCATTAGGCATTACCGGAATGCCTGGAATGACAGCCTATTTTGCACTGCTAGATATTGGCAAACCCAAAGCCGGCGAAACAATCGTGGTTTCTGCTGCTTCTGGTGCCGTTGGTGCAGTTGTCGGTCAAATTGCCAAAATCAAGGGTTGTCGAGCAGTAGGCATCGTTGGCAGTGATGAAAAATGCGATTATGTTGTCAATGAATTAGGATTTGATGCCTGCATTAACCGCAAAACTCAAGACCTGAATTCAGCATTAAAAGCTGCTTGCCCACATGGAATTGATATCTACGTCGATCATACGGCGGGCCCAATTCTTGAAGCAGTTTTGCAACAAATTAATCTGGGAGCCAGAATTCCTTTAGTAGGTTTAATCTCGCAGTACAATGCCGAAACTCCACCTCCCGGCCCTAATCTGATGCCGCTACTCGTTAAACGTGCGTTGATTAAAGGGTTTCTGGTTGGCGATTACCAGCAGCGTCACGAAGAGTTTATCAATGATATGTCTCAGTGGTTGCAGGCAGGCAAACTGAAGTACAAAGAAGACGTTGTAAAAGGGTTGGGAAATGCACCCCACGCCTTTATTGGTTTACTGCAAGGAGAAAACTTTGGCAAGTTAATCGTTCAGGTTAGTGACGATCCAACAAAGAAATAAAACATCAATTGGAGACAAGCATAGCTCATGAAGTATAGAATTATTGCTTTGGGATTGTCACTCTTTCTATACGGAATAGCACTTACCTTGCCTTGTCTACTTTTTGAGATAGTTCCTAGAGAAATATCAATAGAGCACCTAAAAGATTATGGGAGTTTTTATGAAATGAATGGGCTTGAAGTTACTGGTTGGGGAATATTAGGATTGCTGTTCCTGCAAATTCCAGCCTTGGGTTGGTTAGCTAATCCCGTTTATTGGTTATCTTGCATATTTTTTGTTCGACAGCAATATAAGTTCTCAGCAATTACTTCCTTAACTGCGATCGCTATAGGCTTTGGCGGAACACTATCAGCATTTTGGTTTAATTCACCTAATGGTAGTAATCTTTTCTCTGTATTGGTATTGCACAAACTGTTAGCTGGTTTCTGGGTATGGCTTAGTGCCCCTGGCTTGCTAGGTTTTATTTCCGTATTTTACCTAGTGAAAATGACCCAATATCCAGAAAAATCTACTTGATTTTCAGTTCAATTCTTTCAGGCTTACGGGGCCCGTGTAAACAAACCGAATACTTCTTTTGTAGCAAAATTTTGTAAAAATGGTATGAGGTGCGTCGCTGTGAGATTGTCGCTCGAATCTAGGGATTTTCTCTGAACGATACACCCTACAACTAATGTTGCATAAGTTTTGAGTAATAGCATTATATCCAAATGCAGAATAGCTCACATCAAAATCTAATTTAGGAATTTAAAATCATGGCAAAAGTTGTTGGAATTGATTTAGGTACGACTAACTCTTGTATTGCAGTTATCGAAGGTGGAAAACCGATCGTGATTGCCAATGCCGAAGGACAACGCATCACGCCTTCTGTAGTTGCGTATACCAAAACGGGCGATCGCCTGGTTGGTCAAATTGCCCGCAGACAGGCGGTAATGAATACAGAGAATACGTTCTACTCCGTGAAACGATTTATCGGACGCAAATACGATGAAATCACTCACGAAGCGAGCGAAGTTTCTTACAAAGTCATCCGCGATAATAATGGAAATGTTAAGCTCGATTGTCCGGCGCTAAAAAAACAGTTCGCGCCTGAAGAAATTGCTGCTCAAGTCTTGCAAAAACTTACGGATGATGCTAGCAAATACTTGGGAGAACGGGTGACGCAAGCAGTAATTACAGTGCCTGCTTACTTCAATGATTCGCAACGTCAAGCAACCAAAGATGCAGGCAAAATTGCTGGGTTAGAGGTACTCCGCATTATTAATGAACCGACGGCAGCAGCGCTTGCCTATGGTTTGAATAAAAAGGGTAATGAAACAATTCTAGTGTTCGATTTAGGAGGCGGTACCTTCGATGTTTCGATTCTAGAAGTGGGAGAAGGTGTGTTTGAAGTCAAATCTACCAGTGGGGATACTCACTTAGGGGGCGATGACTTCGATAAAAAGATTGTCGATCGCATTGCTGACGAATTTCAGCGTAACGAAGGCATTGATTTACGCAATGATAAGCAAGCCCTCCAACGATTAACCGAAGCGGCAGAAAAAGCCAAAATCGAACTCTCTAATGCGACTCAAACGACGATTAATCTGCCGTTCATTACGGCAACCAATGATGGGCCCAAGCACCTGGATATCACCTTAACTAGGGCAGATTTTGATAAACTGTGTTCAGATTTGCTCGATCGCTGCCGCATCCCTGTTGAGCAAGCCTTGAAGGATGCCAATCTCAGCAGTGAAAATCTCGATGAAGTTGTGCTAGTCGGCGGTTCTACGCGAATTCCAGCCGTGCAGCAACTTGTCCGACGGATCACAAATAAAGATCCAAATCAGGGCGTTAACCCCGATGAAGTGGTGGCTGTAGGGGCAGCGATTCAAGCCGGGGTGCTGGCTGGAGAAGTAAAAGATGTTCTGCTGCTCGATGTCACACCGCTTTCTTTGGGCGTAGAAACTATGGGCGGGGTAATGACAAAAATTATTCCCCGCAATACCACAATTCCTGTCAAGAAATCGGAGACTTTTTCGACGGCTGCGGATGGCCAAACAAATGTCGAGATTCATGTTTTGCAGGGAGAACGAGAATTAGTCAACGATAACAAAAGTTTGGGAACGTTCCGGTTTGATGGTATTCCTCCGGCCCCGCGCGGCGTGCCACAAATTGATGTGACGTTCGATCTAGATGCCAATGGTTTACTATCAGTAACTGCGAAAGATCGCGCCACTGGCAAAGCACAATCAATTACGATTTCTGGTGCTTCTACTCTGAATCAAGCCGATGTGGAACGCATGGTGCGCGATGGGGAAACTCATGCTGAGGAAGATCGAAGACGGCGCGAGCAGATTGATACCAAAAACAATGCAGATTCGCTAGTTTATCAATCAGAAAAACAACTGGAAGATTTGGACGGTCAAGTTTCTGATGCGGATAAGGAGCGGGCGGTATCATTGATTGGAGATTTGCGATCGGCAATTAGTCAAGAAAACTACGATCAAATGCGATCGCTCACAACGGATCTCAAACAAGCCCTGATGCAAATCGGTAGCGCCGTTTACGCCAAAGCTGGTGCGGATGCGAGCAATCCTAATCCCGCCAATCCACCGTCGGGAAACAGCGAGGATGATGTGATTGATGCTGATTTTGTCTAAATAGACAAGATTGCAAAAATCCTTTTAATCAAGTTTTTGGGCAGGCAGAACACCTATCCCACAACAAAAAATAATTTTTGTGGGATGGGCCGGAGAGCCCGTCCTAGGTATTTTTGCAATCTTGTCTAATGAGCAAAGTAAACATGAGGACAAAACCTAGCGTCCAAATAATTATGCCTAGGGACTTCTGAACTATTTCATGGCGCTTATCTTGTTCCTGATGACCTATGTTTTGAGTGAAAGAAAGACCCCATGAAAATATTGACACTGCTCAGCATTGGATTAGTTATCGGCTTGGCGGGATGCAATCTCATTAGTAACACCTCCAACGTCAAAGGAAGTGGTAATGTTAAGACCGAGAAAAGATCGCTTGCTTCCTTCGATTCTCTAGACGCGAACTATGTTGGTTCAATCCAAGTGCGTTCTCAAGGGCAGGAGAGTCTCGAAATTAGTGGCGATGATAACATCATCCCATTAATTACTACTAAAGTTAAAAATGGTACTTTGTACATCCGACCCACTAAAGGATACAATCCTCAGCAAAAACTACAAATTATTATATCCACTCCCGATCTTAAAAAGTTTGTCTTCGATGGAGTAGGTAAAGCTAATCTATCAAATGTAAAGAACGACCGATTGGAGATAGTGGTGAATGGTGTAGGGGATTTCAGTGCATCTGGTGAAACAAAGGAAGCAGATATTACATTATCGGGTGTCGGAAGTTTAGACGCGAAGAATTTACATACTATCAACGCCAAGGTAAATTCGACTGGAGTAGGTAATGTTGATATATATGTGACGGGGCAACTGGATGCACAGGCCTCTGGTGTAGGGAAAATCAATTACTATGGCAGCCCGAAAATCGTCAACAGGCAGACTGAAGGGATCGGGAAAATAAACAAGAGATAAATGATGTGCGATCGGCTGAGTAGGTAAAATCTAATGGAGTCAAATATTTTATGCTGAACTCTATCGCCTTCATCAGATTCGTTCATTCCGCAATCTTCATATTCTTCAATGTAATCATGGCAGTTATATTATATGAGGTTACTGCTGACAAAATCTCAATTCTCACATGGATTGTCGTTGCTTTATTCGCGATCGAAGTCATCGTTCTCATCGCCAACAATTGGACTTGTCCCCTGACGACTTACGCTGAAAGCTTGGAATCTTATCACGGTCAAACAACCGACATTTTCTTTTTGCCAAAGTGGTTTGGCGATCGGATGTTCATATTCTATGGTGGCTTGCTTGCAGTTGCACTTCTGCTTCTCGTGATTAGATTGTTGAGTTGAGGGAAAAAACTTGGTCAGTCTAATCTTAGAAATGTTGCTATAACGATTCGGGATGTTTTGACCGATCGCAATTAACATACATGAGGAGCGTCCAATCTATGGATACGACAATTGCCATCGCGCAAATTTTGATTCCAGTAGCATTGTTGCCGATCGTTTTTAATCAGTTATAATAAAGCAAGCCAATTAATCACAAATCATGCTGATTTTCTAGTTTAAAATAAGCAAACTAAACCACAACTCAAGAGGTTCCCATCATGAATGACGAATCAATGATAGCTCAAGCAGCAGTTCCCAATCAAGCCGCCGCCGAAGCTCTACAAACGATCGCCGGAAAAAATCATTATGCTGGAGGTAATGCACTGTTGGCCGCCGAAGCCGAGGCTGGAGCACAAATCGATCCTTCTGCGATCGATCGCTCAGCAGCGACCAATTTTGCTGGCAATCCAGCCACAGATCCAACAGAGGCAAAGCGGTTTACCACAACTGAAGACTTTCAACAAGTCAGTGAAGAAGGAGATTTATCACTGACAAACGATGTTCCTAGTGCAGAATAATTGGATTTTCAGTAATTTAAATCATGCCAACTGCAACCGACTTCAAAGATTACTACACCATTCTGGGAGTTAGCAAAACTGCAACTCCTGAAGAAATCAAGCGAGCATATCGCAAACTTGCCCGCAAACATCATCCAGATGTGAATCCCGGCAATCCAGAAGCTGAGGATAAGTTCAAAGATTTGAATGAAGCCAACGAGGTTTTATCAAATCCTGAAACGCGCAGCAAGTATGACCAATTTGGGCAGCACTGGAAGCAAGCAGGGGCTGGCGGCGCTCCTCCTAGAGGAAGTAGCACGAATACCGGGGGATTTGATTTCGATCCGTCCACCAATTTCGATCAATACAGCAATTTTGATGATTTTCTCAAGGATTTGCTGGGTCGCGGTGGCCAAACTCGATCGCGACAAACTCATTCGCGCACCTCGAATCAGGCTGATGATTTTGCGGGATTTCGCACTCAAGCACCTGCACCTGATACTGAAGCGGCGATCGCGCTTTCGCTTTCAGAAGCATTTCACGGCGTGCAGAAACGCTTGCAGTTGGACGATGAAACCCTTAACGTTCGCATTCCCGCAGGTGCTAAATTAGGCAGTCGGATTCGGCTGAAAGGAAAAGGTCGCGTCAGCCCTTTTTCTCAACAGCGAGGCGATTTGTATCTGACAATCGAACTATTTCCCCATCCCTTTTTTAAGTTTTCAGGTGATAACTTAACTTGCGAGGTTCCTATTCGCCCAGATGAAGCTGTTTTAGGTACTCAAATGCAAGTGCCAACGCCAGACGGGGGTGTGATGATGACTGTGCCGAAAGGGGTAAATTCCGGGCAATCGCTGCGACTGCGCGGCAAGGGTTGGATATTACCGAAAGGCGATCGCACCGATCTAATTGTGAAACTTCAGATCGTGTCTCCGAAGGAGTTGAGTGAAATCGAGCAGGAGTGTTATGAAAAAATTAAGGCGAGTAGCAATTTTAACCCGCGTTCTGCAATAGAAGAGGTGAGACTATGACGGAATTTAGCTTGTCCACTATGGTTGTTTCCGAAAATGGCGATCGGCTGTATACGTTTGAATATGCAGCTTTGGTGACGGAAACTTCAACGATGATAATTGAGCAATTTGTGCAAGTGGGGTTGATTGAGCCGATCGGCTCAATGCTACACGCGCGGGAAATTTCGCGCATTGGTCAAATCCAACGGTTGCGCCAAGATTTAGGACTAAATCTCGTAGGGGCGGTAATGGTTGTAGATATGGCGCAGGAAATCGCCCAACTTCGGGCCAGGCTAAAAGCATTGCAGTCTTGACTTGAGAAAATATTGGTTCTGTCATCTTCATGACTTACGCATGGGTGGTAAAAAACCGGGTTTTTTCACAAAAAGACTTCTTTGCAACCCGCAGATTCAGTAAAAAAACTGGTTTCTTTGTTCTTGATTCGTCCATAACCATTAATCAAATTTGATGCCGATCTAGTCTTTGTTCTGCAATATTTTTTGCAACAAAACCGCTTTTGAAATATTTAACATTCAACCCAATAATCCAATGATTAATCATCAATTTCAATCGACAGATTCCGCCGCCGCTCAAAGTGAAAATCGCGTTGCAGTGTTGCTGGCAGGTTATGGTGAAGTGCAATCTTACCGCGATCTGAGTCGCTACAATCAAGCTGCAACTAAGTACATCGCGGCTCAGTTTGTGCCAATCCCAGATTGGCTGTACCCCTTGGCTGGTAAGTTTCTGGCGCTTCAAGATTTGTACAATTTTGGGGTCAAGCATCATCAGTTCATGTCACCGGAAAATGAGATATTTGAAAAACAGCGCCTCGGCATTGAAACACAGTTGCAAGACCGATGGGGCGATCGCGTGCAAGTGTTCAAGGGATTTTATTTTTGTCAACCTTTTGTGCAGCAGGTTGTCGCAGACCTGATTCAGCAGGGCTTTGGGAATTTATTGATCTATCCTTTGCTGGTTGTCGATTCTGCCTTTACGGGAGCAATTGCGATCGAACAAGTCAATGAAGTTATTGCAGCAAACGCACCTCAAAATCATCCTCAACACTCTCCATTTAAATCAGTCCGTTACATTCCATCGTTTGCAACTGAACCTGCTTATGTTGATTTGATAGTGCATCAACTTGAGGAAACGCTGACTGAACTTTTTGCCGATCGCTTTTTTGAGTCTAGAATTGGCATTATACTCACCGTTCATGGTGGGCCAGAGCGAGCCAAAGGACTGTTGACTGGTGTGATTGATGGACAAGCACTTTGTGATGCTGTGCGATCGCAATTGCAACAGCGATATCCGTTAATCTCGATTGGCTGGATTAATCATGATATGCCGTTCATTAATTGGTCACAACCCGACATAAAACAAGCTGCACAAAGCTTGATTAAAGCAGGTGCCCAAGCGATTGTATTTAAACCACTCGGTTGGGCAACTGAGAATTATGAAACCATTCTTGATGTGGAGGATGCCATTCAATCTTTACGCAGTAAGTATCCAACTGTAACTTATGTGCGGCTAGATTGCGTCAATGACGATCCTGATTTTTTAAAGATTGCAGCAGTATGGGCAAATCCTCAGATTGAAGCCATGTTGGCCGCACAGCCACTCACGGTTGATACTCACAGTTCTAGATAGGTTGACAAGTCATGCAAGCATTTATTTTTGCTCTCATACTGTCAGCCTTACCTGTTCTTAGTAACTTCATCGGTGCTATGCTTGCCGAAGCATTACCGTTATCAAAAAAAACATTAGGACTGGCATTGCACTCTGCTGCTGGCGTGCTACTGGCGATCGCCTCCACCGAACTGCTGCCCAGAGTTATTTCAGCTAAACCAGTCTGGGCAACTATTCTGGCACTGTTTGTTGGAGGAGCTTTTTTTGTATGGGTTAATCAACTTCTCAACTTGAGCAAGAATCGCCTACAGGGCATCGATCACAATACGGTTGGTTGGGTGATATTTCTCAGTATTGCGATCGACTTATTTGGCGATGGATTAATGATTGGCACCAGTCTGACAATTTCGGAACATTTAGGAATAACGCTGGCATCGGCGAGAGTCGTTGCTCACATTCCAGAAGGATTTGTGACCAATGCAGAGTTTAGGAGTCAAAATATGCCGCGCGGACAGCGATTTTTGTTGCTGGCTGCCTTTCTGATCCCGGTTTGGCTGGGTGCAACTCTCGGTTATTGGGGATTGCGCGGACAATCTGAGCTTCCTAAGCTAGTTGTGCTGGCATTTACAACGGGGACTCTGATAACTGCGATCGTCGAAGAAATTATTCCTGAAGCGCATCAAACTCAGGATACCAACTGGTCTAGTTTGACATTTATTGGAAGTTTTGCTCTTTCACTACTATTTTCTACCTAGACTTTCATCTGTGCCAAAACCAGGCGTTGATCGCTTTCTCATGCACTTTGCGACTTTAGATAGGGGCGGGTTTTCGACACAGGAAGTTAGAATTATAAAATCTCTCAAAACAGATCGCCCGCCGAAAAAAATGCACTCCCAAATATTGCAAAAACCAGACGGCCGCCCACTCACACTCTACAGCCGCTACCCAATCCCAGAAAGCATCGTGGCGGTAAGTCCCAGCAACGAGCCCGTACAAGCAAACCCACATTTTCGCTGGCATCCTTTGCGCGGGGAATGGGTAGCATATGCCAGCCACCGCCAGGGCAGAACATTCATGCCGCCGCCGGAATACAATCCGCTGGCTGCGACAATTAACCCCAAGTTTCCCACAGAATTACCCCAAGGCAAATACGACGTAGCAGTTTTTGACAACCGCTTTCCATCGATGACTTTGCAGGCACACAATCCACCTGCAAGTATTGTGGAAACTTTGCCTGCTAAGGGCATTTGCGAAGTGGTAGTATTTACTCAAGATCCGCAAGCTTCTTTGGGTTCTTTGGAGTTGAGTCACTTAGAATTATTGTTAGAAGTATGGGCCGATCGCACTTCAGTGATTGGCAGCAATCGCGAAATTCAATATGTCTTACCGTTTGAGAATCGCGGTGTCGAAGTTGGAGTAACTTTGCACCATCCCCACGGTCAAATTTACGCTTATCCGTTCGTGCCACCGGTGCCGGCGCGGATGTTAGAATGTCAGTCGGTTTACTATCAAAAAAATAGTAGCGGTTTGCTGCAAGATTTGATTCAAAAAGAGATTGCTGACAAACAGCGAATTTTGTATTTAGACGAAGATGCGATCGCCTTTGTCCCCGCTTGCGCCCGCTACCCCTACGAAGTGTGGATTGCGCCGATCGCACCAACTGCTACATTTATCGATCTTACCGAAAAACAGCGTCAAGCACTTGCCAAGGCCTTAAAAACAGTCGCGCTTAAATATGACGGTTTGTGGCAGCGCCAATTCCCTTATTTGATGGCTTGGTTTCAAGCGCCCACAGACGGAAAGCCTCACCCGGAGGCGCATCTGCACGCTGAGTTTTATCCGCCATATCGATCGAGCGATCGGCTAAAATACTTAGCAGGAACCGAACTAGCAGCCGGAATGTTTGCTAACGATGCTTTACCGGAAGAAAAAGCTAAAGAATTGCAAGCAGTCTCTGTCAATCTATTTTAGATTTTGGATTTAAAAATTGAAGAATTGAAGAATTAACTCGATATCAATTGCTTTATGATAAACTCATTAAACCCAGAAGTTGACAGCAAACTCGAATTCATCCGCAAAGCCTTAACCGAAACAGGAGCGATCGCCCTGCGGTTGCGTGGCACTGATTGGTTTGCTTGGGCTACCGCCGGCGGTTCCCATACAGTATTGCTTACCGCAGAAACCGGAGTTGCAGAAATATTAATTACCGCCGAAAATGCTTTTGTGCTGACAGATGAAATCGAAGCCCAGCGCTTGCAAGATGAAGAAGTTCCAGCCAACTTTCAAATGCACATCTATCCTTGGGCGGATGTTGCACAGCGCGAAGCTTTTGTCAAAGAAATTACTGCGGGCGGTAACGTGATGAGCGATCGACCAAATTCCCAAGAAACACCAATAATCGCATCTTTACAGTCTCGCAAACAGACAATGATGTCAAGCGAATTAGAGCGATATCGGCGAGTCGGGCGTTTAGCCAGCGAAGCGATGACAGAGGTACTTTCAGCCGCCAAACCGGAATGGACAGAATATCAATTAGCGGGTGCCGGTGCAGAGGCTTTGTGGGCGAGAGGTTTGCATCCAGCCCTGACATTAGTGGCTGGAGAAAGACGTTTACCGCTATACCGCCACGCCACCGCTACCGCCGAAGAAATCGGGAAGCAAGCCATGTTAGTATTCTGCGCTAGGGGAAACGGTTTGTATGCAAATTTAACCCGATTTGTCTGTTTTGGTTCTTTGGAAAAACAGCATTCAGAGTTACACCGACAAGTCCGAGAAATTGAAGCAGCCGCCTTGGATTCTTGTCGCCAGGGAGTATCGCTGAATGCGGTTTATGATACCCTAAAAACAGCTTACGAACAGCACGGATATCCTCAAGCAATTCGCGAACACCATCAAGGCGGAACTACCGGATATTTAGCGCGGGAAATTGTGGCGAATCCGGCTACTTCAGAGATTTTAGCAGTAAATATGGCTGTGGCTTGGAATCCGAGTTTGTCGGGAGCAAAAATTGAGGATACGTTTGTAATTGGTAGCGATGGAACTTTGGAAAATTTGACTTTCGATCCCAGTTTGCCGAGTGTAGAAGTCGCGGGAAGGTTGCGGCCTGTGCCGAAAATAGTTTAAAGTTTTGAGATTGCTTAAACTCTCAAAACAGGTCTTTCGGGATTTTCGGGATTGGGAACTAAACGCTGATTCTTGCAATCTACTAGCAAATCTAAAGTTTCTAACACAGTTTGACCGATTAGCACGATATCGCCTAAAACCATTGCCGCCTCAATCGTCTCGCGCCCTTCGATTTCCACAATCACAGGCCCAGTCAATTCTACTATTTCTTGTCGGCCATCAGCATACTTTGCTATTTCCTGACTCCGAATTCTTAAACCTAGGTGTTCACAAACTTCTACGGGAATTGCTGTGCGTACTACGCCAGTATTTATCACTGCTTCTGCTTCGTAAACGCGCAGAAGATTTGGGTTGAGCAATCCTCGATTAACCAAGCCTTCATCAATGGCATTGGTTAGCTTGACTTTGACTCGAACTGCACCCATATTGTTGCTAATTTGACTTAGATTGCGATCGATATTTATCATACCGCCTCTCTTTGCGTATAGAAAGTATACCTTCAATTATATCTTGCACATTAGTGCAGCCACAGGTTTTAACCTGTAGGCTGCAACCGCACGCAAAATATCTCTAAAGATTACCAGAAAGAATTGGTTTAAAGTCTCTCCCTTTTAGGGGGAAATTAAACGAAGACTATTCATTACTCCAATCCTATTCCTTCTTTTGTCAACTGTCAACTGTTAACTGTTAACTGTTAACTGTCAACTGTCAACTGTCAACTGTCAACTGTCAACTGTCAACTGTCAACTGAATGACTAATCTTCAGCATAGATATAGCGATACAATTCGCTCGGATCGGGTTCGGGGCTGTTCTCCGCAAACTCTACCGCATCATCAATTACAGCTTCGATCTTTTTGTCGATCGCCTTTAATTCCTCAGCAGTAGCCAAAGTTCGATCGATCAAATCAGCAGCCAACTTCTTAATCGGATCGCGGGGGAACCAATATTCCTTCTCTTCCTTAGAGCGCAACTCATCAGGATCGGCTAAAGAATGACCCCGAAAGCGATAAGTCAAAGCCTCGATGAGCGTCGGGCCTTCGCCAGCCCGCGCCCGTGCTATGGCTTCCTTGGCGACTTCCCGCACGGCCAAAACATCCATCCCGTCAACCTCGAATCCAGCCAGGCCAAAAGCATGAGCTTTTTTGTAAATCAAGGGGTCAGAAGTAGCTCGCTCGTGGGCCATGCCGATCGCCCATTTGTTGTTTTCCACAACATAAAGAATCGGCAACTTCCACAAAGCAGCCATATTCAAACACTCGAAAAACTGCCCGTTATTTGCAGCACCATCGCCAAAAAAACAAGCTGTTACGCCATCGGAACTCTCATCGCCCAAAGCTTCGCGCCGATACTTCGATTGAAAAGCCGCCCCAGTAGCTACAGGAATTCCCTCAGCCACAAAAGCATACCCTCCCAACAGCCGATGTTCTGCCGAAAACATATGCATCGAACCGCCGCGGCCCTTCGAGCAACCAGTTTCCTTTCCGAACAACTCCGCCATCACTTCCCGCGCCGGTACGCCCGCGCTTAAAGCGTGAACGTGATCGCGGTAGGTGCTGCTGACATAATCCGTACTATCCCGGCGCATCGATCGAATCACGCCAGTCGAGACAGCTTCCTGGCCGTTGTACAAGTGGACAAAACCAAACATTTTGCCCCGGTAGTACATCTCAGCGCACTTGTCTTCAAAAAAACGCCCCAAAACCATATCCTCGTAGAGCATCAAGCCCTCATCGCGAGAAATAGTTACGCTCTGTGCGTCAAAAACTGGTAAAACCCGTTCCTCAGCCATAAAAAATTAATACCCGATCGGCGAACTAGACAGCTTAAATCGAACCATACTCAAATCACTGTAAACCGAGATTGGACACAACCGCAGCAGAAAATGGTCGCCCATTTTCAAGCGCAGCAGTTACAAGGATTGTTAAAATGAGCTTAGTATGGGAAATTTGCCAAAATTGGGAGAGCCAACTGCCACATCGACCCACTGCGGTTGTGTCTAAAACTTAAGATCGGTCTTGTTCAAAGTGGGGCGGGATGCCAACCTCACTCTAAAACGCCCTAGAGGGAAACAGTCGGAGTACCTTGAAGGAAGTTCTCGATATCCTTAACAGGACTCAGAAGCTCAGATCAAAATCATATTTTTTTAATTTGATGTGAGAGCATCACCTAAGATAGGCTAATTCAGTTGCTAGCGCTTTGGGGAAGTGGACGCTGTGTTAATTCCACTAGATTACTACCGGATTTTGGGTCTACCGATTCAAGCTACTGCCGAACAGTTGCAGCAGGCTCACCGCGATCGCACTTTACAACTTCCGCGCCGGGAGTATTCCGAAGTTGCGATCGTCGCCCGCAAACAATTGATCGATGAAGCCTGCGCCGTTCTGTCAGACTCAGACGGGCGCAAAGCTTATGATGCCAATTTTTTAGCCAAAACATACGATCGAGAGTCGGAAGCAGCAATTGCAGCCAAGCAGAGGTTGAAAACCTCATCTGGGCAAGCCACATTCCTGCAAGATGCAGGAGAAACCGTTGCGGCAGAGTCTAAAGCCTTAGACGCTGCTCCCGACCCCCACACTCCAAGTATTGAAATCGATGACAACCAATTCGTAGGAGCCCTGCTCGTACTGCAAGAACTGGGGGAATACGAACTCGTACAGAAGCTGGGGCGCCCGTATCTCAACAATGGCAGCATCGCGATCGACGAAGCCCGCTTCGGCGACCCGCAGCTCGTGCGGCCCGACATAGTTTTAACCGTAGCCCTGGCCTGCCTAGAACTCGGCCGGGAACAGTGGCAACAAGGTCAATACCAAAATGCCGCCAAATCACTAGACGCAGGTCAAGAACTGCTGCTGCGCGAAAGCTTATTTCCAAGCGTGAGGGGTGAAATGCAAACCGATATATACAAACTCCGTCCGTACAACATTTTAGAATTACTATCGCTCCCCGAAGAAAAAGTCTCCGAGCGCCGCCAAGGACTGCAAATCCTGCGAGAAATGCTCGAAGAACGGGGCGGTATCGATGGATCGGGGGACGATCGCTCCGGTTTAGGAATAGAAGACTTCCTCCGCTTCGTCCAGCAACTACGCAAACACCTAACCAGTAGCGAGCAGCAGACCCTATTTGAAGCTGAAGCCGGCCGCCCCTCCGCAGTCGCCACTTACCTCTCGGTCTACACCCTGTTAGCCCAAGGATTTGCGGCCAGACAGCCCGCGATGATCCGCCGCGCCAAGCTGATGCTGATGCAGCTCGGCCGCCGCCAAGACGTTCACCTCGAAAAAGCCGTGTGTTCCTTGCTGCTGGGCCAAACAGAAGAAGCCAGCAGAGCTCTCGAACTCAGTTCGGAAAAAGAACCCCTCGCCTTCATTCGCGAGCATTCCCAAGATTCTCCCGATTTGTTGCCGGGACTGTGCTTGTACGCCGAACACTGGCTGCAAGAAGAAGTGTTTCCTCACTTCCGCGACTTGGCAAACCAGTCAGTCTCTTTGAAAGATTATTTTGCTGACCCGAAAGTCCAAGCTTATTTAGAAGCTTTGCCTTCGGATGCAGAAACGGCCAACGAATGGGTTGTGGTGCAGCCCCGATCGGGCAAACCCCAGGGACGACTGCAACCAACTGGCGATCGCCCGCCCGCGGCGACACAGCCGCCCGCAGCCAAACAGGTAGCCAGTAGTGTCAGCTTGACCCCCGTACCGGCAGACACCTCCAGCGCAGATTCAGCGCCGAAATACCAGGCAACGGCGGCAGGAATCGGGGCAGTGGCGGCCGTCTCTCTCCCGACAACTACGGCGGGACGCCCCGCAGCCTCGACCTCCAAACCGCGCCGGAGCCACAGTTCAAGCCGACGCAGCGGAGGGATCGGTCAGGGGTTAACAGGCAGTTTTGCCGATCGGGCGCGCACCATAGCAGCCCAAATTTCCGCCCAAGTCAAGTCCATGCCACCAAACAAGCTGGCCCTGCTTGTAATCGCAATCGTCCTGAGTCTCTTAATGCTGTGGTTAATACTCAGTCTGTTGGCTAACGCGATGCAAGCCCTCTCAGGCCCATCCCTGCAAGGAGAACAACCCTCCGTCAGCCTGGAAGCACCGCCCATAGAAATCCCCGCCTTAACTGCGGCCCCAGAACCCAGCGCCCCCGCCCCAGTATCGGGAGAAATCACTGACGAAGCAGCGGGACAAATAGTTCAAAGCTGGCTGTCAGCGAAAGCAGCGGCTTTAGGCCCAAACCACGCTGTGGAAGAATTAAAGCAAGTTCTCACGGAACCGGCTTTGTCTCGCTGGCAATTGATGGCCGAAGCTCAACAGAAAAATAACGCCCACCAGCGTTATGTACACAAGCTAGAAGTTAAAGGAGTTAAGACAAATCCGACAAATCCCGATCGGGCAGAAGTAGAAGCGCAGGTAAGCGAAAAGGCCGAAGTGTTCGATCGCGATCAGCTAGTTACTTCCCGCAACGAAAACCTACGTATCCGCTACGACTTAATCCGCCAAGATGGACAGTGGCGGATTATGGATTGGCAAGTGATGAAGTAAGGAATTGGTAATGGGTAATTGGTAATTAGTAATTTATGGTTACTGATTGCTAATTACCAATTGCTGATTATTAATAGTCACAGGATGCGTCGCTCGCTCAAAAAATCCCTAACTAATACCAAGGATGAAAAGTATTGCTACTACCGAAATTAGAGGATTTCATCTGTAGGGAAACGGCAAGGTGGAGTATCAGGTGGGGGGTTATGTTTAGGAAAGATAATTTGTGTAGTATAAATAATTGTAGCAAAATTTTGTGAAATTGGTATTAGCTATGGACAAGTTTCAATCCCTAATAGGGTTTTAGTTTGATTGCGGCCTTCCCGGCCCCTGTAAAAAGGGGCTTTTTTGTTGTTTCAATCCCTAATAGGGTTTTAGTTTGATTGCGGCCTGCACCTCCCCCATCATATCTACAATTGGCGGCGTTTCAATCCCTAATAGGGTTTTAGTTTGATTGCGGCTCCCAATCGGTCAAAGTTCTCCCCGCCAGCAGCAGGTTTCAATCCCTAATAGGGTTTTAGTTTGATTGCGGCGCTGATGTCTTGCAGGCGGCTTCGGGCCCGCAAGTTTCAATCCCTAATAGGGTTTTAGTTTGATTGCGGCGTGAGTCGAGCGTCTGCGCAAAGGGCATCGCTGTATGTTTCAATCCCTAATAGGGTTTTAGTTTGATTGCGGCTAGAATTCACAGATTTCAGAGGGGGTGCTGCCAGAATTGTTTCAATCCCTAATAGGGTTTTAGTTTGATTGCGGCCGAGAACTGTCGGTGGAGTAGCGGCCTTTATATGGTTTCAATCCCTAATAGGGTTTTAGTTTGATTGCGGCGCGGACATTGTACTTCCTTTCATTAGGGGTGACGTTTCAATCCCTAATAGGGTTTTAGTTTGATTGCGGCTTGAGGTCGCAGCGCTTCTTTTTTTAGCTGCCAATGCTCGTTTCAATCCCTAATAGGGTTTTAGTTTGATTGCGGCTGGTGCGTATTTGCCAGCGCGGAACCCCGGAACCGACCTTGTTTCAATCCCTAATAGGGTTTTAGTTTGATTGCGGCAAATATTTAAATTGGCTGCTACGAATATCAGCATGTTTCAATCCCTAATAGGGTTTTAGTTTGATTGCGGCGCCATTTTCGAGGGTGTAACACCTTGCCAATTATGAGTTTCAATCCCTAATAGGGTTTTAGTTTGATTGCGGCTCTAACAAACGCGGAGATGATTGAAAATAATCAGGTTTCAATCCCTAATAGGGTTTTAGTTTGATTGCGGCTTTCTTGCGAACATCAGCATAACCCATGCGATGGTTTCAATCCCTAATAGGGTTTTAGTTTGATTGCGGCCCGATCTGACTCTCGAATTCAACCGTCGGCATTTGTTTCAATCCCTAATAGGGTTTTAGTTTGATTGCGGCTTTTGCAATCATCGATCAAGCGATTGCCGTAATAGTTTCAATCCCTAATAGGGTTTTAGTTTGATTGCGGCCCGACGACAACTTTCGCAACACGCCACGCAGACTGTTTCAATCCCTAATAGGGTTTTAGTTTGATTGCGGCTTTACGGGCTGTGGATTGCTTAGATTTTGCAGCATTTGGTTTCAATCCCTAATAGGGTTTTAGTTTGATTGCGGCAAGGGTCGCAAATGCGTCGGCAGCCAGTAGGGGTTTCAATCCCTAATAGGGTTTTAGTTTGATTGCGGCTTTAACAATTACCGGAGTTGGCTCTATTCGTAGAAGTTTCAATCCCTAATAGGGTTTTAGTTTGATTGCGGCGGTATTGTGCGCGGTCAAACTCGAATCTCGGTAGGTTTCAATCCCTAATAGGGTTTTAGTTTGATTGCGGCATTGAGTAGTTTCGGCGATCGCAAAGTCCGCGCCTGCGGACGTTTCAATCCCTAATAGGGTTTTAGTTTGATTGCGGCGCGCTCGGAACTTTTCGCAGCATTTCAAAATAATTTGTTTCAATCCCTAATAGGGTTTTAGTTTGATTGCGGCGTGGAAGCTTTGGATCGTCTGGCGACTGAAGAAGGAGTTTCAATCCCTAATAGGGTTTTAGTTTGATTGCGGCAGTTATTGACCACTGGCAAAGCTGCTGTTTTCAAGTTTCAATCCCTAATAGGGTTTTAGTTTGATTGCGGCTTTACACAGCAAGTTGAAGCGGTAGCCCAACTTTCGGTTTCAATCCCTAATAGGGTTTTAGTTTGATTGCGGCATGAGTGTGCATGAAGAGGCTTGGCATATTGGCTACAGTTTCAATCCCTAATAGGGTTTTAGTTTGATTGCGGCGATATTCCTGTACCCGCAGCTGCAAACAACCCACTAGCAGGTTTCAATCCCTAATAGGGTTTTAGTTTGATTGCGGCCTGGTAATAAACAAGTGTTCGCAAATATTGAGGGGTTTCAATCCCTAATAGGGTTTTAGTTTGATTGCGGCGCTTTCTGCCAACATTTCATACATCTGTCCTATAGTTTCAATCCCTAATAGGGTTTTAGTTTGATTGCGGCGTTAAAAAATTCCGGTCTCTCCCGGCTGTCACTCGTTTCAATCCCTAATAGGGTTTTAGTTTGATTGCGGCTCGAAGAACAGCGCATCACACTCGAATTATTCCCCGGTTTCAATCCCTAATAGGGTTTTAGTTTGATTGCGGCGCGCTTGCCTCGTTTGCGGCGAAAAGCCGCCAGCGGCAGGTTTCAATCCCTAATAGGGTTTTAGTTTGATTGCGGCTCGAGTCGATTCACTTCGGCGAGGCGATGCCCAAAAGTTTCAATCCCTAATAGGGTTTTAGTTTGATTGCGGCCCCCTATCCCCCCACAGACGGGGCAGCGAAGACTCTCGAGTTTCAATCCCTAATAGGGTTTTAGTTTGATTGCGGCTTGCCCCAGTTTCGGCCCCTCAAAGACCTAAGCCTCAGTTTCAATCCCTAATAGGGTTTTAGTTTGATTGCGGCCCGTCACGAAGCCGAGGAAGTTACCCAGTTAATCAAAGTTTCAATCCCTAATAGGGTTTTAGTTTGATTGCGGCCCGGCCGTTGTTGTAGAAATCCAATCGTTCTTGAGTTTCAATCCCTAATAGGGTTTTAGTTTGATTGCGGCTTTGAATTCGTTAACAGCTAGCCTTCCCTTGCTGCGTTTCAATCCCTAATAGGGTTTTAGTTTGATTGCGGCCGGAACGTTTGAAACCCCACAAGTGTTTCTGTCGGGTTTCAATCCCTAATAGGGTTTTAGTTTGATTGCGGCTCAAAATCATCAGGGTCTGGCGCTTCCTCTACGTTTCAATCCCTAATAGGGTTTTAGTTTGATTGCGGCTTGTCTGATCCAAATCTTTCGATCTAAAAATTCTAAAGTTTCAATCCCTAATAGGGTTTTAGTTTGATTGCGGCGATATCGAATCTGGCAATCCTTTGCCAAGGTTCGCTAGTTTCAATCCCTAATAGGGTTTTAGTTTGATTGCGGCTTGATTTTTTTATACCTGAGTATCAATTAAGGGGTGATTATTTTAGTTTCAATCCCTAATAGGGTTTTAGTTTGATTGCGGCGTGGAACTAATTTAACCAGTCTTTGTGAGAGTTTTGTTTCAATCCCTAATAGGGTTTTAGTTTGATTGCGGCCGCCGGTGTCTGGGAGGCTTGCACTATAAGGTTTTCAAGGTTCAGTTGCGTCTGAATGAAATTAATATACTATTTCACCGATCGCCCTGTCAAGGGGGCAAAATTCAAATAGACCTCAAACTCTCTCCCAGTAAAGCTTTCAGCATTTGCGTCTGACCACGGACAGGTACAAACCACCGCAAACCCAGTCCTAGTAAAGCTCTCAGCCATTAAAATTCACCCCCTCCGTTCAACACCTATAGCCAGACGCAAAATCACACCATAAAGATCGTAGTATCCAGCGGGGCCCGGCCGCCAATCCGCTCAATCTTGCCCTGACAGCAAGCACACAAAAAATGAAACAGAATACTATCCTCATCAGACTTAATCACCCGGCCCAGACGTTGACGCATCCGGGCATACTGAGTATCCGTCACATCGCAATGAAACACCGAATACTGCTTCCATTCCCCATAAGACTTGAGAATCTTGTGAATCTTAGTGCGGCGGTTGTCCTCAGATATATCGTAGCAAACCAGAACAAACATAACTTGATTGTCTCCCTATTTCAAAAACAAAGGCGGATACTTGTCAATTTCACCCATCAAATACTTAGCCATCAGCCGCCCTTGAATTTCAAAAGCTTCTTGATAGGTGCACAGCTTTCCCATAACTGGATGCTTGAACTTTGACTGTTTCTTTTGCTCGTAAAGCCGCAAAAAATTGTGCAACCCTTCTTTCGTCAAAGAAACCGCGCCACTCAAAGGTTCAGCCGTAAAATCACTAGGAGCAACTTTCTGCAAATTGATCGCTGCTAACACCACAGCATCAACTACCAAAGGTCTAAATTCTTCCATCAAGTCCAGCGCTAAAGAAGGACGCCCGTAGCGCTCAAAATGCAAATATCCCAAATACGGATCGAACCCGATAATATTCACCGCACTTTGAACATCGTGTCGCAACAGAGAATATCCCAAACTCAACAGAGAATTTACCGGATCGGTAGGGGGACGGCGGCGGCGAACTTCAAAGCTAAATTCCGGCACCCGAATCAGCCGATTGAAACAGCCAAAATAAGTCGCACTACCCGCCCCCTCTAATCCTCGCAGCGAATTAATATTTGAAGTTTTATCAACGGATGCAATTACTTCTTTCAATTGTGCGATCGGTTTTTCAAAATCTGGTTGAGAATATTTGCGCTGGCACTCTAACAACGTAGTCCGGTAATTCTTGAGCTTTCCCCGTACAAACCCCCTGACCAAATGCACCGCTTGTTCCGATTCACCAGCAGCTTTCCACTGAGCTTTTCGCACAAAGATATTCTTAGTCATTTCCGGTTCCAGCCTCCCTAAATAGCGTCCGTTTGCCGTCAAAAAGCTTAAAGGAATGTGACGTTCCAACAATTCCACAACCACAGCCGGAGAAACCGTAGCCCGTCCCAATACAACAACACCGTCAATTCTAATTAATGGCACGTCGATTAGAGTTTTTTTGTCAGCTTTAACGGTAAGGCGTTCGTCTAATTTGCCGATAAAAGCATCTTCTGGCGTAATGTAAACAGTTCCCATTGTGAATCCTCCTATTTGCAGGTTAACTTGCTTCTTGATAGCGGTTGACTTTGCTAGCAGCTTGGGGCAGGCATTGGGAAGAAAGACTGCATCCCGAACACCGAGCGGTGTAAACTGGTAACGGGATATTTCCCGATCGCCAAAGAGTAGCGACTTTTTCAATAGTTGCGATCGCCTCCTGTCTCAAACCCTCACAAATCTCCACCTTTTGCCGCTGGTGCGACTGCGCGTAATACACATATCCAGTCGCAATACTTTTCCCCGTCATCTCTTCCAAACACAAAGCTTGCGCGCACACTTGCAACTCATCATTATCCCATTCCCCTTTCTTGCCGCGCTTGTATTCAACCGGATACAATTCACCATTCTCCGATTCAATCAAATCCGACTTACCAATCAGTTTGTAGCGCTCCGACTTCAGCCAAATCGCGCGAACCTGCCAAGTTTCATCGCGGTTGATCTCGCCCATAGTGTGAACGCGATCGTGCAAAGTCGTCCCTTCTATGGTATACTGGTTGTCCGCAAATTCTCCCGCGCAAGACATTCGCCAGCAGCGGTGGGGACAGTAGGAGTATTGGTTCAGAAGTGCGATCGAAATGTAATCAAAATCGTTCATAATTTTGATGGTTTGTAGGAGATTAGTAATTGGAATTAGCAACAGGCAAGATGCCTGTGCCACAAGAGTTTAGTGTTATTGTGGGGTGGGCATCTTGCCCGCCCTGGAATTCTGGCATCTTGCCCGCCCTGGAATTCTGGCATCTTGCCCGCCCTCAAAATCCGTTTAACTCTTATTAACAACTATTCGTCGAGTCATTCCCATCCCCATCGGAGTTTTCCTCCCCACCCCGCAGTAAACAGCAAAATCAGCCAAAGCGTTAATTTGCTTAATCACTAAAGGCTCCACATCTCCCAAAATCCGATAACTAACCTCCCCAACCATGCCGACAAAATCGCTTTGATAGTTAGTCAATTTTTCACTTCGGATATTGACAAATGTCGAATAAAGTGCATCGAATGACAGGTCGGGAATTGCGATCGGGCTGTACTTGTTCCACCGACTGAGGAGACTGTTAAAAACGCAGTCTCTAGTAGGAATCACTGAATCAAATTTTCCCTGTCGAAAGGTAGTAGGAGTCGCAAAACTGAAGGCAATTAAGCGATTAGTTTCAGAAGCGCGATCGTACAATTGAGAGTAATCGCAAGCATTAGCCCAAGGCTGATCTACTTGGGGCGTTCCCAAAATCTTAGTAATCATCAAATCCGCCGGGCCCAAATGCCACGGCTTCGAGGGATTGAGATTCAGCCAAAGATTAGTTAATTTGCCGAATAGAGTGTCATCCAGCAGACTAATTCGCCACCAACACAGCGTGTGTTCTGGAATCGGTTCTGTGTGTTCCCATTGCAGGAAGTGGTGTTTTTTGAAAGGGCATTTTTTAGTTTGCAAAGGGCTGAGGGTGAAGGATTTTTGGGCTGTGGCATCGTGGAGGCGATCGCCGAGTTCTTTGTCAACGGAGCTCGCGAGGGTGAGAAAGAGGGCGTGGAGGTGTCTTCCCGTTAGGTATCCGGGGGATATTGGGGAGAGTGGGAGAAGGTTGAGGATGAGGCTGTGCGGCATAGTTTGCTAGCTCGTTTGTCGGTAGTAAAAAAATAAAATGCACCAAGTTTGTAGTGAGGACTTTAGTCCTGCTGAGGACTGAAGTCCTCACTACGAACCTTTTTGTGAAAGTTAATTAGCCCGAAAGCGATATTCCATACAGGCTGGAATTCGGAGGTTTTCAAACTGGTAATGTTGACCGCGAATTTTGATATTTTGAATCAAACTTACGGGGGGCATATTAACCACATCGTAGCTGAGCACTTGATGGGAAAACATCACGTCTAAGGGATTGAGCAAATAAGGAAAAATGAAATCGCCATTTTTGCGATTATCGCCATTGCCAATTTCTTCAGTAGTTAACTCAGCTTTGCTCATCCACTTTCCCAGACGAATCCATTTCGCCAGTTTCAGGGGCTTTTCTGAAATTATGAAAAACTCGAATTTGCTTTCAGCAGCAATTTCTTTAGTTCTGCCAAAACTGGGGATGTTTTTCTGGGTTTTTTCCATTTCAACGTGATAGTTGTTGTTGGCGTATTTCCAGGTGTTGAGAGTGGATGAGTGAGAGATAGAGCGCGCCGGAGTGACATAAATCCCCTGTTGGTTGAGCGGGGTTAAATGCTGCTCGTATTTGGGAATTTGTTCGGGACAAAAATAGCGATAGGAATCTGCTTCAGCAACGGTGGTGGAATAGATTTCGCTATCCACCAAACCGAGGGCGTAACAAAGCGCGTAATTGTGAATTACAGGCTCTGTTTCGTAAAGTCTCCCTATCTCGCGAGTTGCAAAATATAAACTATCGTGCAACTCGATTTGACAGCGGTAAATTAATACCATTATTACTTACCTGCCTTTGCTGATTTTTTAGCTTCTGTTTGTTCCTCATCTGATTTCTTTTTCTTGATGTGCTTGTCGGCATAAATCTTTGCCTCATCATCAGCTTTTTTCAACATCTTTTTGAGGTCATCTTCATTACCAATGACAGCTTTAACCTCTGTCAGTAATAGCGTAAACTTATCCCCAATCAAGTCTTCATGCACGATAAATTCCTCAGCCATTAATGTTTGGATAGCAGCGCTAGCAGCCACAATCACATCATCTTCATTAAGAGGGTTGTTGGAATTAAGTTTATCGTCCACCTGCAATTTGTCGTAAATTGCTTGCGTCCAGCGGAGGTTGCTAGTAATTTCACCGTCGGCAAATACCACGCCAATTAACTCATTTCTGACTCTACCTGTGCGAGTAGTTTGAGCGCCATAGTGCCGCGTTCTGAGGATGTTGTTGAAAACATACAAAAAACTAGCTTCCGTAGGGTCTTTTAGGGTGACAATGCTAGGAAAGAAAATCTGGGGTTTAATGTGGTCTTGCTGATTGATGCGACTTGTAACTTCCCCCGGCTTAGTACCTGCTTCGCCCTTAGATGCCATTGTCCCATTCTCAAAGGGAGCATTGAGGGTAAAAGTCTCGTGAGATTCGTCAAAAGCGGTAATTGAAAATGCTGTGTCAACCACTACTTTTGATTTTTCTGAACCAGAGTCTCCGATCGCAAATCCGTAGATTATGCAATCAGGATTGTTCATGGCAAACTTGACATTGTATTCGCAGTCTTCAGCGGTCATAAAACCGTAGTTACGCAGCAACTCGCGACCGACTAAACGTTCAGGTGTAGATTGCTTGCGCTTAAACATGGTCAGGCGGCTGATAGGTTTTTGGTCTTGAATTCCTGACCTCACCCGCGCTTTATTCAGTTCTCCATCGGTTTGAAACAGAGGATAAGATTCTGTCACCCGTACAGTCAGAAAATGAGCATATTTTCCCATTGGTTTGTAGGGAATTTCTGTGTGAAAAAATTTAGAGTTGACGGTTTTCAAGAAAGCCATGATTTGTCTCCTATGTAAAAATGTTAGTTGTGTAGTTGGCGCGTAGCTTGTAAAACAAGAGCTTCCGCTTTAATTGTCAGCTTCATCCTGAGATTCATCAGGAGGTTGCTCGCCTCTGGCGCGATTTTCCTCGTCATTCTCTAAACGATAAAGGAATTCGCAGGTATCTCGGATTAGGTTGATTTGGCGGCCGGCTAAACGAGCCCGATCGCCCGCAAAAGACTTCTCAAATACCTCCTCAACAAAGTATCGAGCAAATTCTAAAATTGCCTCTCGTTCTTCCTCCCGCTTGCTGAAAATCCAGCGCCCTTCAGCATTAGAAGCGTGAACGCGATCCATCAGCTTTGAAACTTCCGCAGCAACAACAACAACTAAAGAAAAACTGCGATCGGCTTCCAGGATAGTTTTAGCAGCAATATCAATCGGTTTCAGCACAGCATTTGCTTTGGGATTGTATCGCTTACTTGCACGGTAAAATCTGCGATACAATTCTGTCAATTTTTGGGGGTGGTTTAAACTTGATTCGGTTGTCACAGTCAATCTTTCCTCTTCATGATTATAGTGGGCATAGGAGTCAAAACAAGGGTAAAAATGATAAGCATAAAGCTTAATTTTTTGAATTGATGCCGTTTCATTTTTCTGTTTACGAACCCATTGATTTAAGTAGGTAAAGACATAAAGCGGGCTGGTTTCAAAATCCTTGGCGAGTTCGGTAAGTTTACCCCAGTTGGAGTCATAACCGGACTTCCCCTGTTTGGCATTGACATCAAGGTGAATTGCATAAGCAGCGGTTAACACATTCAAGGGTGCAGAATAAGATTTGCCGTTTTCTTCCCAACCTTCTAGGATGTAGTCGAGGCGAAAACGATCGCGCTTCGTCAACACCCTAAAAGCTTGCGGTGCACTGTCAAGAAATACACTTTCTTCAAACTCTGCACCGTCGTTAAAAGGCGGGATTGGAGACTCTGAAACTACGGTTTTGACATCCAGAATCATCGGGAAAGCAAAAGCTAGCCAAGCTGGCATAACCCAAGATTCTGTATCAGTAGCATCTTTACCTGGTGGCAGCGCCATGAAGTAAAATGTTAGGGGTTCGTCTTCGGGATAGGAAAGTTTGAAGGTGCGGTCTTTTCCTGGTTCGATGTTTTCATCGATTAGAAAAGCATCGATGCTTTGGTAGCGATCGCGCCCAAAATTGGCTTGCAAATCCTTGCTGATAAAATGATTGCGAATGCTGGTATCAAAGCGGGTTTGAGCAATGCTAGTGTAGGCTTTTTGCAGAAACTTATTTGTCTCTGGGGTGAAGTAATATGTGGGATAAAAATAGAGGTAGCGATATTTGCCATCTTCAAATTTTTTGCCCACAGCTTGAGTTTGATTCATTAAAATTTGCCTCAGCATCATTTCTAAACCTGCAATACTGGAAATATTGCGTTTTGCATTAGAACCTCCCAACATTTGTTTGTTAGTGTAAACTTGAGGGGTGAACAAAACTGCTGATTCCATTTGTTCTGTCACCGTGTAAGCTGAATGGGAAATTGAACAGATTAACTGTCTTCCTCTACCCTGTTTTTTAGCGAGTTGGTAGCGTTCCAACTCATCTAAAAATACGTCAGCGGATGCTGTGTCTAATGGTGTATTTCCGGGTAACATGACAACCCGCGTTACCCACAGCCGCAAATCCTCCCAACCGTCAGACAATTTGTACTGTGAAATAATGGGTTTAATCATTTGGGAAATGTGGGCGATCGCCTGTTCGCAAACCTCCCGCACATCCTCAATTCCTGGGTGATGTTCTAGGTACTTTGCTGCTAAATAGTACCATTCGTAAGGAACGCCGCCTGTGTTGCCTTTGAGCTTAAGTTCTTTCAGGCGTTTATTAATCCGTAGCGGTTGAATTTCTCTCAGGGCTGGTAAATATTCGGACAGATTCCAAAATTTAGCAATTTCCTCGACAATATCTAGATGAGGTAGTGCGGGTAATTTTTTGTCTTTCTTGCGTGCGGTTTCGATTGTATTAACTTGTTCTCCCCAAATCTTGCGACTCACTAAGTCGCCAAGTTCGGCAATTTGGTCAATCCGAAGGTCGTCGTCAAAGTTGAAGTTGTAATCGGCCGACAAAACATCCTGACGCTGAAACTTTATCAGATTATCGCTGCGACTTTTGGCAACAGAGTCTTTGCCTATTTTGAGAATACGTAAAGTAGCATTGATGGCAACTAACATCAAATCTGACGTATCAAAAAATAGGTTATAATACTCGGCATATTTCATGCCTTTACCATCTCTGCCAAAGCCTGTTTGTCGCAGTCGCAGTTGTCCGGCGCAGAGTTTTTTAATCTTGCTCACTACTCGTTCGGGTAAGTCTGCAATTGAAATAGCAGGAGCATCCGATCGTGCTAGGTAAATTACACCTGTTGGCAGATACAGCAATGGTTCATAGTATGTGCAATCGTCGGTATTCAGCGCCGTATGTACTTCCATTAAAGCGTTATTGACGACATTGGTAAGTACGCCTCTGTTTTCGGCGATGGTGTGATACGTGAATTTTAATTTCCCGTCGCTGAGGCTGTGGATTAACTCATTTATCCTGGTATTTTCTGCATCTTGGGGATGTTTGATAATTGATGCTAGGGAATCTGCTAAACAGGTTAAGTCTGAGAGACTGCGGAGCGTGCGATCGCGCAAGACTGGATTTAACCCAAATTCCGAAAAATTCCAGTTAGTATCCCAACGTCGCTGAGCGTTGTAAGCAAGGCAGAGCAAATCGTCAATGTATTCTCGATAAGTATCTGGATTGTCGGGATTGATGAAGCTATCTATTCCTAGCTGTCGAACTTTTTCATCAATAATTTGACGGTGCTTTTCTAACGGTAACTTGCGACAATCTTTGGGGACATCTGGGAATTTTTCAAAGTCGTGGAGAATGAAGCCAGCTATTACTAGCCGCCGTTCTTGTTCTCCCACGCATCGCCGCATGGTGGTATCGAGTTTTTCTAACCGCTGTTCTATCAAATTAGCGGGAAATAATCCATTTAGCAGGTGAGTATTTAGGGATTGATCGCCTGCATTGTCCCGCCTAACATTCTCTTTGCCTTTTTGCCGATCGAGTTCGTCGAAAAATTTGCCACCTTTGGCTGTCACACCAATGGCCACTCGCAGCAGATTTGGCAGTACGTACTCGGCAAAATCTGCCATGACGCGATCGCCCGGATTTTGACTCTGAATGGCTTCTCGTAAGAGTTTGAGGGTTAGTAAGTCGCGAGTTTGAGGTTCGATCGTGCGATCGGACGTTTCAAAGCTTGACCCTAATTCCTCATCTTGCAGCCAGTCATCATCGGTATCATCTGCATTATCTGCATCATCTGCATTATGCGATCGCTCTGAGTTCAAATTAACTGGAATATCAAAATTGAATGAAAGTTGTTGATATTCTTCATCTGGTTTTTGATGTTTTTTAGCCATTTTTCGCCTCTAGGAAGTTTATGTAAGCACTCACTTGTCTTTGATAGAGATTTTTGACAAAAAAGCTCTACAGGCTCTTATGTAGTTACACTACTCCTGTAGAGCCTAACTATTGAAAATTTGTAAAGTGCTATTATCTAGCGCTTTTGAGATACCTTTTTAGCTCCTCGGAGGATCAATAAAAAGTCATAGACTTCTGCTTTGACATCCTCTGACTCAAACTCATCTCTGTCGAGTGCAATCTCAAATAGGCTCTGAGCTTTTTCCAGTAACTCAAAGGGTTGGCGATTTTTGCCCCGAACTTTCTTTTTGTTTTCCAAAAAAGGTTTCCGGCAATAGGGAATAAATAGCAAAGGCTCTCCCTCACCAGAGCGGCGTGGCTTTGGCATTTTTAATGTCTCCTTTTGAGTTTTTACAGAGTGGAAAGACTCACGGCTGCTGAGTGCAGACAGCAGCAGAGATTGGGAGTTATACCCCAAACCAAATAAAGTGACGCTGAAAACCGTTCTGTCTAGAGAACAAGAAGGGCTGCGATTACATATCTGTGTTCCTACTCGCGATCGTTGCTCACAGAGCCGCGAAGCTTTCCATTTTTTGAGTGTAAACGATTTAAACATAGTTGTCATCCTTGGTATATTGATGTACTATGGTGCGGACAGGTAGAAAAAGCTTCTCAATTTTTATTGAGAGCTTAAATCCTCTCCCTACTAGGGATTGAAAACATTGACTGCGCTCCTAATGGCGTTCGTTCCTCTATATTTCTACCTGACTTAACCCTCCCTATTAGGGCTTGACCTTCTACGCAATCCATATTTCATCCCCCTTGCTCTTGAGCCAGTGGGCCAGCGTGTCCACCAACAGCGCCGACTGGCCAAAGGCTATAGAATAAGGTGCAGTCGTATCGTGGAAACTGTACCGATCACAAATTGGATAAATCTGAAAGTGCATCGGGAGTCGCAGGCGCGATCGCACTTCAGCCACCGGATAGCGCAATACATAACAAACCAATGCTTGCTTCTTCAAACGCTTGTTGATTTCCCCGATCCAATAATTCTCAGGTTGCAAAACCTCAATTCCCGTTAAAACCTGAACCTTCCAAGCAGAAGCATTTTCTTCTAAAATTCCCGAATAAGTAAATTTCCAATTCAGTCTTTCCTCCCGATAACTACGCAACTTAAAAAAAGCAAGACAATGCTTAAATCGACCTTTAGCAATCGGTTGCCCAATCCGTTCCGATGTCTCGTTCAACATTCGCATAAATGCAGATTCCGTCATCGGTTCGATTTCTAAATTGCTCAAAATTCCTGGTAAATCGTAAGTTTTGAATTTGTCGGCATCATGGGAATCGGTTAAATCGTAAATGCCGCATTGCAGGGGACTAGAACCTCGAAAACTGCTAGCATCCTCAACGATCGGATTTCCTGTCTTATTTCCCGATCGCTCTTGCCACTCTTTGCCCCACCGTTTAATATCACCTGCTACTTTTTTAAAGCTAGTTTTAAATACTTTTTGACAAGATTCCTGAAAAGCCTTCTGACTTTCTGCGTACTGCTGTTTAATTGTCTTGTGGCCTAATTCCCAGCAAAGTTGAACTGACTGCACCGCACCCCATCGCGAGTAATATCCCTCAAAATTGTTGATTTGGCGGTATTGTTCGCGAATTTGTTGATAGAAAAAAGGACGGTCATAAATCCCGTTTGATGCTAAAATAGGCTCGTCACCCGCAAACAAGCGTTCAACTAAGAAATTAGGGATGAGTGCTATGGCTGTGAAATTTTGAAACTGAACAAACTCTCCATTGCGATCGCAGCCATCGTGTCGCCCCAATCTTCCTAATCTTTGGATGAAGTTGCCCCCATCGGCGGATTCAAAAATTAGTAAATTGATTTTGAAGTCTACCCCGACATCAATCGTACTGGTACCGAGAACTAAGTCTGACGAGAGCGATCGCTCTTTTTCCGTTTTTCCCGACAACCCGGTATTTTCGCCAACAACTAAACCGTGAGGCTGGAACAATTCCCGGAAAAAAGGGGTCAGTCGCTTGACGGCAGCAATTGAATTCAAGATAATAGCTCCTTTACTCCCCGGATTTTTTTTAAAGTGACTCAGGATGAGATTTGCACTGTCTTTCAGCCAAGTTTCAGAAGCTTGTGAAGTGGGTTCTAGGGAAATAAAAGTCAGCGTACTTTCCCTCAATATCTGCCGCCATCCGTCGGATTTTAACTGTTCGATTTCAGCAGGGCGATCAGGAAACCGATATTTTCCTGCTTTCAAAGGATCGATAGTTTTACAGCAAAAACCTGCTATTTCTAGTCTATTAATTAATTGCTCGTCTGGAGTTGCTGACAAAAATACAAACTTTTTCCGGCGGTTGGTATGACGAATTAATAACATGGTATTGGTGACGCTGGCAATCTGAGGAGCCGCCAAAACATGAAATTCATCAAAAATGAATAGGTCAAAATCCTTGTCGATGCGACCCCAAAGTTTATCGGGGCTATCTTTGGAGCTTAAATAGGCTCCTCGGTGCAGGTGGTGCAAGATATCAGGGTTTGTTAATACAATCTCTGATTGACCTGTGCGAGATGCGATCGCGGCTGCTTTTCTCAATCCTTCATTTTCAGCGTATATTTCTAATTCCGAGCCGCTGAGTCGCACCACGCGCGGTTGATGTTTGGGCTGGAATTGTTCGATATAGTGCTTAAATTGAGTCTCTTGATCTCGCGCCAGTTCATTCGTAGGATACAGCCAGATTGCACAACAAAATGTCTGCAATGTTTCTAAAGCTGCGGCTAAACTTTTACCATCACCCGTTATCGCCGTATTGATTATGACATCAATATTCGGATCGCGAATGGCTTTTAAAGTTTCGAGTTGATGCCAAGAAAGTGTCCAACCTTCGGGTAATTTGACTCCCTGGGGAATCTCCGCAGCGGGACAGGAGTAAACGGATTTGAGGGTAATCTGGTAGTCGGACATATGCTGAAACTGTGTCCGTAGAAAGTTGATATTCCCATATTGACACCGATAATAGAGATAATCAACCCTGTACACTTAGAAAGTGTCCGTATACTTATGAGTCGCAAAGGTCAATCGATCACTCTGTCGGTTTCTGAACGAGATAAGTCCCAGTTAGAAGCTTTGGCCGAAGAATTCGGGAAGACGTGGGGCGATCGCCCGAACATATCCAAACTGATAGAAGCGATCGCCCGCCGCCAACTAACGATCGCCCCCAACCACGACTGGCCGCAAACGCGCATCCAAGCCCTAGACATCGCCCGACAGCAATTGCTTGACTTGGGCAAAATTGATGAAGCCCTGGCAATTGCCCAATTATTGAGCGATCGCAGCGAACTCACTCTCCCTTTCCGGGCTGAAATCGATCAATTTTTGAGCAACCCCTTACCTGTTTGGCGGCAAAAAATCGACCATTTTATTCACAGAGATAAACCTTTTCGCCTGTCTTACCGGGATGCAACCGATCGCCTTTGGCATTACACGATCTTGCACGCCCGCATTGTCCCCATTGAAAAGCGACAATATTTAATGTGTCGCTGCGAAGAGTCTGAGGGAAATCAAGATGTACCGGGACTCGAACACAATTGGACGTTACTCCTCGATCGCATTGAAGATGCTGCGGTGATTTCGGTCGATCGACCTTGGCTGCCAGATTTAGCCCGGATTCCCGTAGAATTTCATCTATCCGGCAGACTTGCCTTTAACTACAGGCGCAAGCAGGAAGATGAGGAAGTCGGCGAAGCAGAAGGCGATCCACCTATCAGGCGAGTGATTCGGAATATCTCAAATACTTTCTGGTTTTTTCGCGAAATCTCTCCTTATTGGGAAGATTGCAGGATTGTCTCTCCAGACAGCGTGCGCGATCGCTTCCAACAAAAACTGATCGCCCTCTGCCGCCATTACGACATCGACATCCGCGATTAGCCCTTCCCCGAAAAACGCACAGCGACTCAAGAAACCGTAATATCGTGTCCCGTCGATTGACAACGATCAGATCGGTTCGTAGTGTGGACTTTAGTCCGCAATCATCAGCGGACTAAAGTCCACACTACGAACGAACTATTTTTGTTACGACGATCGTAGATCGGACATGATATAACTCCCAAAAAAAAGCAGCCCGTTACAGGCTGCACATCGAAAAAAACCGTTGTTTTGTTAGAGGAGAAAACTTTAAATCGAATTCAACTTGCCGTTATATCAAGTCTCTGGGACTCCGGCGGGCGATCGACTGCCAATCAATTTCGCCATCTTTAGCTACCGCTGACTCACCTTACATTGCTGCTGAAAGTTCGTTCACCATTTTCACCCGGCCTCTGAGCACTGCCCGCAGCAGGCGGTTGACACAGCCTCTATCTTCGTCATTTAGCGACTCGTCCAAGGTGGCGGCCATCAAACCGTAGCGATCGGCTAAAGTTAAAACGCCTGTGTCGCTGACAGAAGCGATGATTTCAGAGATAGCGCCGGGGAGGAGTTGTAAGCAGTTCATGGCAGTGCGGTTGAATTCGATATATTCATAATCCCCCGGTTTCCCGAAAAGATCAGTGATATTAATGAGGTTCCGAAGGTGATTATTTAGGGTGTACGTAAGTGATCCGAGTTGAGTGAATGTGTGACGCGAATCACAGCGCCAAAGATGCGGCGGGCAATTCCATAGCAGGCTAACCTTTGGTAGGACGCGGGACTGATGGCGTTTCGCTAAAATGATTTAATCCCTCAATCAGCTTAATTTTTACCCCAGTACCGAAAATGCTTGATTTTCTCAATCCTATTTTGGGCCGCAAGCCCGATCGCATCAAAGCCAATGTTGAAATTTACACTTGGCAAACCTGTCCGTACTGTATGCGGGCCAAAACTTTGCTGTGGTGGAAAGGCGTAAATTACACCGAATACAAAATAGACGGCGATGAAGCAGCCAGAAATGCAATGGCCCTACGCGCTAACGGCAAGCGCAGCGTGCCCCAAACCTTTATTAACAACCAACACGTCGGCGGCTGCGATGACATTCACAAACTTGATAGAGATGGAGAATTAGATGCACTGCTAGCTCAACCAGCAGTTTAAATACTGTTCATAATAGGTTCGTAGTGAGGACTTTAGTCCTTAAATGCTTAAATAAAGGACTAAAGTCCTTACTACAAACCTTTGGCAAATTTACCTAAATTGTCTTGCCGCCATTTAGCATCGGCACGCCTATCTGTTTGCAATTCTAAGACCCGAATGCCATTATTTGGTAGAAAACTTAATTTTTGTTTTAACTGCTCCCAATCGTCAATTATCTCGTGTTCCACGCCGTAAGTTGCACACAACTGAGCAAAATTGATATCCTGCGGCGTGGCAAAAAACTCTTCAAAGGGCGGGTCAAATTTGGCAACGGGCAACATTTCAAAAATTCCGCCGCCGTTGTTATTAATTAATATGATTGTCAAATTACCTACAAATTTATTTTTAATTAAAAAGCCGTTTGTATCGTGCAAAAGTGTTAAATCGCCTGTTAGCAATATACTGCTTTGATTGCGGTGGGCAACTCCTAAAGCTGTTGACAGTGTGCCGTCGATGCCGTTAGCGCCACGATTGACAAAAGGTTTTATTTCTAAGTTGTTCGGCTTCCAGAAAAATTCGACATCTCGCACGGGCATACTGTTAGCAATAAATATTGGTGTTGCTGGGGGCAAAATTTGGGAAAGCAGCCAGGAAATTTTTGGTTCTATTATGCTGTTAATTGATGACATTTTCTGGTCAATTGCTTGTCTGACTTTGGTTTCGGCGTTGTTCCAATGTTGCAGATATTCGTTTGTGGCTGAGGTAAGAACCCCCCCTAGCCCCCCCTTGCTAAGGGGGGGGACAAGAGTTAAACCAGCCTTGTTAAGGGGGGGGACAAGAGTTAATATAGTTGCGAGATTAGTTCCGAGATTTTCTATGGAGGTTCGCAGGTGAATTGTTTGGCCGTGGAGTGGATCGAAGTTGTGGTGGGCGGGGTCGATTATGTAGCGTTTGGGTTGGGTTTTGTCTAGCCAGTTTCGGAGTTCTTTACTTGTGGGTAAATCTCCGATTTGAATGGCGATTTCTGGTCTTAATTTTTCTGCTAGTTCGCGGTTTCGCAGGATTAGATCGTAGGTGGAAATTAGATGGGGGTTGAGTTGGGCGCGGTTTCTTAGGGGCGATAATCCTTCTGCTAAAACTGGCCAGTTTAATAGTTGGGAAATTTGGGCGATCGCACTACAATACTTTTCTGCATCTTGAGGCTGGGCTACACCTGCAATAATTATCCCTTTCTCGCATTCCTGCCATTGTCTGAATGCACTTCCTACTCCCCCCCTTAGCAAGGGGGGGCTGGGGGGGGTAGAAGTTTCTGCTACAACAATCGGTTCTATTCCGGCAAAGAAATCTTCTGAATTAAATTCGGTTTCTAAAGCTTCTACAGCAATATCTGGAACGGGCACCAGCGGATCGCGCAGGGGGATGTTGAGGTGGACTGGGCCTGGTGTCGGAAAGGTCGATCGCTCCCAAGCATACACGATCGTCTGTCGCAGATAGCCTAGCATCCCTAATTCTGCTGAAGGGATTGCTAATTCGGCTTGCCAGTTGGGATAATTTCCGTATATTTTAACTTGATCTATGGCTTGTCCGGCGTGACAGTCGCGGAGTTCTGGAGGTCTGTCTGCTGTGAAAATTAGCAGCGGAATTCGACTTTCTCTTGCTTCTATGATCGCCGGAAAAAAGTTGGCGGTGGCGGTTCCAGAGGTACAAATTAGTGCGGTTGGCACACCGGATTTTTTGGCTATTCCTAATGCAAAAAAACTTGCCGATCGCTCGTCTAGTATGGGAATAGTTTCTATTTGATTATTTTGGGCGAAGGCTATTGTTAGCGGTGCCGATCGCGAACCGGGACAAATTACGGCTGTTGTTAATCCCAGTCGCTGCAAAGTCTCGGCTATTATGGAAGCCCAGAGGGTGTTTGTGTTCCGAAAGTCAAGCATTTTGTGGTTTTGGCGATCGATGGTATTTTTATGATATATTCCTAAACTAAAGCATTTAAAAGTGCCTGCAATTTTAGCTGAATTTCTGCTAGTTCTTTCTCAGGTTCCGAACCAGCGACGATACCAGCGCCAGCATAGAGTATAGCGCGAGATCCGTCGATTAATGCTGATCGAATGCCGACGGCAAATTCACCGTTGCCGCTGCGATCGATCCAGCCCAGGGCTGCTGCATACAAAGAGCGATCGTAGCTTTCGCAGGCGCGAATTTGCTGTAGGGCAATATCCCTCGGTACCCCGGCCACCGCTGGCGTTGGATGCAGTTGGGATAAAATCTTTAATAAATGAATATCAGGCGGAATTCTCGCCCTGATCGGTGTCCACAAATGCTGAATATTTGACAGTTGCAACAGTCTCGGTAGCGGGGAAAAGTCGGGATTGATGCCGAGACTCGACAGGCGATCGACTATAAAATCAATCACAACTTGATGTTCTCGAATATCCTTTTCACTGTTCAGCAAACCTTTCCCTAAATTCCCATCTTCCGCCTGAGTTTTGCCCCTCGGCGCTGAACCAGCTAAGGCATCTGTTACTAACTGATTGTTGTGAATGCTAATTAAGCGTTCTGGACTAGCACCGATAAAATTTTTACCTTTACCGTTACTGGTAGAAAATACGTAGCAACCTGGATAAGTGAGGCGCAAGTTATTTAAAGAATCTATTAAGCTAAAAGGGGTTTTTGAAATAACATTTATTGCTTGGGACAAAACAAGTTTACTGAAATATTTAGATTCAATTAATTCTAAAGCCGACTTTACCGATGTTTTGAATTGAGCCGCATCATTCACAGGTATTTGTTTTAAAGATATCGATTTTTTGCCAGGATTCCTTATTTTTATGTAATTAAGAGAGGCTATTTTATCAATTTTCTGAAAAATGTTTTCAGTAATAAATTTAACATTTATATCTCGGTTGATGATGGTATTTGCGACAATTGTACAACTATTTTTTAGACGAGTAATCTGCCATTTTGGTAGAAATATGATAGCGGGGGGAAAGTAAGAATTGCTGACGATATTCTCATCAAAAAAAGCAAAGCTACAAAAAAAGTGCGGCCCGCTAAATGGCAAGCGTTCCGTACCGATGGTAATTGTTTGGGTAAGGCATGATTGAATGAAATTTTGAGCGAGGGAAAATCGATCGCTTCCCGCTACTGTGACATGGATGGCCGAATCTAGGGCGGCAATCGCAAAACTGTTGCCTGCAATGGGGTCTCTTTTTTCAAAATAAAAGTGTCTGTCATCGGGTGCGGCAATTTCTTGCAGTACCACTAGCGGATCGACGGGGGAAATTTCCTGAGAAATACTAACTATTTTTGTTTGATCTTTTTCGGTTAAAGACTGCTGGCAATCTAACAGAAACTGATGCAGTTGATTGCGGTCTTGCAAAAGATTAGCGCGGTGCGGTATTACTGTCATGAAATCGAGAATAGCAGATTTGTCAGAAAGAGTGCGGTTTTGTCCCGCTAGAAACCCTATTTCGATCTAACCACGCTCCGGGCGATCGCAAAACATGACCTTTCGAGTTTCCCGACAGTTGGGACAGGCTGCGGGCAAAAAACAGACCATCCTCTTCTAGGGATCTGCCAACGCGCGATCGACCGAAACATTTAGACACAAAACTTTAAGATTGAGAGGGCGAGTTGCGGCAAAAGGCGATAGACCCCGCAGAGGTTGACTGGCGGGCATTTTCGGGCGCGCCAGAACCCGCAAAAACTATCAACAGATGCCGGAGGCGCACTCAACCCGATACAGACTAGACATTCTTCACCAATAAAATTGTAAAATTACCAAGCTGCTATCAATTGCATCAAGTTTGTGTAATGACAACAAAGATAATTGAACGTCCAAATAGTAAATTGTGGCTGGCGGCAATCAAGCCACCCATGTACAGTGTTGCGGTGATTCCTATTTCAGTAGGAACTGCCATAGCTTTTACCGAAACTAAAACGATTAATTCGTCAATCTTTTCGACATTTTTAATGTCAGCCATTTTAATTATAGCATGGCTGAATCTCAGTAATGATGTATTTGACTCGGAAACAGGCATCGATATAAACAAAGCGCATTCCGTAGTTAACTTAACCGGAAATAAAGCTTTAGTTTTCTGGATTGCTAATTTATTTTTAGCAGTCGGAGTGTCGGGAATCTGCGCTATTTCCTGGTGGCAACAAGACCCAACCGTAATTTTGCTAGTAGTTTTGTCTTGCGCCTTGGGCTACACTTATCAAGGGCCTCCATTTCGTTTGGGCTATCAGGGTTTAGGCGAAATAATTTGCTTTTTCACCTTCGGGCCGCTAGCTTTAGCTGCTGCTTATTACAGTCAAACTCAAACTTGGTCTACGACTAATTTGGCTGCTTCGACAATCGTGGGAATTACTACGAGTATTATCTTATTTTGTTCGCATTTTCATCAAATTGATGACGATTTGGCTGCGGGGAAAAAATCGCCGCTTGTCCGGTTGGGTACGAAAAAAGGTGTGCTGTTGTTGCAGTGGTTGTGCGGCAGTATTTATGCTTTGACTGTGCTGTTTGTGGCGTTGCGAATGTTTCCAATTTGGACGCTGTTGATTTTTGGGAGTTTGTTTTTTGCGATCGACCTTTGTCGCCATGTCACAGACTATCACGACCAACCGGCAAAGGTCAGCAACTGTAAGTTTATCGCAGTCGCGCTGCATTTTTCCAGCGGATTGCTGCTGGCGCTGGGGTTCGTCTTGTAATTCGGGCGATTATCGAAAATTTCGGTAAAATAGAAGTACGGTTCGTAGTGAGGACTTTAGTCCTGTTTCTAATATTTTAGTCGATCAGGACTAAAATCCTTACTACAAACAGTTTGATCTTGAATCACCAACAAGGAGAAGCAAATCATGAGCACGCCCGTTGAAATTAGCCCAATCCTGACTCTAGAAGAAATTTTTAGTCTGTATCCTGATGAGTGGGTACTCATCGTCAATCCTGAATTAGATGAAGAATTAAGTGTGATTAGAGGTGAAGTTTTAGCCCATGCAGCAGAACGCGATGAAATTTATAGTAAGCTTTCATTAAGGAATGGAAAATCTGTAGCCATAGAATATACTGGACTGATACCTGACAACCTAGCAGTGATGTTATGACGAAAATGCCAAATTATCAGAAAGCCTACCGTTTGTTGCGTTATGGGCAAAATTTGCTAGCCGTGCAAGCAACTATTGGCAGTAGAGAAGGGGGCGATTTTCTGCGGGTGCGTTTATTGGTAGATACGGGATCTAGCTTCACAATAGTGCCAGTTCAAGTGTTACAAAATTTGGGTTATGATACTGGCAATCCTTTACGCAGACAAGAATTAGTTACAGGTCAAGGAATAATTCATGCTCCTGTGATTAATGTATCTTGGTTTAATTGTGTCGGTCAACTAATAGAAGATTTTGAGATAGTTGCCCATAATCTACCACCAAATATTCGTATAAATGGTCTTATTGGTATGGATTTTCTCACTCGTTTTCAAGCAGTCATATCTGTTGGCGATGCGGAAATTAAATTTCAGTAAATATGGAAAAATCTAAAAATTATCAATTTCACTATTCCTTAACTGGCAACAAAAATCAGCCAATCATTCTATTTTTACACGGATTTACTGGCAACAATCAAGACTTTAGCAGCGTCATTTCCTTACTCTCTAAAAATTATTGCTGTCTAGCAGTTGACCTTCCCGGCCACGGACAAACCAGAGTTAGCGGCGAGGAAAGTTGCTACAATATGTTAAACACAGCCCAAGCTTTGATCGAGTTATTAGATGATTTACAAATAGATAAATGTTTGTTGTTGGGCTATTCAATGGGTGGGCGATTGGCGCTGTACATGACATTACATTTTCCTGAAAGATTCGAGAAAGTCGTGTTAGAGTCAGCCTCTCCGGGATTGAAAAGTGAAAAAGAGCGATCGCACAGACGACAAGCCGATTCACAAACAGCACAAAACCTCGAAAATAGCAACATTAAAGATTTTATCTTAAACTGGTACGATCGCCCTTTATTCAAATCCTTAAAAAAATCTCCCAAATTCGACCAACTAATCGAAAGCCGCTTAGCAAACAATCCCTTAGAATTAGCCAAATCACTCCGCAACCTGGGAACCGGCAACCAACCATCTCTTTGGGAACAACTCGCACAAAATCAAATCCCCATTCTCTTGCTAGTGGGAGAAGATGATCGTAAATTTCAAAGTATTAATGCAGAAATTGCCAGCTTATGTCCGGCCGCTAGTCTCAACATTATACCAAACGCTGGTCACAATATCCATTTTGAAAACATTGATAAGTTTGTGGAAGTTGTGAGACAATTTTATGATTAACGGGCAGTCAGAAACCGGGTTTTTTACGAAAATCTGTGTTGTCACCGACAAATCAGATAAAAACCCGGTTTCTTAGGTCTTATTCATGATTAGTGGGTAGTCAGAAACCGGGTTTTTTACGAAAATCTGTGTTGTCACCGACAAATCAGATAAAAACCCGGTTTCTTCGGCCTTAGCGATTAATAAAAAAGTAAATGTTATATCAATTCGAGTTTCGCACCTATCAGCGAAAATTTAAGCGCCCGCTGCTAACAAGTCACGGAATTTGGGATATTCGATCAGGAATTATCCTGCGACTTGTTGACGAAAATGGTCGCATTGGTTGGGGAGAAATTGCGCCTTTAAGTTGGTTTGGTTCCGAAACTTTTGAGCAAGCTTTAGATTTTTGTCACCAACTACCTGCTAATATTTCATTAGAGATGATTTTTGCGATTTCTGCTGAATTACCAGCTTGTCAATTTGGCTTTGAGTCAGCACTATCAAACGAGCAAAATTCACCCCCCCCAAGCCCCCCTTGCCAAGGAGGGGAGAAAAGCGAAAATTTAAGTCAGTACAGCGGTTTATTGCCTGCTGGTGAAACAGCTTTGCAGGTTTTACCAATGCTTTGGTTGGAGGGACATCGCACGTTTAAATGGAAGATTGGCGTTGCTGCAATTGAGGAAGAATTAACGATTTTTCAGCAGCTAATTGCATCAATGGACGATTTGTGCGATCGCCAAACAGCACTTTTACGCCTAGATGCTAATGGGGGACTCACCTATTCCGAGGCCCAAAAATGGCTGGAAGCTTGCGATCGCGTGACAGCAACTCCCGACTTGGCGACAGATATTGAATTTTTGGAACAGCCACTGCCGATCGCCCAGTTTCAGGAAATGGTAGAATTGAATGCTATTTATGCAACGGATCTCGCCCTAGACGAATCCGCAGCCAACCTCGATCGCATCCAAGAATGCTACAGCCAAGGTTGGCGGGGAATTTTTGTCATCAAACCTGCGATCGGCGGTTCTCCATCCCAACTCCGAAAATTTTGTCAAACTCACAATATAGACGCAGTTTTCTCATCAGTATTTGAAACCAAAATCGGCAGACAAGCAGCCTTAAATTTAGCAACAGAATTGTCTCTAAATAATAGAGCCCTAGGCTTCGGTACCGATAGCTGGTTCGACGACAATCAAGACACCTGGTTAAAGCATCTATGGCAAAACAAATCACAGTAAATAGTCTGAATCTACCCTTTGAATTGCCCGATAATTGGCTTATCGGTTGTGACAGCCGCGAATTTGCCCGAATAGTCGATCGGCAATTTGAACAAATTACCAAAAATCCCGCCCAAAAAAAACCCCCCAAAATTTGCCTCGCAGAATCAGAACCCCTGCAATTTCTTGCCAGTTTCATCAGCGCCCGCGCCGCCAAATGTCAGATTTTCCTCTGCAATCCCAACTGGGTAAAACAAGAATGGGAACAAGTCTTTGATTTAGTCCAACCAGACCTAATTTTACAACAAAATACTGACCTTAAAAAAATATTCTCCCCTCTCCCAGTCCGCGGAGGCGGACTTAGTTTGTGTAGCCGCGAATTCCATTCGCCGGGATTCCATTCGCCGGGATTCCATTCGCCGGGATTCAATACACCCGAATTAAACTCACCCGAATTCCATTCGCCGGAATCCCATTCACCCGGTAAAAACGGTTTTGATACGATCATGATTCCCACCGGCGGTTCATCGGGAAAAATCCGTTTTGCCATCCACACTTGGGAAACACTAACCGCATCAGTCCAAGGTTTTCAACAATATTTTCAACTTGACAAAATTAACTCATTCTGCGTTTTACCCTTATACCATGTCAGCGGTTTCATGCAGTTTATGCGATCGTTTACCACGGTTGGTAAACTGGTAATCCAGCCATTTAAAACACTAGAAGCAGGCGAAAAAGCCGATATAGAACCCGAAGAATTTTTCATTTCCTTAGTCCCAACTCAACTGCAACGGCTGCTGCAAAACCCAGATACAGCTAATTGGTTGTCCCGGTTTCGTGCCGTACTTTTGGGCGGTGCTCCCCCTTGGCCGGAACTTTTAGAAACAGCTAGAAACTATCAAATCAAACTAGCACCCTGTTACGGCATGACAGAAACCGCTTCACAAATTGCTACACTCAAACCCGAAGATTTTCTCGCCGGAAACAACACTTCTGGTCAAGCTTTACCCCACGCGAAAATAACTATTCGCAGTCCCAAGGGTGAGATTTTGTGCTACAATCAAATTGGGAATATTGCAGTTGATGCTACATCTTTAGCATTGGGTTATTATCCTGAAAAATTTGGCGATAGGGAATACTTTGAATTAGACGATTTGGGATTTATCGATAACAATAACTGTTTAAATATTGTCGGACGCAGCAGCGACAAAATTATCACCGGCGGAGAAAACGTATTTCCCGCCCAAGTCGAAGCTGCCATTAAGAATACAAATTTAGTTGCCGATGTTGCTGTAATTGGCTTGCCTGACAAAGATTGGGGTCAAGTCGTGACGGCGATTTATGTTCCCGCTAATTCCGAAGTTACTATCGAAACTATCCTTACGGCAATCGAAGATAAGTTGAGCAAGTTTAAGCGCCCTAAAAATTGGATTGTTGTCGCACAATTGCCTCGAAATGCCCAAGGTAAAGTCAATCGAGAACAATTGCAAGAAATTGCGGTGTCATGTGTGGTGAATCAATAGTATTAACCGAATTTCACAGTAATTTCTGTAGGGGCGGGTTCACCAATATCTACAACACAAGCGAGAAATCTCACAAACCCGCCCTGCCGAATTACCAATTCTCAATTCCCAATTCCCAATTCCCAATTCCCAATTATTCCACACCTAACAGCCTTCTCGTCCTTTCTGCTTCTTGCCTTTGAACGTCCACAAACTTCAACATTCGGTAAAGTACCTCTATTTGTGGCAACTTAACACCTGCTTTTTCGGCTACCCGTATCGGATTGCCAAAAATCGCTTCTACTTCCAGCGGCCGCGATTCATCGTAATCGATTTTCATGCTGGTGCGGTAAGGCTTCATTTTGTGAGTATATTCCAGCATATTTGGGATAAAATTATCGGGAATAATGCGATCGCAACTTTGAGCGCCCGCTATCACTTCCGCCATAATTTGCTCAACCAAAATCAAAGTATCGGGATTCGCCATCAATTCGTCGGTTCTCGCATTTAAAATCACAGACAGCCCGTTATAAGGAATATTCCACACCAGCTTTTTCCACCTTGACAACAGTAAATCTTCGCTCATTTCTATGGGAATTTCAGCCCGTTGAAAATCCTCAGCAATTTGGCGCAATCTGTCAGTAATACCGATGGTTTTGTAGTCTTGGGAATATTCACCCAAGGTAATAGTACCGTAATCTATGTGGCAGATATGACCGGGGCTAACTTTATAAGAACACAGAAAACATAGTCCGCCAACTACTCGCTCGGCACCGACAATTTTAGCTATTTCTGGTTCGGTATTCAATCCGTTTTGCAATACTAAAACCGTGCCGTTATCCTTTAATAAAGTAGGTAAAAGTTTGGGCAATAAGTGATTTTGCGTGGTTTTCAGTGCGACAATTACTACGTCGCACTGAGGCATTTTGTCCGCGTCACGGTAGGCGCGGACTTGTGGGAGGGTGAAGTCGCCTTCGGGAGACTCGATCGTCAAACCGTGTTTTTTGACGCGATCGTAATCGGTGCGTAGCAAAAAATTTACTTCTAAACCTGCTTTTTGCAGTCTAGCACCGTAGAATCCGCCTAAAGCTCCCGTGCCGATGATGGCATAATTGCGATTTGTCATAAGTAGAAGGAAGAAGGAAGTTCGGCAACGGATTTTGTAACGGATGTAACGGATGTAACGGATGGAAGATGGAAGATGGAAGATGGAAGATGGAAGATGGAAGAATGCTTAGAGCCTTTCGTTTTTGATTCCTCTATATTTTACATTTAATTAAGTCTAACTACTTAATATATAGCGCTTCTCAAGCATGGTGAGGATAGCCCATAGCCCATAGCCCTATGCCGTTCGCGTACCTCATCTTTCTGATCAAGGCTATAAATAAGTCGGAATGAATTTTCAACTAAACAGAAATTTGAGTGTCATTACCTGCTATTATTTAAAGATAGAAGTTATCTGAAATCTCACATTTCAAATTGCCTCATCCACTGCATTAAGTCTTCAGATAGCTGTTTTCTAGTTCGCGTTACTGCATCGATGCAGACGTGCTTAGTAAGAGCTTTAGCGGCGCTTCTTCCTGCAACTTCCCCAGAAAATACTTGATAGGCAATTTCAAATTCATCGCCAGCAATTTGTTTGGGCGTTAGTTGAATCGTCAGCCGATCGCCCGCAAACATAGGGCGATAAAAATCTACAGTAGCATGAATTACGGGCAAAGCTGCCTGGGGATTGCTAAAAAATTCTTTGAGATTGATGCCCGATGCTGCTAGAGATGCCTCGTAAGCTTCGTGGCACATCGCCAAAACGTTAGCAAAGTAAACGACTCCAGCAGCATCGGTATCTTGAAAGCGCACAGTGCGGGTGTAAGTGAAAGGCATTTGAGGTAGTAGCGGGCGATCGCAAATTAAAGCTGAATTTTACCAACCATCATATCGGTAAACCAGCACTTTTGCAGCAGCGATCGGCTAACTAAGCAGCGGCTAATTTTTTATATTCTCAAACTCGCCCTCCTCACTCCTTCCGCTTCCCCTGCTTTCTTAACCTTTGTTTTTTATCAACATCACGTCTATAATCTTGAGGGCAACTTCTTCGGAAAGATCCAATGCACAGTAAAGATCATTCAAAAGTTGTTCTTCTTCTTCTGAGACTTCGCCATCTGCTAAAGCGATATCAGTTGTCACAGCAAAAACTGTTTCTTTAAGTTCGTCTGGAAGCGTTGCCAAAGCCGCATCAAACAGTACCTGAACTCCTTGTCGTTGCAGGATCATCAGCAGCCGATCGAGCATTTTTCGCATCACATCATCTGGATAGCTGCGGAACAATTGCATCCGAGATAGCGTCATACTAATCGCTTTACTTTCGCTGTCGTTGATGTAACCATCGGCTGCTACGGCAATTAGCGCGATCGCCGCAAATGCTTCGGCAGGCCCTAACGTGACATCAGTTTGTTGGCGAGTCTGCGATACTTTATCAAATAAACCCATGATACTTTCCTCATTATTTAGTAGTCGATTCATGGAGTCCCGATGGGCTCTGGCTTTAGATGTTTCCTTGGCTGGGAATTTCGACAATTATATCAAATCTGCTGAGTTATTTATTATCAATAAAATTATGAAAAAATTAAGAATTTTTATTTTGCCCTTCGGCGCTGCAAGGGTGGGTTGATTCAGAGCCTGAATTACCTTGCGATATCTCCGTTCAGTTGACAGTTGACAGTTGACAGTTGACAGTTGACAGTTGACAGTTGACAGTTGACCTGGAAGAAAGAGGATTGCAGTAATGAATCGTCTGATTTTAATTTCTCCATAAAAGGGAGAGGCTTTAAACCAATTCTTTCTGGTAAAACCAGCTCTCCCAGCGCAGACAATCTACTTGTCAAACAAAGCTAAATCTGCTTTTAGGAAATCAACAAACTGCCGCGCAGTCCTTCCAGATCGCCCATTGCGACGAGTTGCCCATTCCTTAGCGCGGTGCTCCAAATCCTCAACAGCGAGCTTGATCCCAGCCAGTTCTGCCAAATGTCGGACAATGCTTAAATAAGTGTTTTGATCCGCAGGTTCAAAAGTTAAAGTCAAGCCAAACCGATCGCTAAATGAGAGTTTTTCCTGCACAGTATCCCAAGCGTGAACTTCGTCTCCGTCGCTGGGGCGAGGCCTATCATCAAAAAACTCTCGAATTAAATGCCTGCGGTTAGATGTGGCGTAAACTACAACATTTTGAGGCCGGGCGGTGACATTGCCTTCCAAAACCACTTTCAAGGATTTAAAAGCATCATCATCTTCTTCAAAGGAAAGGTCATCGACAAAAATAATAAACTTTTGAGGAACTTCCCGCAACTTCTCCACAATTAGTGGCAAATCTTGCAAGTCAGATTTAGATACTTCAATCAAGCGCAGATTGCGATCGCCAAATTCATTTAACAGCGACTTCACCAAAGAAGACTTACCCGAACCGCGACTCCCGTACAGCAAAACGTGCAAAGCCGGATAACCAGCCAGCAAAAACTCCGTATTTTTCACCAGAGCATCGCGCTGCCAATCGCAGCAAACCAACTCTTTCAAATTTATGCGATCGGGATGCGAAATACTCGCCAACTGCCCGGAGCGCCAGCTAAAAGCGCGATATTCGGCAAACAAACCAGTACCAAAATTTCGGTAATATTCTGCCAAAGATTCCGCAGCACCAGACCATTTTTCCAGTTGTCCGTGCAGGGGTTTATCGCCCGGTTCTGTTACAGTTTCGGAATGCCAAATCGGAGGCACTACGTCAAGTTGACCCGCTACTCGCACCCACTTACTCAACTGTTCGCTGCTGCATTCGTAAATATTTTGCAGCACTTGTAAATCGTGTCTGGCGGCCTCCACCAAAGCTGGTGGCAAACTCGCAAAATCTGTTTGTTGAGCCTTGCGAGAAAATGGATTTTCGTCTTTGAGAATTTCCCAAATCAGAGAATCTTTCCAACTCAGATTTTGAGCGGCCTGAACTTTGAACCATTTGCCGTAAGCCACCTGACAGTCTAAAGCGCTGACTTCGCTGTGGTGGAGAGCTTGCAGCAAGTCGAGAAAGGCTTGAGCTGCGGGGCTTGTGAGGACTGATTGATACAGCAGCAGGGATGCTGCTTGGCGTTGGAGGTAACGGATTTGGGCGATCGCACCAGAAGTTAAGGCTGACATAAGGGCAATTGTATAACAGTTAGATACTCTGACTGGGTTTAATAAATTTTCTAACAATTTGTGACCGCAATCGCAGCTATCGCTGTATAAATTTAGATGCACTTGTGAAATTTGGGGCATTAAAAATGAATTTAGGTATAGCAGCGGCGATCGGCTACGGCGTTTTGACACTAATTGGTGGCATCATGGGTTACATCAAAGCCAAAAGCCAAGCCTCGCTCATTTCCGGCCTGATTAGCGGTTCGCTGCTAATTTTTGCCGGCAGCGCACAACTCATGGGACAAACTTGGGGTTTAACATTAGCAGCAGCCATCTCCGCTGTTTTAGTAGTAGTCTTTATTGTACGGTTGGTCAAAACTCGCAAGTTTATGCCCGCTGGGATGCTGATTTTAGCTAGTTTGGCGTCTTTGGGTGCGATCGTTTACGAACTCAGCGGTCAATCGATGTTAGCTTTTTGATTTTATATTTTAGATTTTAGAGTTGAGACTTTAGATTAACTCCACAGCCTTTACTGGGAGTTTAAGCTAAAGTCAATCGATTTTAGATTTTAGATTTTAGATTTTAGATTAACTCCACAGCCTTTACTAGGAGTTTGAGCTAAAATCTAATTTTTTTGTCCATGACTTAATTGTGTGGCTTGCATAGCCTTTCTCAGAAACAGTGCGGTACGCTGGTATTTTGCGTAATTGGTAATTTAGTTCTGTACCCATGAATACCCAGAAACCGGGTTTTTCAACTAAAATATTAGCAAAAATCCTTAATCTCGGTGAAAAAACCCAGTTTCTTGAGCCTGGTATTGCACCCATGCTTGGCACTTTCCCAAATTCTTAGAAAATGAGCTTAATTACTGCAATTAAATAAGAGGCGAGCCGTAGCAGCGCTAGCGCAATTATCTGTTTAACTGGTTCCCAGGCTCCAGCCTGGGAACTGAGATCTAGAGGCTCTGCCTCCCTTGAAAAAATGCAGGCAGAGCCTCCGGATCTGCGTTACCAGGCTCCGGCCTGGTAACGAGTAGAAGGAGATGATCCCCTCTTCCTTCTTCCTTCTTCCTTCTTCCCTCTTCCTTCCGATTATCTGAGCCACAACTTAATAGTATTGTCTTTAGAACCGCTAGCAATAGTTTTGCCATCGGGACTAAAAGTCACTACATAAACCTCATCGGTATGTCCCGTCAAAGTATTCAGCAATTCTCCGGTTTCAAAGTCCCAAACTTTAATAGTTTTATCCTTGCTCCCGCTAGCAATAAATTTCCCATCCGGGCTGATAGCAACTGAGACAATATCATCAGAATGTCCCTTAATCGAACGAATTAAATCTCCACTTTCGAGATTCCAAATTTTAATGCTTTCATCGTAGGAACCGCTAACAATTGTCTTGCCGTCTGGACTCACAGCAACCGATCTCACCGCGTCGCCGTGTCCCTCCAGAGTTTTGATCAACCTCCCCGTTGCTACATCAACAATTGTAATTTTTTTATCCTTAGAACCGCTAACCAAACTTTTGCCATCGGGAGTGAAAGCAACAGAATAAACAAAATCTGTATGGTCTGGTAAATTGTAAATCAAATTGCCAGTTGCTGCATCCGAAATCTTGGTGGTTTTGTCTCCGCTGCCGCTAGCAACGAGCTGTCCGTCGGGGCTGAGAGCGACAGACCAAACAGATGCAGTGTGATCGAGACTGCGAGTAACTTGCCCTGTTTTCAAATCCCACAACATGACTCTCCAAAAACCTGTTCCTGTCGCCAGTTTCGTACCCTTTGCGTCGAAAGCAACCGACCAAATGGTGGAGGAATCTCCGGGGAAAGTGCGGATCGATTTGCCTGTGGCTAAATCCCAAATTTGGATGGTTTTGTCTTTGGAACCGCTGGCTAACATTAAGCCGTCTGGACTGAAAGCAACAGCCCCAACTGCATCTGAATGCTGAGCGAAGTTTTTGACTTTGGCGTTTTTCCAGTGGAGACCTGCTTGGCACTTTTCTTGTAAGTTTTGAGCGGACGTATAGGCGCTGGAAGTGTTGGCAATTGTTGGTATTTGGCTGATGCAGCCTTCATAATTGCTTTCTTGATAAAAAGCATCGATTCGATTGAATTGTTGGGCTTCTTGCTGCACTAGCTGCTGTCTTTCTTGCCATTTGAGGTATCCGTAAATTCCACCGATCGCAGTTAAGAGTGCTGCAATGGTTGCTCCGGCGATATAAGGATTGAATTTGCGAGGTTCTTTGGGGACAATTGCTGCGCTGCTGGTGCTGGGGCTGGCGATCCTCTCCGTTGGCGTAGCCCCCGTAGGGGCGGGCTGCGCTAACGACAAATCCCCTTTTCCGTTCAAATTTACCTCCGGGGATACCGCCGGAGTTGCCTGCACGCCGAGTGGAACAGCGCTGCTGGCTAGTGGCGGATTGGGGTTGCGGTGTCCCTCCAAAACTATGGCGATCGCCTTATACAATTTACCGAATAAAGATTTAGGAACGACTAATTCTTCGATTCTCGTGGCATCTTCGTCGGTAAGTCCTAAAACTTGCTGCAAGCGTTTTAATTCCTCGCGAGTTTCCACAGAAAAGGGATATTCTTGCTGCATGGCTTCTTGCAGAGATTGTTCGTAGCGTTCGCCTTTTTCCCTGTATTTACGATAGGGGTTCAATACTTCATCTTCCATCGCCTCTGCTTCTTCAGGTTGCAATTCCAAACTGACGCGCAATTCTTCTAATATTCTCCGACCGACGACTGTAATGTCACCGCGATTGCTGCTGCGCCGATCGACTTCTTCGCGATAGATTGTGAGTTTGGGTATCCGCGCGCGCGATCGATCGCCAATTTTCCGCAAATCTGCCAAAGCCTCCGCCGCCGACTGGTAGCGCTCCCGAAAATCGTAGCGCACCATATTGTCCAAAACATCGGACAGCGCTTGGGAGCAGGTGGTTAAATGGCGCCAAACAATTTCGCCTCGATTAGAATTTTTCAAATCCCGCAGTTTGGGCAAATCGTAAGCCGGCAAACCCGTCATGGCTTGAATGCCAATCATTCCCAAGGCGTAGATATCGCTGTTGAGTTGTGGATTATATTGAAATTGCTCGATCGGCATATATTCCAGCGTACCAATCCGCACAGTTACCGGCGCTTGTCTTTGAGCGATGTGAATCTCTTTCACCGAGCCAAAGTCGATCAAAACTAACTTGTTGTCCGCATAGCGGCGGATTAAATTTGCTGGTTTAATATCTCGATGAATTACGCCCTGTCCGTGTACAAACACTAAAATTTCTAATAGTTCCTTCAGCAAAGGAATAATTTTTTCTTCGGTAACAGGTTTGCCCGGTACAATCTCGGTGGATAGCGAGTGACCGGCAACAAAGGATTCAACTAAGAAAAATTCTTCATTTTCTTCAAAATAAGCAAATAGCTGAGGAATTTGGTCGTGTTGACCGAGCTTTTCTAGAACTTCTGCTTCTTTTTGGAAAAGACGGCGCGTAGTATTAATTAATTTCGGTTCGCTGCTACCGGGACGCAGGTGCTTGACAAAGCACTGCGGTTCACCGGGGCGACGAATATCTTTCGCCAGATAGGTTTGTCCAAATTCTCCTGTTTCTATGACTTCAAGGATTTGATAGCGTCCATCTAAAAGTTGGCTCACCATGATAATAACTTAGTTGCTCCTGGGCATTGGGCATTGGGCATTGGGCATGGGGAATTGGGAATTGGGAATTGGGAATTGTTTTTTCTTTCCTTCTTCCCTCTTCCTTCTTCCTTCTTCCCTCTTCCTTCTTCCTTCTTCCTTCTTCCTTCTTCCTTCAACTTCTGGCATACTTTATTTTTTCAACATCTGCAAAGCTTGATAGCCCAAAAAGAAAAAACCCAAAGCGCCGACTACCGCTATCGTATTCGCAAACACATCGACTGTCAGAAATTCGCCCATTGCAATATCCTCTCTTAACTGATATCTATCCTCGGCTTTTCGGTCGCTGACTGGGTGAGGGGTCTTGCCCCTTGCTGCGGTAGAGCCGAAAGATGCTCACAAATTATAGCAAAGGAGGCGGCCGAAATAACTTTTTGGGCGATCGACTAGCTTTTTGTTTTAATATTTTTTAAAATTTAAGGAGACAAATTGTGCACCGAAATTTTGAGGTCAGTTCGCTTTGATATTGTTAACCCTGGTAATTTTTTCTCTCATAGTAAGTAGAGCTTACACTAAGAATTTGCGCCTCAGCGTCAAAAATGCGCCTCGCACCGACAGCAGTAGGGATCAGCAGTTATTTCCGTCGGCGGGGGACTTCCCCAAAGTTTCGGTAATCGTACCAGCCTACAACGAAGCTGAGAATATTCGGGATTGCGCGATCGCCATTTTGGAGAGTACAGCCCTGTCTGTGGACAACCTAGAGGTTTTGATTGTAGACGATCGATCGACAGACGACACCAAGGCGATCGCCCAAACTCTACAACAACAGTTCAACGACCCCCGCCTCAAAATATTAGCAGGTCAGGCGCGACCGGCCAACCAATATTGGGCGGGCAAAAACTGGGCCTGCGCCCAAGCTGTTCAGGAAGTAACCGGAGAATTTCTATTATTTATCGATGCCGACGTGCGGCTGAAACCGGGGGCGATCGAAACGGCGATTGCAACAGCAGAAAATGGCAAAATAGACTTGTTTACCTGTATGCCAGCGCTGGTTTGCGAGTGTTTTGCCGAATGGTTAGTGCAGCCGTTAATGTTCAATCACCTAGCAGTTTGCTTCGATTTTACGGCGGTTAATGATTCCTCAAAAACAGATAGTGCTTTTGCGGGTGGCCCATTTATGCTGTTTAGGCGATCGGCTTACGAAAAAATCGGCGGACACGAAGCAGTTGCCGGCGAAATTGTCGAAGATGTGGAATTAGCTAGACGCATCAAACGTGCAGGTTTAAAGCTCGCACTTTATTCGGGTTCAAATTTGGCATCCGTGCGGATGTATCGGTCTTGGAGCGCATTGTGGGAAGGCTGGACAAAGAATCTGTATCTCGGCGCTAAGCGCAGTTGGGGAATGATGATTTACATGGCCGCAATTATGTTATTTCTTTATCCGATGCCGTGGTTGGCATTAGGTATTTTACTGGCTAACGGCGAAATCGCCAACATAATTACCAATCACCAATTAGCAATTACTAATTACCATTTGCCGATTACTTTGTTAACTATTGGTTTATCTGCGATCGTAATTTGGCAGCATTACACTTTACGCCGTTTGGGTGCCGAAATTTCCGACTGTCCGACGAAATACTGGTGGTTGGGAGGTTTGGGAGGAGTCTTAATTGCGGCAATTGCGATCGGTTCCGCCATCAAAACCGAAACTGGTTGGGGATGGACTTGGCGCGGGAGAGCTTTGCAAATTAAGAGTTAATTCAGACTTAAGCATGGGGCCGCAGAAACCGGGTTTTTTACGACAATACTTCGTTATAACCGGCAGATTCGGTAAAAACCCGGTTTCTTTAGTCAGAGTGCGCCCAAAACTGATTAAGCTTCTGCGTATACCAAAGCAGGTACTCGCTTGTAAGCAGGCGTGCCCGATCGCTTTTCAATCTCCGGGTGAAAAATTACATTAACTTCAGGATAAAACATCAAAGCAGCACCCTCACGAACCGCCCCATAAATCACTTCCACATTTTCCATTTTCCCCACATTTCCCTGTACCGTAACCCGCTGATGTTCTTGCATACCAGTGCTTTCTGCATCCGCGCGATTCATCAGAATGCAGTTGCGGTGTGGCATTCCCCGGTACTTGTCATCAATTTTATAAACCACAGTATTGTGCTGAGAATAACTGCGCCCCGTCATCAATGCCACCACTAAACCCCGCACCGATTCCGATACTCCAAACTCTTTAATTTCCGGTAGTTTCAGCAAGGGCAAAGGCGTTACAAACATCTTGGCTTTGCCGGAATCAGTCGGGAATTTAGGTTCCGTAAAAATCCGCCCGCTGATAGTAAACTCCTCTTTGGTTTCATCAATTGTTGCCATTTTTTCATAGCCAGGAATCGTTTTAGCAATCAATTGTCGAACATATTTAGTATCTTGAAGTTGTCGCCAATCTACCGGATAAGTGCCATGAATTCGGCTCGCCAATTCTGTCAAAAAATGCACTTCTGGAATTAAATCAGCATCTTTGAGATGAGTTTCTCCTTCATCATTGAAACGTACAAAATTATTACCAGATTCTACCGTTGTTTTGTGGGGATTTTCAAAGCGATTCAGCACCGGCAGCACAATTGTATTGTACTTTGCCAATCCGCTAAAATGTCCTAAGTTTGGTTTAGTTGCGAGGTAAATAATGGTTTCAATCTTGCCTAAAGCACGTTTTGCCTCAGTTGAATCTGGATTTGCCCCGTACAAGTTGCCACCCAAACAGATCAGCGTATCGACTTTGCCTTCATCTGCTGCTTCAATGAGCGATCGAGTATTGTAACCCTTAACAGCGCTCAGGGGACGCCCCAACAACTGTTCGAGAGTATGTTGGATTTCTTTTTTCAGCTCCACAGTCACGCCCATAGAGCCGAATCCTTGGACGTTTGAGTGTCCTCTCACCGGCATTAATCCCGCCCCTGTTTTGCCGACATTTCCCGTCATCAAAGCAGTGTTGGCCAGGCTGAAAACATTATCTACGCCGTTTTGTTGTTGAGTAATTCCCATCGCCCAACCGAATACAACCCGCTTAGAATTGCCGATGATTTTAGCTGCTGCCTCAATTTCCGCTTGAGAAACCCCGCAAGTTTTAGTAATAGTTTCCCAGTCGGTTTCGCGGGCGTGCTGCACTACCGCTTCCCAGCCTTCTGTGTGGGCTTGCAAGTATTTTTCGTCTAACAATCCTTGTTCGATTACCGATTTTTGAATTCCCACAAATAGGGCTGTGTCGCTGCCGGGAATTGGTTGCAAGTAGAGCGAGGAAATATCGGAACCGGGGACGAGAGATTTGACGGGAAATGCTGGAGAACCAAACTTGACTAACCCGATTTCCATCACTGGATTGATGACAATTACTTTACCGCCTTTGTCGCGAATTTTAATCAACTCGTTCATGAAGCGGGGATGATTGTAGGCAGAATTCGCGCCCGCGAGCACGACGCAATCTGCTTGCTTCAAGTTTTCTAGACTCACTACCGAGGTGCGGGTAGCAAACATTTCGCTTAACCCGGTTGTCGAGGGAGCGTGGCACAAATCCGAACAATCTGCTAAGTTATTGGAACCCATCGCGCGCATCATTAATTGCAGCAGAAAAGCCGCCTCGTTGGAAGAGCGGCCGGAACTGTAAGATGCCACTCGTTCCGGGCTTTTGCGAAATCCAGCCTCGGCAATTTCATAGACTTCTTGCCAAGAAATGCGATCGTAATGAGACGAACCAGCCCGCAAAATCATCGGAAAACTCAGCCTTCCTAGCCTATCTGCTTCCATTGAAGTTAATTGCTGGAGTTCTTCAATTCTGTGCTGTTCAAAATAGTGAGTCTTGACAGCAGGTTTAATTTCAGCCGAGATTGCTTCAACGCTTTTCATGCAGCGCTGAAGTTTTTCGCCCTCTTCATTCGTAAAGCCTCCTTTCTGCCCGCCAGTGCCCCAAGAACAGGACAAACAAGCACTATTGTGTAGCAAAGTTTTCCAAAGTTTCGGCCCTTCCGGGGACAAAGTATGCTCTGCCCAAAACTGAATTACGGGTAAACCGCCACCGATGTCTGGTGTTTCCTCATTTTTCTCGCTGAAGGGCGGAACGGGTTGGATATTTTGGGAGTTGATTTCCATGCGGTTTACCTTTTATTTGAATTGGGAGTTGATGTGCAATTAAGTTTATTAGTCTAATTTACCGCAAATTTACAGCACAAAAAATGAGTCAATAGATAGATGTTTTAAGAAGACCCGGCGGTTCCAACCGCCATCTTATTTTACCAGAAAGAATTGGTTTAAAGCCTCTCCCTTGTAGGGAGAAATTAAAATCAGACTATTCATTACTCCAATCCTCTTCCTTCTTTTGTCAAGTGCTGTCAACTCTTCTCCCTTGCGAGCGGGTAAGCTGTCAACTATCAACTATCAACTATCAACTGTCAACTGTCAACTGAATGAAGGTTTACTTCCTCTTATTTAACGCCTGCTTCCCAAACCCAAGACAAAGCATTCGATCGCCCTCAGTGACATTTGGGTCATTCTGCAAATAATCCCCCAACCACTCGCAACTCCGAGCAATAATATTATTCAGCTCCAAATTCTCCACAGGCAACAGAATTACAGTCCGATCCCTGCTAGCAAAACCGAGAGTTTTGCTGTCAGAACTAAAAGTAACGCTCAACACCCGATCGCTCGATTCCAAAGTCTTCGATAGCAGCGCCTTCTTGCCGTCAAAATTCCACAGCTTAACCGTATTTCCCGCACTCGCCGCCGCAATCAACTTGCCGTCAGGACTGAAGCTCACGCTTTCCACAGTATCGCTGTGGTCGAGTTTTTCAGTTAAATTTGCGGTCTTGCCATCAAACCCCCACAAGTAAACTTTTTTGTCAGCGCAAGCAGCAGCAACAGTCTTGCCATCTGGACTGAAACTAACATTTCTGACACTATCCGCGTGATCGAGAGTTGTCAGAATCTTCGCCGACGTACCGTTAAATTGCCAGAGGTAAACTCTATTTTCTCCGGCAATTTCAAAAGCATTTTTCTTGTCGCTTGCCTTGTCGTCAGTAGCAGTAGCAGTAGCAATAGTTTTGCCGTCGGGGCTGAAACTAACGCTAATTACTGGATTGCTGTGATCGAGTTTTGCCAACAAAGTTGCTTTAGCACCGTTCCAGCGCCAGAGGTACAATTTGCGATCGGCACTGGCGGCGGCAATTATCTTGCCATCTGGACTAAAACTCACGCTTCTCACAATGCCACTATGACGCAGAGTATCTAACAGTTTCCCATTTAAACTCCAGACTTTCACCGTTTTGTCATCGCTGGCAGAAGCAACAGTTTTATTGTCCGGCGAAAAGCTCGTCCAGGTAACAGAATCCTTGTGACCTATTAAGGTTTTAATTAAACTGCCATCAGGGCGCCAAAGTTTCACCGTCTTGTCGCCGCTAGCCGAAGCAATTGTTTTGCCGTCCCCACTAAAACTTACTTTATAAACCCAGTCTCCGTGTCCAGATAAAATCTTATTCAACGGAGTGCTGTTTGGTTGCCAAATTTTTACCATTTTGTCCTTACTGGCGGAAGCAATCGTGCCATCACTGCTGAAAGTTACGGCCCTCACGTCGTCTTGATGTCCTCGAAAAGTGTTGAGCAAAGTGCCGCTGCGACTCCAAACTTTCACCGTATCGTCGGCGCTGCCGGTGACAATTTTTTCGCCGTCGCGACTGAAACTCGCGCTAACAACTGCATCGTTGTGTCCTTTGAGAGTTTTGATTTCCTCACCCTTTCGGTTCCAAATTTTGGCTGTGGTGTCGCCACTGGCTGAGACGAGTTGTTGGCTGTCGGGACTGAACTTAACGCTGTAAACAATGTCAGAATGTTTGGTTAATGTTTTGGGATTAATTTGAAATTTTTGGGTTTTACCTTTGCGATTCCAAAGTTTGATAGTTTTGTCAACACTTGCTGAAGCAATTGTTTTGCCGTCGGGGCTGAAACTGACACCGAGCACCCAGTCTTTGTGTCCGGTTAAGGTTTGCACCAATGTTTTTGTTTCCAGGTTCCATATTTTGATGGTGTTGTCGTGACTCCCGGAGGCTAGGGTTTTGCCGTCGGGGCTGAAGCTGACGCTGGTGACGATATCGCGGTGGCCCGATAAAGTGGCGATCGCACTTTTGTCGTTATCCACTTGCCAAATTTTAATTTTGCGATCGGCGCCACCAGTTGCGATCGTTTTCCCATCCGGGCTAAAACTAACACTCGTCACGATATCATCATGCTTGAAAGTCTTTAATAACTTACCTGATTTGCTCACCAATTTAACAGTTTTGTCAGCACTTGCTGAAGCAACTGAATTACCATCTGGACTCACACTCACATCCAAAACAAACTTGCTGTGTTGCTGGAAACGGTTGCTTTCTTGCACTCCAGAAATAGCTTGTCTGAGCCTCTCAGCAATTGTATTTTTAGTATCCACAGGTAGCGCGGTACTTTTCAGAGAATCGCGGCCGATTTTGATACTATTTTCCAACACTCCTAATTGATTTTTTTCATTAGAAAGCAGCAAAGCTTCCGACGCCGAATTTAGGGCATCAGTCCGACTTGTTTCTGCTTCTTGGCGCGCGCTTTCTGCTAATTTTGCTTGCTCGAATCCCATCCACGAAACACCTCCGAGTACCAGCAATCCTAGAATCGCCGCCCGCAATTGCCATCTCCGACTTTGATAAAGTTGAGCTTCCGCTTGGTGTTGTTTGTCTCTAGCTAAGCGCTGGTTGTCTCTAGCTTCCGACAGCAAAGCATCTCGCTCTCTATCTTTGCGAATTTGTTCAATTTCATCTCGGTTAATTTGGTTTTGCTTGCGGAGTTCCTCGAATTCTGCCTTTTTATCTAATTCTTGTTGCTGGCGGATGAAGCTAACTAGATAATCGTGAACGAGCTGATAAAGCTCTGTCGGTAGTTCTGTCCACCGAAAAACTAAACCGGATTTGACTAACAGTTCTAAGACTAAATCTAATTTGTCAGTAGCTGCAAATATAGCCAAATCAGAGGCTAATTCGGCGCGGGTTTTTAGGGGTCGAATCTCATCTTCATCTGTGAGAAAATACAAAATTCGACGTGCAGCCCCTTCATTTTCCGGCCCGCAATCTTTGATGACTTCTTCGAGAAATCTTTCGACTAATTTTTGTTGCGGATTGTTGCCCAGATCCTGATATTGAGTTAAAGTTCTAATGTCCTCTTGTTGGAGTTGAGCGCCCACAAGTTGCAGTTCGATCGGGCGGACTTCTCCCAATTCTCCAGCTAAATCTTTGACTAATTCTTCGATCAGCTCAGGTTCTAAGTAAAACTGCGATCGTTCAGTTAAAGTGCGAATTACCGCTCGCGCATCGCCCTGGGAAAAATTACCCAAATAAAACAGAATATCTTTGCTGAGAATGTCCGCCAAAATATCATTTTTGATGGCTTGTGTTGGTTTTTTTGGTCGGGAAAATTCCAGCAAATAGTGCAGGTAATCTTCCCGTAAAGACAGGATAACTTTTAAATACTTGATTTTCAAGCATTCCCGCAAAAACTCAAAAAATATCTTTCTTTCTGCTGGCTCTTTCCACACGAAAAAGAATTCTTCAAATTGGTCAAATATCAGAACAGTCACTAGATGTTCTGAATTTGTTTGCAGCTCTTTGATGATTTTCTCATATTCGATCGCCTGTTTTTCGACAATTAATTCTACAGGCTGTGACTGCTCAATCCGATCCTGATTGATTAGGGCCGAATCGCCGTTAAATTCCTGCCGCAGATTGCCGTTGACTGCGCCTGCTACGGTCAAATCTCCCGAAGCTGCTCCCGGTACTGCATCGAAATTTTCGCGATCGAATATTTCAGCTTTCCCCGCAGATAACTGTCTGGTCAATTCCCGCGGCCAGTTGTTGTAAACTTGCAGCACTACAGGCAAAACAGTCCGCATTTCGATCTTTTTTTGCTTGAGTGCCGGCACTAATCCCCCGGTGACAATTGAACTTTTACCAACTCCAGACTGACCGTAAATTACTGTCAGTTTGTCTGGGGTATTGTTCATCCTATATATCAAGCGGTTGAGGTCTGCTTCTCTACCGGAAGCTGTAATTTCGTCAGCAATAGTAGCAGCAGCGGCAACTGTTTCGGCGGCGGGATTAATCGCTTCTCTGTGCGGCTGTAATTTTCCGGCTCCAATAAAAGCTCGGAAGCGATACGTATGTTCTACCGCTCGATAATCTTGCTTAAGCTGAAATGCTTTGAGATATTCTCCCCGCTGAAAATAGAATCCTCGCAGCATTTCTAAAACGCGCAAATACAGTTGTGGGTTGTAGCAAGGTTCGGTTTCTGAGCGAGCTAGCTCTAAATGTGCGATCGCCTCCTCAACCTCGCCCAACTCGCTCTGTGCCTCTGCTAAAATTAACAAATACAAGCCTTGATGCTGCGATTTTAGAGCCGTTCCGTGTCCCGTCGCTTCAAATTTTGAGTTGAGAGAGTGTAGGGCGACTAAAGCCCATTCTTTCGCCCCTTGCCAATTCTTTTGCTCTAAGGCTACTCTAGCCAAAAAGCCGTAATCTTGAGCCAAATTAACTGTTGAGTTTTCCATATTTTCATGTAACCTCCGAGCTTTGATAGCTAAATTCCAGAGTGCATCCCAATCTTCTAAATGCTGCAATACTTCGCCGAGTTGATTGATGAATATACCGACGAGATCTGGCTGTCCGGCGCGTTCGAGAACATCAATACATTGCTGAAAATAATTTTTAGCTTCCGTCCAGTAAGGACGGTTGCCACTGCGGTGCTTTTCTGCTTGAAAACGGTAGCAAAGACCGATGTGAAAGAGTAGAATCCCCTCTAATACTGGTGCAGGGTGAACAGTAAATAACAAATCGCTAAATTCTGTTTTTGAGCCGATAAATGCTACTTGATACTTCCAAAAAGTGAGACTTTTTTGATACAATTCAAGGGCCGCCTGAATGCGGTGGCTAGCATATTCGTCTCGACCGCGAATAAATTGCAAACTGGCTTCAATAGCTCGTTCTAACCTGATGTTGCAAGTTTGCAAGTCTTGCCTGGCCGACTCTAATTCAGTTAAAGAATTGGCTCCGAGAATGGTAGAGTTGCTTAAACGCCAATTGCCACTTTCTAAAATCTTGCCAAAAATGCGATCGCAACTTTTGCCCAAGAAATTTACCAACTCGTCGGGGCCGAGTACAAATTCCACGCTTGTCGTCCAAGTCTCGATATCCGTGACTAACCGAATCAGTTTTTTTAAGATTTTGTCTGTCACCCACAGCACCACCGGGAAGGGAAAATTATTGCGAAATTCTTCCCTGACGTAGTTGGTAGATGTCAGCACGCGATCGATCGCACTTACGGACTCCAATCCAAACACCATTAAAGCTTGGGGGTGGCTACCGTCAAGTTCGGTTTCTATCGTCGTGTACAGAGTTTTAACAGATGTCGGGAGGACAAGTTCTCGAATCTCGACACCAGACTGCTGCCGCAATTGCCGTACAGTTTCCTCTCGCATCGCACTGTAATTGCACCTGACCAAAATCAGCGAAAATTGCCCCTGAGACATGGAGAGAGTCCGGGAGAGAGTTTGCAGCGAACTTTTATTTTGCTCTGCTGCGGTGTCTTGGTGGCAGTGCGAATTAGTCATAATATTTTAAAATCCTGATAGATATAGATGCTTTCAGTTGACAGTTGACAGTTGACAATTGACCTGGGACAGCACTTGACAAAAGAAAGAAGAGGATAGGAGTAATCAATCGTCTTCTTTTAATTTCTCCCGATCGAGGAGAGGCTTTAAACCAACGCTTTATGGTAATACATATCGCTTACCAATTAGCAATTAGCAATTACCAATTACCAGACATACCTCATCTTTTTTAGAAAGGCTATAGCGGTTCTCAAAAAAGTGAGGTATGCCCTATTCCCTATGCCCTATTCCCTATGCCCTATTCCCTATGCCCAGTCGTCCGCGAATCTTTCTGAGAACCGCTATATATTTCTCGTTACCATACCCAAAATTCGTAGAAACCCGGTTTCTAGCTGCCCGTACCTCAGCTCTGAAACTGTCCGATTATTTGAGCCGATCGCCCTTAAAGCATACCCGAAAAAATACATACTCTGTTATTATCATAATCTCAGGAAAATCCACCGGATTTTACTGATTTTTTGAACCCTCGGTGGCTCACATTGTACCGAGCAAAAAAGTCGATAGCCAAAAATCCCACAAATCCGATGCAGTTATTCGCAGACGGCTGAAATCTTACATTCCCTGCTTTGCTGGCCCCTCGCCGCACTGAGATAAACTACGGGCGGTGGCTCCTCAATGACAACTTGCACATTTTCGATCAGAATTTTATCAATCTCCATATCTAAATTAGTAGCTGAAAAATCAGGTAGATCCCAATCTTCGCTTTCTTCAATGAGGATTGTTGTGGTTGGTGCCACCATCTCTAAATCAAGCTCATCACCAAAATTAGAAACTTGCTTATTTGGTTCTATTTTCTGACTGGTATCAGTAGCTACAGCTTGAGTGGTATTGGTCATTAGTACGATCGGCAATGCTACCATTGCACTTATCGTTTGTCGCGCCGTGATTTTCCCCATAATCTCCTCCTAGTATCAACTAAATTTTGGTGCTGCTATAAATTCAAACATCCGCCGCTACTTTGCTGCGCTGCTATTAATTAATAGTCGCTTATTTTTCGACAAAATATACCCCTATCTGTGACACTTTAGGGCAAGTTTGCCTGACGGAGGGTATCCGGCTAACTCTTTCCGTTTCTATTGATTACGTGAAAACTCTTAAACAATCAGGTTTTCTTTTAAGTAATTTCGGAAATGAGAGCGAGTATCTATTTCAGGCTGAAAACGGCGAAAAGTGCGATCGCACCCCCTGTTACCAGCAAACTGATTTCCTGTTAACACATCCACCGAATTTTTGTCAATACTTATAACTTGATAGTTATCATTTTTTGCATATAGCAAGCGCCACATCGGGCAGGGACATAAATAACCTCATGAATAGAGCCGATACCTGTTGAGCATAAATGGTTTGATTTCCGTACTTTGAAACTGTCAACTATCAACTGTCAACTGTCAACTGTCAACTGTCAACTGCTAACTATCAACTGCTACAATTCTCGTTACCAGGAAGAGCCTGGTAACGCAGAGCGGCGAGACATAGCCACCAGCAAAAAAGTATCGGTTCCTACTTAGTCAAACCGTGTTCTAGAGCGTAGCGCACCAACTCAGTACGGCTGTTAGTACCAGTCTTGCTAAACAAACGGCTGACATACTTTTCCACATTACGCACGCTAGTTTCCAAGCGGCGGGCAATTTCCTTATTCATCAAACCTTGAGCAACCAAATCCAAAACACTTTGCTCTCGCGGAGTCAAATCAATTTTAATCGACGAAGCACTTTGGACGATCGAACTCCGGCCACTCAGCAAAGACTCAATTCTCGCCATTTGGCTAGCCAAAGCAGCAATATCAGGACTTTCACCATTGCCACTCGTCTCCTTAGCCGCCGCGCGACGGGCCAGCAAATTCGTGACAATTGCTACCAACTCGTCGGGATCGAAGGGCTTAGAAAGATAAGCATCGCAGCCTGCTTGATAGCCTTGAATGCGATCGCCCGTCATCCCCTTAGCCGTCAAAAACACCACCGGCAAAGACTTATAGCGAGGATCTTCCCGCACTTGCTTCAGAAACTGATAGCCGTCCACCTGCGGCATCATAATGTCTGAAATCACCAAATCAGGATTGATCTGCTGCAATAGTTCCCAGCCATCCCGAGCATTACTGGCAACCTCAACCGAAAAATCGCTATCTTCCAAATAAGCTTGTACCGCTTCCCGCAAGCCCGGTTCATCATCTACCAATAATAATCGTGCTAACATATCCGTTACCCTTACGTTTTATCAATATTATCTTTGAATTTAGCCTAATTCAATTATTTTTTTCCTCCATCTATAGAATCAACTTAAAAAATTGTAGTTAAACTCCTATACGGTTCAGTTAAACCTGATCCCCCCTAGCCCCCCTTAAAAAGGGTGGGACAAGAAATTTCTCAAAGTCCCCCTTTTTAAGGGGGATTTAGGGGCATCTCCGGGGAATAAACATCATTAACTAAACCGTATTGTGGTTAAACTCAAGAGGTTTAAGTTTTGTTTTGATCCAATGATTAAAAACTGATTAATTCAAAAATCAAAACCGCGCAGCGTTGTTCGCGCGAGCGCGGCAATCGCACAATTATTCTTGAACCATTGCGACTTAAACTTTTGAACGATCGGTCAAAATTTCATAACCGGTGTCCGTCACCAACACAGTATGCTCAAACTGAGCAGACATAGCATTATCAACCGTTACAGCAGTCCACTTGTCAGCAAGCGTCCGAGTGAACTTAGAACCCGCATTCAGAATCGGCTCGATCGCCAATGTCATACCCGATCGCAATTTCACATTCGGCATTTCGCGAGTACGGAAATTAAAAACCGACGGTTCCTCGTGCAAATTGCGCCCGACACCGTGGCCTGTAAACTCTTCAACGATGCTAAAACCGTTGCTTTTGACATGATCCTCGATCGCACCAGCCAGATCCAGCAAATACGCTCCCGCCTTCACTTGTTCGATACCTTTATATAGAGCTTCTTCGGCAACTCTAATTAATTTTGCAGATTCCGGTGTCACCTCAACAACTGCGATAGTAATGCAAGAATCGCCATGAAAACCTTGGTAATATGCTCCCGTATCTACTTTGAGAACATCTCCGGCCCGAATTACCTTTTTGCGGCTGGGGATGCCGTGAACAACTTCGTTATTAATGCTAGAGCAAATCGATCCAGTGAAACCGTGATAGCCTTTAAAACTGGGAGTTGCACCCATTTCTCGGATGCGTTTTTCGGCATAAATATCCAAATCAGCAGTAGTCATTCCCGGTTTTACAAGTTGCGAAATTTCTTTCAGTACGGTTGCGACAATTTTCGCCGCCTGCCGCATTATTTCGATTTCGCGTTCCGACTTAATTTCAATGCCTCGACGCTGTTTTGTGACTTGGGGTTGTTTAGTTGGTGCGGAAAGCAGACTGCTAAAAATATTCATTGAATGTCAGGTAATTTTGTAGTTTGAAGGCAGGTTAAAGCAAAAAACGGCAAATGTCCGGTTTTTTGGGGAAACACCGGTGTCTTGTTCCGAACTGTCGATCGCTCGTCCTTTCAGCTAGTTTAATATTTTTCTTGATAATCGGCACGGGAAAGGCGGATATGCGGAGAGGGATCGGGAGAAAGGGGGAGAGGGGGAGAGGGGGAGAGGGGGAGAGGATTTTTGATGTGCCGCGCGATCGCTCAATAGAATTTAAATGCAGTACAACTTACCAAATCCGGCTTAGATACCCGTCGCTGTCGATCGTCTGTCTCCGCAGACGATAGTTTTACTCTCAGGCGGTTTCAACCGCCGAGTCCCTTTGAGCCTCCGATCTCTGGCCTTTTAAGTTGAATGATTCAACAGCTTTGAGGCCCACCGGATTGCTGAGGATTCCTGCGAGGTTGGCAATTCCTGCAATTAATTTAGTTACCTCAACAGGTTTAGATAAGTGCATCTGGAAACCAGCTTCCAGCGCTTGTCGGCGATCGGACTCTCTCACGTAAGCTGTCAGGGCGATCGCAGGCATCTTTCGATCCCGCAGCACTTCCATTTCTCTCACCCGCGCGATCAACTCATAGCCGTCTGCTCCCGGCATTCCAATGTCGCTCAGCAGCACATCTGGCCAAGAACTCTCCAGTGCAGCTAGAGCCCCGGCCACCGATGCTGCCGATCGCACCACAGCTCCTTCGTCTTCGAGTACAGCAATCAAAAACTCCCGCGTGTCATCGTCATCATCCACCACCAGCAATTGCAAATTAGCAAGAGTTGGGAGAGCCTCTGTCGCGTCATTGAGTTCAGAGCAATCATCAAGATCACCTTGCCCGTTGTCCTCAGCAACTGGCAGAGAAACCGTAAATTTCGCACCCTCGCCCGTATTATTCTGTGCGCCAACCTTACCACCGTGCTGTTCCACCAAGTGACGGACGATCGCCAATCCCAGCCCCAAACCCCCGTAAGACCTAGTTGTGCTGCTATCAGCTTGGCGGAAGCGATCGAAAACATAAGGCAGAAAATCAGGAGCAATACCAATTCCGCTATCAATTATCTGAATTTGGGCCTCGTCGCCAACTAACTTCAACCGCACCTCTATTTTACCCTCTTCAGGAGTAAACTTAATCGCATTTGAAAGCAAATTCCAGATTACTTGCTGCAAGCGATCGCTATCGCCTATAACTTTACCAACATTTGAGTCAGCTTGAAATTCTATCACAATTGATTTTGTCTCTGCCAGCGGTTTCAGAGAATCAATTGCCATTTCAATCACATTTTTCAACTGAATCGGATACAAATTGAAATTTAATTTTCCGCGCAGAATTCGCGAAACATCTAAAATATCTTCAACGAGTTGCGCTTGAGATTTAGCATTTCGCTCAATTGTTTCTAGGGCTTTATCAATAGTTTCTTGGTCAAACTTTTTGGCCCGCAGCAGCCTTGACCAGCCGAGAATGGCATTTAAAGGAGTACGGAGTTCGTGGGATAGAATAGCCAGAAATTCATCCTTCATCTGGTTAGCTCTCTCAGCTTCTTGCCGCGCCACTTGTTCGCGGATCAGTCTGCCGCGTTCTTCCTCTGCTTGCTTGCGGTCTGTGATATCTCTAACCGTACCAACGTGACCGATCAGTTTTCCCAAATCCGAAAACATTGGCGACGACTGCACATGAATCCAACGCACATCTTCGTTATCAACTAATCGAAACTCACTCGAATATTCGTGACCTTCTTTAATCCAACCTAACCAATCTGCTACTACGCGATCGCGGTTTTCAGGATGAACCGACCGCTGCCAAACTGACACCAAATTTTCATCCAAAATTAACCCGGAAATCTCTTGACAGCGGGGATTCATGTAAGTACAGCGACCTTCAACGTCAGCTAAGTAAATTCCCAGGGGCGAACAAGCACACAAAGTACGAAATCGCTCTTCACTTTTACTGAGTTCATTATTAACAGCAGCTAACTGTGTTGCTTGTCGCTTCACCTCGGCTGTTTTTTGGAACAATTCCACAAATACCTGCACCTTCGATGTCAATATTTCCGGTTCCAAAGGTTTGAAGAGGTAATCCACCGCACCCAGAGAATAACCTTTAAACACGTGGGTGTCATTACTGCTGAATGCTGTGACAAAAATAATCGGAGTCGATCGCGATCGATCTCTGGAGCGAATCAATGTTGCCGTCTCAAATCCATCCATTCCCGGCATCTGCACATCAAGCAAAATCACCGCAAAATCGTCATTCAGCAGACATCTCAGAGCCTCCGCGCCCGAATTAGCTTGTACTAGATTATAAGAATGGCTGTTGAGGATAGCTTCTAGAGCCACCAAATTTTCTGGCCGATCGTCAACTAGAAGGACATTTACTTGATTTTCGCGTTCCACATCCATAAATTTTTTAATTTTTAATTGTTAGCAAGTTGACTAAACACGGAGCGATTTTAGAGAGGGGTAAAATCCAGTCTACTTCAACATTTGCGATCGCGGACGCCGGCATTGTCCGGCATAGAGCCGAAGCAGGTTCCTCCACAAATGTCAATCCTCCCTCAGCTTTAATTTTTGCCAGCCCTTCACTCCCATCAGAACTAGCTCCCGTTAAAATTATGCCGATAACTTTCTCCCCAAAGGCATCAGCAGCAGACTCAAACAGCACGTCGATAGAGGGCCGCGCGTGGCAGACAGGAGCATCAGTTGATAGTGCAAATGTAGGAGAAACGCGACTGAGGATTGGGGATTTTGAATTGTCGATTGGCTCCGCCGCCGCGCTCTCCCATGCTGTACCGTCGTTTTCATCAATGCTAAATTTCTCCATCCAGGGCAATTCTACGAGCAAGTGATAGTCAGCGGGAGCCAAGTAAATCCGGCCAGGGGCGATCGGCTCTTTGTCTTGAGCCTCCGTGATTTGGAGAGAGCTTTGCTGTTGTAAAAAATCCGTAAGGCTGTTAGGAGAAGTCTTATGGCGGTGTTGGACAATAACCACAGGCAAAGGAAAACTTTGTGGCAAATCTGCCAGCAGGACAGTCAGAGCATCTAGCCCTCCCAAAGACGTGCCAACAACCACTATCTCAAAAATATTTTTATTTAATTTTGCGGTAGAGTTTGTCACTTCGTTCAACTGCTTCATAGTTTTTTTCATAAGGTGTAAAAGTTAGAGACTCCTGATGTCCTAATCCTAAAATTCCAAACATTCCCAAGCTCTCATAAAAAAGTTTATGTACCCGTTCTTGGAGTTGTGAATTGAAATAAATCATCACATTACGGCACAGAATTACATTAAATTCATTAAAAGAAGTATCTGTTGCTAAGTTGTGGTGAGCAAAGACCATGTTATCTTTAAGTGAAGACCCAAAAATAGCATTTTCATAGGCAGCAGTATAATACTCGGAAAACGCTTTTTTGCCCCCTGCTTGATGGTAGAGATGCGTATATTCTTGCATTTGTTTCAAAGGAAATATACCAGCTTTGGCTGTTTTTAACACTAATTCGTTCATGTCAGTAGCGTAAATCCGACAGCGGTTATACAGTCCTTCTTCTTGCAGCAAAATTGCCATAGAATAGACTTCTTCTCCCGTTGAACATCCAGCGTGCCAAATCCGAATAAAAGGATAAGTACGCAGCATCGGCACCACTTTTTTTCGGAAACTAATGTAAAATCCTGGATCGCGAAACATTGTAGTTACATTCACAGAAACATCCACCAAAAAACGCTCTAAACAGGCAGGATTGTGGAGTATTTTGTCCTGAAGTCCAGAGACCGTGGTGAGCCGTTCCGCTCGAATAGTGTTCCAAATGCGGCGCTTGATAGAGGCAAGAGCATAATTACGAAAATCAAATCCGTAATAGCGAAATATTCCCTCTAGTAGGAGTTGAATTTCGATTGTTTCCAGTTCATGAGTTTCGGGCATTAGTAATTAGTAATTGGGAATTGGGCATTGTTGACTGTTGATTGTTGACTGTTGATTGTTAACTGTTGACAGTTGACAGTTGACTGTTGACTGCTCACTAATGACTGCTCATTAATGACAACTAACAACTGACTACTGACTACTGACTACTGCCAACTGACTACTGACTACTGACTACTGACTACTGACTTCTTTCCATTACCGATAAAGCCAAACGCGCAGCAGCGAGAGCAATTGTTCCGTATCAACAGGCTTCGTGATGTAGTCAGAAGCCCCAGCTTCGATACATTTTTCCCGATCGCCCTTCATAGCTTTGGCAGTAAGAGCAATCATTGGCAGCGAACCGAATTGAGGCATCTTGCGAATTGCTTCCATTGTCTCGTAACCGTCCATCTCCGGCATCATCACGTCCATCAACACAATATTTATGTCAGGCGTATTTTGCAACTGAGCAATACCCTCTCGGCCGTTTTCAGCAAACACAATTTGCATTAGATGGCGCTCCAGCATACTTGTGAGGGCGAAGATATTCCGCACGTCGTCGTCAACAATCAAGACTTTTTTGCCCGCGAGTGTCGAATCTGTTTGATACAACTGTTCTAGCATTTGGCGCTTAGGTTCCGGCAAATTTGCTTGAACTCGGTGCAAGAACAAAGCAGTTTCATCCAACAGGCGCTCTGGCGATCGCACATCTTTAATAATTATTGTTTCCGCCATGCGCTTGAGTTGAGTTTCTTCGGTTCTCGTCAACTCTTTGCCCGTATAAATAATAATCGGCAAACTTTTCAAACTCGGCTCTTGCTTGATCTGCTCGATCAGTTCAAAACCAGTCATATCTGGCAGTCCCAAATCGAGCACAATGCAGTCAAACTGCCCAGCCTTCAAAGTTTCTAGCGCCTCTGCACCGCTACCCACAGCCGTCGTTGAAACATCGTGATTGCCGATTAAATCCACAATGCTAAGACGTTGCGTTTCGTTGTCTTCGACAACTAGCAAATTTTTCACGGGGCGCTCCACAAAACCCTTAATATCAGTCAAAGCTTTGCTCAAAGCCTCATGACTGACAGGCTTTTGTAAATACGCGATCGCCCCTAACTGCAAACTGCGCTGCCGCCCTTCTTCAACTGATACAATGTGAACCGGAATGTGGCGCGTAGTCGCGTCGTGCTTCAGGCGATCGAGCACCGTCCAGCCATCCATCACAGGCAAATTTAGATCCAGCATAATCGCAGTTGGCTTGAACTCTCGCGCCATCGCCAAACCGATATCGCTCCGCAAAGCAACCAAAGCTTTAAAACCCTGTTCCTGCGCCATATCCACCAGAATCCGAGCAAAATTGACATCATCCTCGATAATCAAAAGGATGCGATCGCCACTCTCAATATTTTCTCGGTCATCAGATATGGAAACCGACGGATAAGGCGCCACAGGCAAATGGAAATTCGGCGAAGGAAGTGTCGCAGAAACACCAGGCGGCAACTGGGGCGTTGGGTTGTCGGTTCCCGAATCGCGATCGTTCATTATTATTTCCGATTCTTGGTAAGTTTGCGGCAGATAAAGCGTGAATTTACTACCCTCACCAGCGCGACTCGTCAACTTAATTTCTCCCCCTAACAGATTAGCAATTTCTCTACTAATAGACAAACCCAAACCAGTGCCCCCGTATTTCCGGCTAGTGCTACCATCAGCTTGTTGGAAAGCCTCAAAAATAACCCTGTGTTTGTCATCAGAAATCCCAATCCCCGTATCGCTAACCGAGAAAGCCAAAACAGTAGCAGAACTCGTTAAAGCTTCAATCTCTAAACTCCACCCTTCCCGCACTACTTCGACACCCAACTTCACCTCACCCCGCTCAGTAAACTTAAAAGCATTAGAGAGAAGATTCTTCAAAACTTGTTGCAGCCGTTTAGCATCAGTATAGATACCTTTTGGCAACGCAGCCTCAAGCTCTATTTTAAAACTCAACTTCTTATCCAGAGCCATTTGGCGGAAAGTTCGATCCAAATGATCTCGCAAATCCCCAAACAAAACTTGCTCAATATCCACCGACATCGTGCCAGATTCAATCTTAGCAAGATCCAAAATGTCATTAATCAGCTCTAACAAATCAGTTCCCGCCGAATAAATAGTGCGCGTGTATTCAACTTGCTTAGAACTCAAATTGCCGTCAGGATTATCAGAAAGCAATCGAGCCAGAATCAACAGCGAATTCAGCGGAGTTCGCAACTCATGAGACATATTTGCCAGAAACTCAGACTTATACTTAGAAGTTAGAGCCAACTGTTCAGCCCTTTCTTCCAGCAACGCCCTCGCCTGTTCAATATCTCGGTTTTTCCGCTCAACTTCCTTATTTTGCAGCGCCAGCAATTCAGCTTGTTCTTCTAATTCTTCATTCGTTTGTTGCAACTCTTCCTGCTGATTTTTCAACAATTCCTCAGAGGCGCGGAGCGACTGCGCCTGTTGTTCGAGACGCTGGTTAGTTTCCGTTAATTCCTTTTGCTGAGTTTGCAACTCTTCTGTCAAAGACTGCGACTGTTTTAATAACTCTTCCGTCCGCATACTCGCCGCAATTGTATTTAAAACAATCGCGATACTTTCTGTAAGTTGGTCTAGAAAAGTCAAATGTATTTCGCTGAAGCGGCGAAACGAAGCTAACTCAATTACAGCCGTCACTTGTCCCTCAAACAGTACGGGTAAAACCACGACATTCAGCGGCGCAGATTCTCCCAGCCCCGAACTGATTTTAACGTAATTGTCCGGTACTTCCGTCAACAGGATTCGTTCTTTTTCCAGGGCGCACTGTCCGACCAAACCTTCACCTAAACTGAATCTATTTCCTAGATGCTTGCGTTCCCGGTAGGCGTAGGTGCTTAACAGTTTGAGAAACGGATCGTGTTCTATAGATTCCATCATAAAAAAGACACCATGCTGAGCAGAAACCAGCGGTGTAAGTTCAGATAAAATTAGTTTAGAAACAGTTTCTAAATCCCGCTGACCTTGTAGCATTCGAGTGAACTTAGCCAGGTTTGTTTTCAGCCAATCTTGCTCAGTATTTTTATGCGTTGTCTCCCGGAGATTGACAATCATCTGGTTAAGATTATCTTTGACAATGGCAACTTCTCCCTCAGTAGCAACGGAAATAGACCTCGTTAAATCGCCTCTGGTAACAGCAATTGCAACTTCGGCTATAGCACGCAACTGAGTAGTCAAATTCGCCGCCAATTCATTCACATTGTCCGTCAAATCTCGCCACGTCCCCGCCGCCCCCGGAACCTTCGCCTGACCACCCAATTTCCCTTCAATTCCAACTTCCCGCGCCACCGTAGTAACTTGATCCGAAAACGTCGCCAGCGTATCGATCATCTCGTTAATCGTATCAGCCAGAGTCGCAATTTCCCCCTTAGCTTCCAGAATTAATTTACGCTTCAAATCGCCATTCGCCACCGCCGTCACAACTTTAGCAATACCCCGGACTTGCGCCGTCAAATTCTCCGCCATCGAGTTTACATTGTCGGTTAAATCTTTCCAAGTCCCCGCAACTCCTTTCACCTCAGCTTGACCGCCCAATTTACCCTCAGTTCCCACCTCCCGCGCCACCCGCGTCACCTCAGAAGCGAAGGAATTAAGCTGATCCACCATCACATTAATAGTATCTTTCAACTCCAGAATTTCGCCTTTAACATCAACGGTAATTTTCTTAGACAAATCTCCATTTGCTACCGCCTTCGTCACTTCCGCAATATTCCGCACCTGCGCCGTCAAATTCCCCGCCATCAAGTTAACTGAATCAGTTAAATCTTTCCAAGTTCCTCCTACCCCGCGCACGTAAGCTTGTACGCCTAATTTGCCTTCGGTTCCTACTTCCCTAGCAACTCTAGTTACTTCTGATGAGAAGGAACTCAACTGATCCACCATCACGTTCATGGTGTTTTTCAGTTCGAGAATTTCCCCTTTGACATCAACGGTAATTTTCTTAGATAAATCGCCATTAGCCACAGCAGTTGTCACTTCAGCAATATTGCGGACTTGTGCTGTTAAATTCCCAGCCATCGAGTTAACAGAATCCGTTAAATCTTTCCAGGTTCCTGCAACTCCTTTCACCTCAGCTTGCACGCCTAATTTGCCTTCTGTTCCTACTTCCCTCGCAACCCTAGTTACTTCTGACGCGAAGGAATTTAACTGGTCAACCATCGTGTTGACAGTATTTTTTAACTCTAGAATTTCACCTTTAACATCAACAGTAATTTTTTTAGATAAATCGCCATTTGCTACAGCAGTAGTCACCGCCGCAATATTCCGCACTTGCGCCGTCAAACTGCCGGCCATAAAGTTAACACTATCCGTTAAATCCTTCCAGGTTCCTGCTACGCCTCTGACATCCGCTTGACCGCCTAGTTTACCTTCCGACCCTACTTCCCTCGCCACCCGCGTTACTTCTGAGGCGAAGGAATTAAGTTGATCCACCATCACGTTAATGGTGTTTTTTAGTTCTAAAATTTCACCTTTAACCTGTACCGTAATTTTCTTAGATAAGTCACCGTTAGCAACAGCAGTCGTCACATCAGCAATGTTGCGGACTTGGGCTGTTAAATTCCCGGCCATCGAGTTAACTGAATCTGTTAAATCTTTCCAGGTTCCTGCAACTCCTTCCACTTCTGCTTGTACGCCTAATTTGCCTTCGGTTCCAACTTCCCGCGCCACTCTAGTTACTTCTGATACGAAGGAATTTAACTGGTCAACCATCGTGTTGACGGTGTTTTTCAGTTCGAGAATTTCCCCTTTAACATCGACGGTAATTTTCTTAGATAAATCGCCCTTGGCCACAGCGGTTGTCACATCAGCAATGTTGCGGACTTGTGATGTCAAACTGCCGGCCATGAAGTTAACGCTATCAGTTAAATCTTTCCAAGTTCCCGCAACTCCTTTAACTTCTGCTTGACCGCCGAGTTTGCCTTCGGAACCAACTTCTCTCGCAACTCTAGTTACTTCTGAGGCGAAGGAATTCAACTGATCCACCATGATGTTAATCGTGTTTTTCAGTTCGAGAATTTCCCCTTTAACATCTACGGTAATTTTCTTAGATAAATCGCCATTGGCTACAGCGGTTGTCACGTCGGCAATGTTGCGAACTTGTGCTGTTAAATTCCCGGCCATTGAGTTAACAGAATCTGTTAAATCTTTCCAGGTTCCTGCTACTCCTCTGACTTCTGCTTGTACGCCTAATTTCCCTTCGGTTCCTACTTCCCGCGCCACTCTGGTTACTTCTGATGAGAAGGAACTCAACTGATCTACCATGACGTTAATCGTGTTTTTCAGTTCGAGAATTTCCCCTTTGACATCGACGGTAATTTTCTTAGATAAATCGCCATTTGCTACAGCGGTTGTCACTTCGGCAATGTTGCGGACTTGGGCTGTTAAATTCCCGGCCATCGAGTTAACTGAATCTGTTAAATCTTTCCAGGTTCCTGCTACTCCTTCCACTTCGGCTTGTACGCCTAATTTGCCTTCGGTTCCTACTTCTCTAGCAACTCTGGTTACTTCTGAGGCGAAGGAACTCAATTGGTCTACCATTGTGTTGACAATTTTGGCTGTTTGGAGGAATTCTCCTTTGAGTGGCCTGTCTTCTATTTCTAGGGGGATGGTTTGCGATAAATCTCCTTTTGCTACGGCCCGAATTACTCTGGCGGTTTCTGAGGTTGGTTGTACTAAATCTGTAATTAGGGTATTGACAGAATTGATGCTAGCTGCCCAGGAACCTTCAACGTTGCCGATGGTGGCGCGCTGGGCGATTTTGCCTTCTTTCCCGACAACTGTGCCGATGCGATCGAGTTCGGCGGCCATTCTCTGATTGAGCTCGATAATATCGTTAAGTTCGTCAGCAATTTTCCCGGCTAGACCGGTCTGGTCTATGGGCATCCTCACTGAAAAGTCCCCTTTTTTGACAGCTACTAAGGTTCTGAGTAACTGTTTGGCATAAACATTATTGGGATTGGCTGTGAGCTGTGCAGTTGACATGACCGTTACCTTTGACGAGTTTGAAGGGGAAGGGGGGAATATTTTTGGGGATTATTGATATTATCCGACTAAAGCAGTGTCTGATTGGTTCTATCGAAAGATGGATGACAAATTGCTGTTGGTTGAATATTCACTTATTGGTTATTTTATACTGTTAACAGGCTCTTCTTGGTAACGAGTTAATTGTGGGGTGTCAGGAACAGGCCCGAAAGCCTGTTCCACCCTGTTCCACAAAGAGTGAATTTTATTGTGCGGCGGGCAGGATGTCCGCCCTACAGATTACCAACTGCGATTATTTCCAATTTTGCCACGAACTATTGAAAATAGAAGTACCTGGAAAGGCGATCGGATTCTTGTCTTGCTGCAACCGCAACTGTAACGCCTCCAAATTCGGCTCGCGGGATGGTAATTCGTCCACCAATTCATAGGGTAAAATCCCATTTTCTAGGGAAAAAGCAGCCGTAACACCCGCAGCAGCCCCAGCAGACCATTCAAAAGAATGCACTCGATAAGCAGCCGCCGCCGTGTGGCTAACAGCAATACTTTTACCCGCCACTAACATATTGTCAATCCTCTGAGGAATCATTGCCCGCAGCGGAATTTGGAACGGATAAGCTTGTCCTTGACCTTTGCGAGTGCCTTCGCGTTCGGTGTTTCCCGGTGCTTCCGGCGGGCTGTTGGTCATGCAGGGGTGAAAGTCGATCGCGTAATGACCGATACCCACACTATCAGGATAAATCCGGGCGCGCGATCGCGATTTAGTCTCCTCAACAGTCTGACTTCCCACAGCCAAAGCCGGCGCGTTCAAACCACCCACAGCCAACCACAAATCTCGGTACTCTTCCTTCGACAAATTCTCGCGGTAAAAATCCGTCTTAAAATCAGTCCGAGACATATCAACTTCCCACACCGTAAAACCTTGAGGCTGAGTCAAAGTCGGCCGTCCAATAATCCGCCGACCTTCCCGCATATAAGGATATTTAGAAAGTCCGTGCACCGTCCCCATCGGCGAATCCAATCCGCTCAACAAACGATTGTTTGGATAAGGTTTTTTCACTCCATTACCTAATTGCGAGTCAGTAGTTCCTGCTACCAACCAGTAGAAATATCCTTGAGCATTTTCTTCGCCGCGGCGCAAAGTTTCCGTTCGCAAACCACCCATCCATGCGCCCGGTTGCAGTTGACCGTTAGCCTCCAATTGCGCGCGAGAATAAATTAAATTATCCTCAGCAGAACCGGGGCGGTAGTCATTCCCCCAAGTCCAGTTTTGCATGGAAATATCCCCAGGATAAATCGGGAATTTCTTGGGATCGGAAGGGCGCGGCTCATCCGGTCTCATGGTTTTAATTTGGCGATAGCTGAAAACTAGCGGAAAGCTGGCTAATCTCGCCAGTTCGTAACTGTAGTAAGGAGCGTATTGTTGATAAAAAGACGGCTGTTGATGCTGCTGCGGTTCCTTTGTTGCTTGCATCGCAAAGGTGTAGGTAAAACCTTGGGTGCAGTAAGGGTCGCCGGTTGGGCTGGCGGAGGAAGGTTCGAGAGGTGAACGCGGGTCAATTCCGAGGCGGTAGGGAACATCGGCAAGTCCGATTAATTCGCCTGTTTCAGTCGCATCTACCACGAACCAATCTGCACCTCTAGGTTTTGATTTTGACTGGTTGGGTGGTTTGGAAGTGAACCGAATAATAGTTTTGTTAAATCGCGCCGAGTTTTCGTAGCGATAGGCATCTTCGATGGTTTTAGACAGGGTTTCGGTGTTGATGGGCGGGGTGTTGGCGGCTGGTTTGTGTTGAATGGCGATCGCACTTTTAATTTGTTGTCCGCCAACTGCATTCCCCGCCACCGCCGGAGTAATTGCTAATTCTTTAATCACGGTATTCGGAAACCATTTCAGCTTCCCTTTGCCTGTTTGAGCCGCATTTTGCAAAATGTCAGATAGAATTTTGTGGCCGTCGTAGGGCATGAAACAGGAATAGCTAACCCAACAGCCGCCGGGATTTAGCCTCCCGTAATGTTCTTTGATTCGCCGCCGCAATTCTAGGTAGCCGCGGGGGTAAAATAAGAGCGATCGCTGAGTTTCTCTTTCATCAAGTGCGGAAGTTCCCTGGGAGGAAATTTGACCGCCTAACCAGTCAGTAATTTCCGTGATACAAACGGTGCGCCCCGCCAGCAAACCTTCGTAAGCGGTAGCAGCACCTGCAAGCCCGCCGCCTGCTACGAGAATGTCGCAAGTTTCCTCTTTGTCGGGATTGCGCACAGGTGCGGCCAAGGCTGGGGTAATAGCCGAGAGGGAGGCAATTAGACTGAGGGTGAAGGTGAAGAGCGATCGACCTTTGAGCGAAAATAGATACCGTCGCAGTTTCATCGGAGACTGTGGAATTAATTTTGACATCAGCAAAAAACACTCATCGCATTTAAATGTTTATTTTGCACTATACTGGTATTTCGCGGTAGAGTCAGGGCAAACTTTTTTATATAAGAGGCATTAATAGCAGTGACAACTATTGAATAGCCGAATCAACTTTATGCTAAAAATCGTCAAATTTTTTAAGTCATTGATTCCCTTTGAGGATTTAACAATTATCACCAGTTTAACTTTTTTGGAAGTTTTGAACAGGTTGGACGAAGTTGTGACTCCTCCCAAACTTTTTAGAATAACTCTACCCTTCGGCGCGCCACCTGCCAAACCTTATGAAGGAACAATCTCTGGCAATACCTTCAAAATCAGTCGCATCATCACTGGCCGCAATTCATTTTTGCCAATTATCGAAGGATATATCCATTCTCAACCGTTTGGTTGTTCCATCAAAATTAGGATGAGTTTACATAAAATAGTCCTAGCATTTATGATGCTTTGGCTGTGGACAACTGGCAGTATTGGAATGTTTGCTTTATTTGCTTGGTTCGTAGAACCCTCCGTGGGGCCAATATTTTTACTGATATTAGGAATGTTTATTTTTGCCTGGGTTGTGTGCTTGATTCCCTTTAAAATCGAAGCTAAATCAGCTATAAAATTTTTATCTATCCTCTTAACATAAAGATCGGACGTACGGTTGAAACCGCGTCTATACAAACTCTCACCTGCCTCCGCAGGTTGAAGAGTGTAAAATTAAAAACAATCTGGGTTCATCGGCATTAATTCGCGGTAAAAAAACATCAAATTTCCGGCATTACCAGAAAGAATTGGGTTAAAGCCTCTCCCTTGTAGGGAGAAATTAAAAGCAGACTATTCATTACTTCAATCCTCTTCCTGACCGGGAGAGGTCGCCCTCAACTGTCAACTGTCAACTGTCAACTGTCAACTGAATAAACCATGCGTCAGAACCAACTCAAACAAAAAATCAAACAAGGCGAAACAGTCCTCGGTTTATTTATGAACTGCGCCTATCCCGCATTCATCGAAATCTGCGGTCACGCTGGATTTGATTTTGCCGTCATAGACATGGAACACGGCCCCCTGCACCCCCTTGCTGCTGAAGATTTGTGTCGCGCGGCCGACTGCACCGGCATTGCACCAATTGTCCGTGTCCGCAAAAACGATGGGCCGCAAATTCAACGAGCTCTCGACATCGGCAGCGCAGGCGTTCAAGTACCGCAAATTGAAAGCAAAATTGATGCCGAAATCGCTGTCAAAAGCGCTAAATACAGTCCTCTGGGCACGCGGGGTCTTTCTTTCGCTACGCGGGCTGGACGTTACACTGCTGCGGGCGTTGATATCACGGACAAACTCAATGAAGAATCCTTGGTTGTGATTCACATCGAAGGTAAAGGTGGCATCGATAACTTAGCAGAAATTGTGACTGTGCCACATATTGATGTGATTTTTTTGGGGCCTTACGATCTGTCACAGTCGATCGGCATTCCGGGCCAAGTCTGCGATCCCCGAGTCATCGACATGATGCAGGAAGCAGTGCAAACCATCCGCAAAGCAGGCAAAGCAGCGGGTACTTTTGCCGAAAACCCCGAAATCGCCAAGCAGTGGATTGATGTTGGCGTTCAATACGTTGCACTTGGGGCGGATGTTGCCGTCTTCCTGCGGGCCTGTCAGTCGCTAGTGAAAGCGGTGCGGAGTTAAACTGCTAAGTAAATCCACTTAATTAAACGTCAAATACCGATCGCTGAAAAGCTTGCTGTGTATGTCTTCTTCCCTCTTCCTTCTTCCCTCTTCCTTCTTCCCTCTTCCTTCTTCCTTCTTCCTTCTTTACGATATCTTTGCAAATTTTGTAGTGTTTTTTACCACAGGTGCAAAAAACCTGAGCTAGACTAGAAGCATACACCTCCTTAAGGCAAAATTAAGGAGGGGAGCAAGGCTTTAGGAAGAAAAATCTATGAAAACAGTATTAGAATCCATTCAATTGGACTATGCTTTCATGTTTACTTTCAAGAAAGTAAACTCGATTAAGCTCGAAGGTTTCCAGCCATTTTTTAACGATATGCCGATCGATCCTTACATTAAAGGCAAGTATCGTTCCAGAAGATTGTCGCGGTTTGCAGTGAACGGGACTGAGTTAGTTAAGTTACCTCACGGCTACTTGTTCCAAAGCAAAGCATACAATCCGGTGGTGGGTGATATCCGGCGGGAATATGCCGAATTGGACGATCGGCTAATTGCCCTCGATAACTTCAAACAACTGATTTTTGCCTTCTTCGACTCCTGCAAAATTCACCCAGAAGCCGAAATCGGAGTGCATCAAATCAGGACAAGTTGCTCGCCGCACAATTTCGGCAACCCCGCACCGGAAGGCATTCACCAAGACGGTACTGATTTTATCGGGATTTTCTCGGTCGATCGCACTAATATTGTCGGCGGGGAAACGCATTTGTACTTGGCGAAAAAAGAGAAGCCTGTTTTTAATAAAATTCTGCATCCGGGAGAATTGCTGCTAGTAAATGACCACGAATTTTTCCACTTTACTACGCCGATTAAACCGGAATTAGAAGGAGTGGGAACTAGGGATGTCTTTGTGATTACTTCTCCGAGTTTGCTTACCGATTGACGAAACTGGGCGGTTGAAACCGCCTCTACACAAACTCTCGCCCACTCGCCTGCGGGTTGAATAACTGTAGTTGGCGTTGCTGATTTACGGTATGAACGGCTAAATATGCAAATCATAAAAACCATTGTCCACAAAGCTTCTGGATTTTTGTCTAGTTCTTTTTCATACCCTGATTAAGCAACTCCCTTGGTTCGTAGTGCGTAAGTCTTAAAAAAAATCACCATTAACCGTTCAAGAATCGATCGGGATCGATGCCAGATTCCCGCAGTCTTTGCATCAAAGATTCTAAGCGAGTTTCGGCAGTCTCTGCACGCTGTCTTTCCTGCTCTGCAAGCTCTTGTGCCTGCTGGGCTTGTTCTTGTGCCTGCTCTGCACGCTGTCTTTCCTGCTCTGCACGCTCTTGTGCCTGCTGGGCACGCTCTTCGGGAGTAGGAATCCAATTCCCTTCACCAAAAAACGAGAGGGAAGCCCCTGGCTTTAGACATGAGGAGGAACTCGGTAGCGGTTTCAACCGCCTTCAATTTTTTTTTGTATTGGTTGTTTTGTAGGCATACTTTACCCTGGAATTGCGAATACTATGCTAATATAAACCAAGGAGGAAAACAGAATGTATGGATGCCAGCAA